>JBGOUY010000250.1:0-6454 GCA_041477795.1 bacterium
GAAGCCAACGCCCGAATGGGTGTCGTGAGAGGCGGTCGCCGTCGCCGATAGACGGCCTTCGGAATACGCCCCCTCCTTGGGAGGGGGCTGGCCCGCGTGAGCGGGCCTGGGGGCGGCCCCGCTCCGGACGGGCCTTGGCGGGCCGACGGAGAAAATTTCCAAAGGAAGCCAACGCCCGAATGGGTGTCGTGAGAGGCGGTCGCCGTCGCCGATAGACGGCCTTCGGAATACGCCCCCTCCTTGGGAGGGGGCTGGCCCGCGTGAGCGGGCCTGGGGGCGGCCCCGCTCCGGACGGGCCGGGCAGGCCCCGCGGCAGCGGGGTGAGGTGAGGTGAGGTGGCTGCGCCGAGGCCGGACGGATTTCCAAACGAAGCCAGTGCGCCAACGTCGCCCCCGGGACGCCGGCGCCGTGCCTACGCCAGCGTGAAGCCGTGCTTGCTCAGCGGCAAGGAGCGGACGCGCCGGCCCGTCAGCGCGAACAGCGCATTGGCGATGGCCGGCGCGATGGGTGGCGTGCCCGGCTCGCCCACGCCGCCGTGCGGCTCCTCGTTGCGCATCACGTGCACGTCGATGCGCGGCGTCTGCTTGAGCTTCACCATCGGGTATGCGGGGAAGTTGCCTTGCCGCACGCCCCCGGACTCGATGTTGATCTCCCCGTACTGGGCCGCGGTCATGCCATAGACGATGCCGCTCTGCATCTGCGCGACGACGATATCCGGATTGATGACCAGCCCGCAGTCCACCACGCAGTGCACCTGGTGCACGCGGTACTCCTGCCCCTGCAGCGAGACCTGCGCCACCTCGCCCACGATGGAGCCGAAGCTCTGGTGCAGGGCCAGTCCCCGCGCGTGCCCGGCCGGCAGCGGCGTGCCCCAGGCCGCCCTGCGCGCCACCTGCTCCAGCACGGCGGCGTGGCGCGGGCGCTCGGTGAGCAGGGCCAGGCGGAACTGCGCCGGGTCCCGGCCCGCCGCCTGGGCCAGCTCGTCCAGGAAGGTTTCCATGGCGAAGCCGGAATAGGTATTGGCCACCGAGCGCCAGAACCCCACCGGCACCGCCAGGTTCTTCATCACGTAGTCCACCCGGCGCGCCGGGAAGGCGTAGGGCGTCTCGGCGAAGCCTTCCAGGGCGCCCTTGTCCAGGCCGTCCTGGACCGTCTGCGGCGCGATGCGTGCGCGGATGGAGGAGTTGACCGTCTTGATCTGCATCCCCACCGGCGCTCCGGCGGCGTCCAGGCCGCTCCGCATCCAGACCAGCGTGGCGGGCCGGAACACCCCCTTGCGCATGTCCTCCTCGCGCGACCAGAGCACCTGCACCGGCACGCCCAGGGCCTTGGCTGCCTGCACGGCGCGGAACACGAAGTCCACCTCGCCCCGCCGCCCGAAGCCCCCGCCCAGGTATGTCACGTGCACCCGCACCTGCGCGGGCTTGAGGCCCAGGAAGCGGGCCACGGCATCGCGGGCCGCCCCGGGGGCCTGGGTGGGCGCCCAGATTTCCGCGCCCTCGGGCGTGACGTGCGCCGTGGCGTTCATGGGCTCCATGGGGGCATGGGCCAGGTAGGGGAACTCGAAGGTGGCCTCCATCCTGCGCGTTGCCCCAGCGATGGCCTGACCCGCGTTGCCCTCGTCCACGGCGTTGACGCCCGGCTCCTGCAGTCCGGCGCGAAACGTCCGCAGCACGGCGGCATCGTCCAGGTCGCCATGGGGACCCGGGTCCCAATCGATGCGGAGGGCCGCCAGCCCCTTCTTCGCCGTCCAGTAGCTGTCCGCCGCCACCACCACGGCATCGTCCAGGAAGGGCATCCCGGTGAGCGGCAGCACCGCCTTGACGCCCGGGATGGCCAGGGCCGGCGCGGGGTCCACGTGGCGCAGCTTGCCTCCGAAGGAGGGCGCGGCGGCCAGTGTGCCCACCAGCATGCCCGGCACCCGCACGTCGATGCCGTACATCGCCCGGCCGGTGACTTTCTCGAACGTGTCCAGGCGCTTCAGCGGGGTGCCGGCCAGCTTCCAGTCCGCGGGCTTCTTGAGCGCCACTTCAGCCGGCGGCTGCTGGCGCGCGGCGGCTTCGGCCAGCTCGCCGTAGGTGGCCCGGCGGCCGCCCGGGCCGCTCACGACGCTGCGCTCCGCGCGGCACTGCTCCGCCGGCACGGACCAGGCCTGCGCCGCGGCGGCGATCAGCATGGTGCGTCCCGCCGCTCCCACGCGGCGCAGCGGCTCGGAGTAGCCGCGGATGCTGCGGCTGCCGCCGGTGATCTGGTTGCGGAACTGCGGGTTGTTGAAGACCGGGTTGGCCTCCGCCAGCGCCATGCGCACGGTCGTCCAGTCCGCCTCCAGTTCTTCCGCGAGCAGCATGGGCAGGGCCGTATCGATGCCCTGCCCCATCTCCGACGAGGGCACCATCAGCGTGACGGTGTTGTCGGGGCGGATGTGGATCCAGGTCGTCAGCGGGTTCACGCCCGGCTCGGCGGCCAGGGCGCGCCCACCCGCTCCTGGCAGGGCGAAGCCGAGCAGCAGCCCGCCCCCGACGGCGGCGCCTGTCACCAGGAAGGCGCGCCGGCTCAGTTCCAGCGGTGCTCTCATGGCTCCCTCCCGCTTACGTCGTGGCCGCGCGCCTGATGGCCGCGCGAATGCGGTTGAACGTGCCACAGCGGCAGATGTTGGTGATGCGCTCCGCGATCTCGTCGTCCGTGGGATGGGGCGTGGCCTGCACCAGCGCGGCCGCCGCCATGATCATGCCGGGCTGGCAATAGCCGCACTGGGGCACGTCGCCCTCCAGCCAGGCCTGCTGCACAGGATGGCTGCCATCGGGAGAGAGGCCCTCGATCGTCGTGATGTGGGCGCTGCCCACTTTGGCGACAGGGTAGGAGCAGGAGCGCGTGGCGACGCCGTCCAGGTGCACCGTGCAGGCGCCACAGGCCGCCACGCCGCACCCGAACTTGGTGCCCGTCAGGCCCAGCGTATCCCGCAGCACCCACAGCAGCGGGGTATCCGGGCCGACGTCAACCGTATGGGATCGTTCGTTGATGGTGAGCGAATAGGCCATGGGGTTCGCCTCCGGCAAGGCGGATCGGCCGTGACGACCGGGGGGACCCCCGGCCACGGCAGGATCCGAACCCCCCATGGGTGTGCCGAACCCGGGGGGAAGTCAATCCGGCGCGCGGCAGGGCGGATCACGGCACCGCTGCGCATCGCTCGTGCGCCGGTGCCGCGCCGCTGGACGGGGACGGACTGCCGTCGGATGCGCTGCCGTTGGATGCGAACGAGCCAGGGCGGAGCGAGCCGAGGCAAGGGCCGGGGCAATCCTCCACGCCTCGCGTTCAGAGGGCAGACGGCTGGGCGCCGCTCACGGAGGCAGCGCCCGGGTGGGCAGCCCTACTTGCTGTAGCGGTAGGCGCGCGCCTCGGCAGCCAGTTGGTTCGCATCGAAGCGATCGATCTCGTCCAGCCAGCCGTTGAACACGATGTCCGTGGCGGGCACCGCTTGCTTGATGACATCCCACTTGAGCAGGAACTCCAGGTACGCCTCGTAGTTGGCCGTCACGTTCTCGCCCCAGCGCTTGGCCTTGGCCTTGTCCAGCTTCCAGTTGACCGCCCGCGCCTCCAGCGTGCGGATGTCGTCGTGCAGCGCGGTGGCTTCGTCCTTGCCGGTGGCGCGCGTCTGCGGATACACCTCCCACAGGATGCGCATGGCCGCTTCCGGATTGTTGATGGCGAAGATGGTGCCCTTGGCATAGCCGCGCGCCAGGCCGATCAGCTCCTTGCGGTTCCGCTCCATCGAGCTTTCCAGGGCGATGAAGCCATTGGAGGGGAAGCGGTCCAGGTCGGGCGTTTCGATGCGGCGCAGGGGCACGCCGGCGTTCTCCACCATCGCGTACTGGGTATCGAACTGGCTGAGGGCATCCACCTGGTTGCTGCGGATCAGGGCGGCGGTCTGCGCGCCCTCTCCCGCGACGACGATCTTGATGTCGGAGTCGGGGTTCATGCCATTGGCCGAGGCCAGTGCGCGGGCCACCAGCACGCCGGCCGAGGCCATGGAGATGACGCCGATCTTCTTGCCCTTGAGGTCCTGCACCCGGGTGATGGGGCTGTTCGCCGGCACCGCGAATCCGTATATGTTGCCCTGGTAGGCCGTGTAGAACGTGCGGATCTTCACCCCCTGCGCGTGAATAATCGCCACGGGCTCCACGGAGGGCAGCGACGCAATCACCTCGCCCGTGGCCACGAGTTTGACGCAGTCGGTCGAGCCGGGCAGCGGCAGCAGTTGCACCGTGATGCCTTCCGCGGCGAACCAGCCCATCTTGCTGGCGATGGCGAAGGGCGCGGCCGCCGAACTGAGCGTGCGGGCACACCAGCCCACGCGCAGGTTCGTTTGCGCATCCGCGTACCGCTGTCCTGCGCTGCAGACCAGCGCCAGGGCCACTGCCGCCACAACGAGTCGCATCTTCATGCCGCTTCTCCTTTGGCCTGAATCAGGCGGGGTTCCTGCTGTTCCACGGCCACACCGGCGGCCGCTTTCTCCGAAAAGTCCCAAAACAGGAGGCGCCGCCGCACCAGCAGCACCATGCGGTTGAGGATGAGCCCCACCACGGCCAGCACCAGCAGCACCGAGAACTGTCCACCGACGTCCATGGTGAAGTTCATGCTCTGGATGAGCATGCCCAGGCCGGCTTCCGAGCCGACGAATTCGGCCACGATGGTGCCGATGAGGGCCAGGATCATCGCCACTTCGAGCCCGGCCATGATGAACGGCAGGGCGTTGGGCACGCGCAGCTTCCAGAAGATCTGCGATTCGCTGGCCGCCAGCGAGCGCATCAGGCTCACGCGGTCCTCGTCCGCCGAGCGCAGGCCCACGATCGTGTTGACCATCAGCGGGAAGAAGGCGATCAGCGCCGCGCTCATGACCTTGGAGGTGACGCCCAGCCCGAACCACACGACGATGAGCGGCGCCAGCGCCACCTTGGGCATGGCCTGGAACATGACGATGTAGGGGTAGAGGAAGTAGTCGCAGCGCCGGCTGAGGGCCACCGCCGTCCCCAGCGTGAAGGCCAGCGCGCAGCCGAGCAGGAAGCCCAGCAGCGTCCCGCCGATGGTCACCTCCAGGTGGGTCATATACAGCCCGCTCACGGTGCCGCGGTACAGCGCCATCGCCACCTGCGAGGGCGGCGGGAAGATGTACAACGGCACGTGCAGCCCGCGCGTGATGAGTTCCCACACGGAGGCCAGCGCCACGAACAGCACCAGGCTGTAGCCGATGTTGCGCGGGGTGTTCATGCTCATGTGTCCACGCTCCCTTTGGAATTGAAGCAGGCGCGAATACGCCGCACGTGCTCCCCGAACTCCGGCGTCGTCATCGCGTCCAGCGGGCGCGGCCTTGGGATGTTCACGCGCTCGGTGTGGATGATGCGGCCGGGCCGGGGCGTCATCACGAATACGCTGTCCGCCAGGAACACCGCTTCCGGGATGGAATGGGTGATGAAAAGGACGGTCTTGCGTTTCTCCATCCAGATCCGCTGCAATTCCAGGTTCATGCTCTCGCGGGTCATCGCGTCCAACGCGCCGAAGGGCTCATCCATCAGGAGCATGGCCGGATCGTGCACGAGGCCCCGCACGATGGCGACGCGCTGCTGCATCCCGCCGGAGAGCTCCCACGGATAGCGCTGCTCGAATTCCTTCAGCCCGACCAGCTCCAGCAGCTCCTGGGCGGTGCGGCGGTGGGTCTCGTGCGACAGGCCCTGCACCTCCACGGGCAGCATCACGTTGTCCAGCACGGTGCGCCACGGGAAGAGCACCGGCGACTGGAAGACCATCCCAATGTCGCGCCGGGGGCCGGAAATGGGCGTTCCGCGCAGCATGGCGCTGCCCGCACTCATGGGCAGCAGCCCGGCGAGGATCTTGAGCAGGGTGGACTTGCCGCAGCCCGAAGGGCCGACGATGGATACGAATTCGCCCTCCCGCACGGACAGGGCGATGTCTTCCAGGGCCGCGACAGGGCCGCGGGTGGTGGGGTACTGCTTGCTGAGCCGGTCGATCCGGATGGCGTACTGCGCGTCCTCCATGGCTCTCCCCAGAGCATCCCCCTCAGCCAGCTTGACGCTGCCGGCAACCCGCCGGCTGCCAGCACCCTGGGTCGCGGGCGTCCCGTTCATCGCGCGCAGAGGACATCCTAGCGGTCCCAGCGCTGCTGTCAAAGGGGGGTGCGCGCTGCTGCCCCTCACTTCTTCTTGTAGGCGGCCGGTCCCGTCCACGAATCGCCGCTTGCGGGATGACATTGGCGCCCTGCTCGGCCGCGGGCCACCTCACTCCGTCACGCCTGCGGCGTGCCACCCCTGTACCCTTGCAGTCAGGGATGGATGGACAAATGGAACGGATGAGAAGCGAGATGAGCTTGGGCCAGCTTGCCGGAGAGTGCCGGAGCCACCCTGCGGAGGGCGATCGCCTGGAGAGGACTTGCGCCCCGGCA
>JBGOUY010000365.1:0-3806 GCA_041477795.1 bacterium
CAGCAGGCGGTACACGTAGGGGTCGCAGCGCGTGCCGAGCAGATCGTGGCAGCGTCCGCCGGCGGCGGTGGGCGCGCGGGGCAGCGTATCCGCGGTGAACGTCAGCAGCGGCCGCAGGTAGGGCAGGCACGACCACAGGCGAGCCCCCGTGGTGACGTGCGCGCCCTGCAACTGGCGCGAGCGCGAGGCCCAGAAGCGCTCGCGCGGATTGTGCAGGTTCCACAGGTTGAGGTCGCCCACCTGCGCCCCCTCCACGGCCAGCAGGCGGCAGACCTGCCCCGCGCGCACGGGCCAGGCCCAGCCGCTGCGGGGCGGGATGACGTGCTGCAGCACGGGCGCGCGCCGGGCGCTCTGCGCGATGCGCCCATAGAAGCGCTCGTCGATGGCGAGGCGCCCGGGCTGCTCCGGGTCGCGGTACAGGCGTGGCGGCATGGGTCGCTCCGTTGCGGGGGCCAGGGGTGTACTTCGCCCCGCTCTAGCACGGGGCCGGGCGGGGGCCAAGCCCGAGCCTTCCATGCGTCCGCCGCGCCGTGCGCCAGCAGTGCGCCCGCCGCGTGGCGCCCGTTGGTGCCCGGCGGCCTGGCCCGGGGCGCCCGTTGGTTCCGGGCGGCCGCCGTGCTATCGGGAGGGGAGCGCCGCCGCCCGCCCCCGCGCACCCGGGGCGGGCCCGCGGCGTGGCGCCCCCTTCACGCGAGAGCGGCCGGCATGGACTTCGGGATCCTCACCGCCAAGATCGACGAGATCGGCTACATCGCCCACGCGGAGAATCTCGGCTACAGCCACTGCTGGGTCTCGGACAGCCAGATGATCCGCTCCCACTGCTTCGCCGTGCTGGCCCTGGCCGCCCAGGCCACGCGCACGATGAAGCTGGGCACGGGCGTGTCGGTGCCCGGGCTGCGGCTGGCCCCGGTGACGGCCAACGGCATCGCCACCATCAACCGCCTGGCGCCTGGCCGCACGTTTCTCTCGCTCGGCACGGGCAACACGGCCATGCGCACGCTGGGCCAGCGCCCGATGGCCCTCAAGCCCTTCGCCGAGTACATCCGCGTCGTGCGCGCGCTGCTGCGCGGGGAGGAGGTGGACTACACCCTCAGCGGCAAGACCGCCCGCATCGCCTTCCAGATGCGCGAGTTCCGCTACGTCGCCCTGGAGCCGCCGATCCCGGTCTACATCGCGGGCTTCGGCCCCAAGGCCCAGGCCCTGGCGGGCGAGCTGGGCGATGGCCTGCTCACCGGCTATCCGCGCGGCGGCAGCATCGCCCAGGCAGTGGCCAATGCGCGCCGCGGGGCCGAGGGCGCGGGGCGCAGCATGGACGGCTTCTACACCACGGCGCTGATGAACCTGGCGCTGCTGGAGCCGGGCGAGCCGGGCGACTCCCCGCGCGTGATCGCGCAGGTGGGCTCCGCCGTGATGACCAACATGCACTACCTGGTGGCGCGGCACGAGGAGGTCGGGGCCGAGCCGCCGCCCTACGCGCGGAGCATCTGGGACGAGTACCTGGCCTACCTGGATCAGCGCCCGCCGGAGATTCGCCACCGCCTGCTGCACGAGTCCCATTACACCTACCTCAATCCCGAAGAGGCCCGCTTCCTCACGCCGGAGCTGATCCGCGGCATGTGCCTCATCGGCACTCCGGACGAGCTCGTGCAGCGTATCCGCGCGCTGGAGCGCGACGGGTTGAACCAGATCATCGTCTACCCGCCGCTGGACCGCATGTATCGCGTCAGCGAGGACTTCGCCGAAAAGGTGATGGCCCGCCTGTGAGTCCGCACGGACGGAGCCTTCGCCGCGGGCCTGCGCCCTGGAGTCCCACGCTATGAACTGGAGTCCCACGCTATGAAATCGGCGCCAGCTGTGGGAGACAGTGCAGGATGGCGGGCGGCCAAGCGGCGACGCCCCATCCCCTCCTTGTGAAAGGCCCGCATGGACTTCGGCATCGTCACGGCCAAGATCGACGAGATCGGCTACATCACCCACGCGGAAAACCTGGGCTACAGCCACTGCTGGGTGACGGACAGCCAGATGCTCCGCTCCAACTGCTTCGCCGTGCTGGCCCTGGCGGCGCAGGCCACGCGCACGATGCGCCTCGGCGTCGGCGTGGCCGTGCCGGGCCTGCGGCTGGCCCCGGTGGCGGCCAACGGCATCGCCACCATCAATCGCCTGGCGCCGGGCCGCACCTTCATCGGCCTGGGCACGGGCCACACGGCCATGCGCACCATCGGCCAGCTCCCGATGGCCCTCAAGCCCTTCGCCGAGTACGTGCGCGTGGTGCGCGCGCTGCTGGACGGGCAGGAGGTGGACTACACGCTCAGCGGCAAGACCGCGCGCATCGCCTTCCAGATGCGCGAGTTCCGCTACATCGACCTGGAGCCGCGCATCCCGCTCTACATCGCGGCCTATGGCCCCAAGGCCCAGGCGCTGGCGGGCGAGCTGGCCGACGGCCTCATCACCGGCTTCCCGCGCGGCGGCACCATCACGGAGGCGCTGCAGAACGTGCGCGCGGGCGCTGCGCGCGTCGGGCGGAGCCTGGACGGCTTCTATTCCGCAGGCATGGTGAACTTGCAGATGCTGCAGCCGGGCGAGTCGCTGCTGTCGCCGCGGGTGATCGCGGAGTGCGGCGCGGCCGTCATGAGCGGCATGCACTACCACGCGGCACGCTTCTACGAGACGGGCGCCGAACCGCCGGTCTATGCGCGCGGCATCTGGCAGGACTATCTGGCGTTCCTGGAGCAGCGCCCGCCCGAAGTGCGCCACCGCATGCTGCACGAGTCGCACTACAGCCGGCTGGACCCGCAGGAGGCGCGCTTCCTGACGCCCGAGCTGATCGAGGGCAGCGCACTGGTCGGCACGCCGGAGCAACTGCGGGACAAGCTGCGCGCGCTGGAGGGCGAGGGCCTGCGGCAGATCATGCTCTATCCCCCGCTCAATCGCATGTACCGCGTGATCGAGGATTTCGCGGAGCAGGTGCTGGCCCGGCTGTAAGTCCGCACGAACGGTTCCTCCGCCTCAGGCCTGCGGGGGGTGGCCCACGTTGTAACATCGGCGCTAGCTGTGGGAGACAGTGCAGGTCGGCGGGCTGCCCGGGGCGCGACGCCCCATCCCCTCCTTGTGGAACCAGCGCAGCGCCTCCGCATAGTCCCGCGGCACGCCCCGGCCCAAGCGATACAAGGCTCCCAGGCTGAACTGCGCCAGTGCGTTCCCCTGCCCGGCGGCCAGGCGGAAGGGGCGGAGCGCCGCCGGGTAGTCGCCGGTTTTGTATGCGGCGAGCCCGTCCTCGTAGGGTCCGGCCCGCAGGCTCGCCGGGGCGGCGGCCAGCGCCAGGGACAGGGTCAGCAGCGCGAGAAAACGTCGTGCGGCCATGGGTGCCCCTGGCGACAGTCGAGCGTTCCGAAGCAGGCGCGGCGTCCTTGCTGCGCGCTCCGGTCACCATGCCCCGCATTGCCTGGCGTGACAAGCCGTTTGGCCTCTGACGGCGGTGTAGCCGCTTGCTGGCTGAGCAGAACCCCAGCGGCCCTGCGCAAGATCCCACCCCGGCACGGCGCCAGGGGCGCCGTGCCGGCCCTCCCCGCTAGGCAGGGAGGGCCTACTGCCACAGCTCCCGCCGACTTGCCGCAAGCTGAAAGCCCCTTTCCCTGCCTAGCGGGGAAAGGGGTTTGGGGATAGGGGTCCCGCCCCGCCCCCCAGGGCAACCGCATTCTCGGATGTCAGGGGCGAATGGACGGGTTCTCGTCTCTGAAATTGGTGGCAAAGCCGCAAATTCCTCTCGAAATCGTCGAATCAGCGTGCGAGAAAGCGTGCCAAACAGC
>JBGOUY010000427.1:0-2671 GCA_041477795.1 bacterium
AAATTCATAAGGGGAGCAACGCCGAACGCTTGCGCGAGGCGCCAACGGCACAGGGGGCCTGCCCCCGCGCAACCGGCGGCTTTTCCGCAAGCTCCTAATCCCCGCCCTTGGCGCCCTGCGAGCGGCGGGCGCGGGCGCTGCCGGTCTTCGTGGCGAGGCCGCTGGCGATCCCGTCCAGCGCCGCCACCGCCTCGGCGGGTGATTCGCCCGCCTCCAGGCGCCCCACCAGCGCGGCATAGGCGCCGCCGCGGGCCATCAGTTCGGCGTGCGTGCCGGCCTCCACCACGCGCCCCGCGGCCATCACCAGGATCGTGTCCGCGGTGCGGATCGTGCTCAGGCGGTGCGCAATGGCGATCACCGTCTTGTCCTCGTACAGGCGGCCCACGGCGCGCTGGATCAGGCGCTCGGTCATGGAGTCCACCGAGCTGGTGGCCTCGTCCAGCACGATCAGCTCGGTCTCGGCCGCCACGGCGCGGGCGAAGGAGAGCAGCTGCGCCTGCCCGGCCGAGAGGTTCACGCCGCCCTGGGTGATGGGCGCGTCGTAGCCGCCCTCCAGGCGCTCGATGAACTCGTGCGCGTGCACGTAGCGCGCGGCCTGCTCCACCACTGCGCGCGTGATGCCGGGGCGCTCCAGCGCGATGTTGAAGGCCACGCTGCCATGGAAGAGGAACACGCCCTGGTGCACCACGGAGATCAGCCGCCCCAGCCGCGCCGCGGGAATCTCCCGCAGCTCCTGCCCGTTGATGCGGATGGAGCCGCGGTACCCGCCGTAGGCCCGCGTGAGCAGGCGGATCACGGTGGACTTGCCCGAGCCCGTCGCGCCCACCAGCGCCAGGGTCTGCCCGGTGCGCACGGTGAAGGAGATGCCCTTGAGGATGTCCGGCCCTTCCGAGCGGTAGCGGAAGTGCACGTCCTCGAACACCAGCTCGCGGAAGGACTCGGGCGACCCGGCCGGCGCCTCGGCCGCGGAGACCGCTCCCGCGGCGGCGCCGCTGGCCGCGCCGGCCGCCAGGTCGTCCGGCGGCACGGCTTCTGGCGGCACGGCTTCTGGCGGCAGAGTCTCCGCCTCGTCCAGCGGCACGCGGCACAGCTCGTTGATGTGGTCCAGGGCCGCCATGGAGCGCTGGATCACGGCTACCTGCTGGCTGAACTCGCGCACGGGCACGAACAGGCGCTGGATGTATTCCATGAACGCCACCAGCACGCCCAGCGTGAGCGTGCCGGCCAGCAGCGAGCCCGCCGCGTACCACAGCACCAGCGCCAGCGCGAGCGTGGTCACGCCCTCCACCAGCGCGAAGAGCAGCGCGTCGTAGAGATTGGAGCGGTTCTGCGCCTTGTAGAAGCGGTAGTTCTTCTCCTTGAAGCGCGCCAGCGCGTGGCGCTCGGCGCCGAAGAGCTGGATCGTCTTGACCCCGCTCAGGCACTCCTGCAGGTAGCCCGTCGCCTCCGAGAGCGCCTGGCGCGACACGAAGAACGTATCGCGCACGCGGCGCTGGAAGTAGCGGATCAGCAGCGTCAGCACGGGCAGCAGGATCAGCAGCACCAGCGTCAGCCGCCAGTCCAGGTAGAACATCATGCCCAGGTAGGCGACCGTCTTGAGCCCGTCCACCACCAGCGAGAGCACGCCGGTGGCCAGCCCCTCGCCCAGCGCCTCGATGTCGCTGGTGACGCGGGTGAGGATGGCGCCGATGGGATGGCGGTCGAAGTAGCTGCGCGGCAGGCGCAGGGAGCGCCGGTAGACGATCTCGCGCATCTCCGCGATGAGCTTCTGCCCGGCCCGCTGCAGCAGCGCCACGTACAGCGCGTCGGCCAGGTAGCCCAGCGCCACCACGACGCTCGCGGCGGCGATCAGGTGCAGCAGGGGCGTCCAGTACGGCGTCAGGTCGTGCTGGCGCGCGGCGGGCACGATGAACGCGTCGATGGCCACCTTGGACAGGTACGGCAGCAGCATCGCCATGGCGGAGGAGAGCGGCAGCAGCGCCAGCACCGCCAGCCCGAGCCAGCGATAGGCCCGCAGCCGCGGCCACATCATGCGCAGCAGCGCGGGCATGCGATCGGGCGCGGTGCCGCTCATGCGCGGCCCTCCGGGCCGGCCGCCTGCCCGTCGCCGCCCGCCGCGGCCGGCTCGGCCGCGGGACCCTGCTCCTGCTGCAGCAGCCAGGCCTGGCGGTAGGGCCCCTCGCGCTGGGTCAGCTCGGCGTGCGGGCCGCTGGCCGTCACGCGCCCGCCCTCCAGCACGATCACGCGGTGCGCCCGCTCCAGCGCGGAGACGCGGTGCGAGACGATCAGCGTCGCGCGTGCGTGGTGGAAGCGGTAGATCTGCTCGATCAGATAGCGCTCCGTCTCGTGATCCACCGCGGAGAGCACGTCGTCCAGGATCAGCAGGTCGCAGGGCTTGAGGATGGAGCGCGCCAGGGCGATGCGCTGCTTCTGGCCGCCGGAGAGCGTGATGCCCTTCTCGCCCACCAGGGTGTCCAGCCCCGCCGGGAAGCTCGCCAGGTCCGCCTGCAGCGCCGCGGCCCGCACCGCCTGCTGCAGCGCCAGCTCATCGTCCGCCTCCGTCCCGGCAGCGGCGAAGCGCACGTTCTCGCGCACCGAATCGGAGAAGAGGAAGGGCTCCTGCGTGACGGTCACCACGTGGCGGCGCAGGCGCGCCTGGCTGATGGCCGTC
>JBGOUY010000001.1:0-38412 GCA_041477795.1 bacterium
CCGATCACGCTGCGGCGGCCGGGAGCGCCTGGCCCGCTGGTCTCCCCCGCCTTGGGCGGGGGTCGGGGGGAGGCCCCGGCGGAATTTCCAAACGAAGCCGCTGGCGTTACGAAGCCCCGCTTGATGGAGCCGAGACCTGCGGGCCCTGCCCTGCGCCGCGCGGCGGGGACACCGATCGCAGCACCGGCGAGAAAATCTGGACCTCCAGCATCGCCAGCGCGGACGTCGTGATCGTCCTGACGTGCACCGGGCCGGGCGGGTTCACGATCTTCGTGGTCGAATGCGACCAGCCCGGCGTGCGCGATCCGCTCGCTGCGAGCGGCAAAGCGCGGGGTCGAGCGCAATGAGGCCTCCCTTGCGGCGCTGACCCGCCCCCGTCCGGTGTAACGCACCGTAAGCCAGTTCCGGGGCGATCCGGAACTGACCCCCCAATTTCTAAACCCGGCGCGAGGCGACGTTTCCGGCTTTCGTCCTGTCCCTGGGAATCAGACCGTTCAGGGTGAGAAGAATGCTCCAGTCCGAGTCCACCCTCGCCCTGCAGGAGCGCCTTGGTGCCGATGGCGCGTCCGTGCAGGAATGGACCGCTTTGGCGGAGAAGTCGGAGCGCATTGGCCGCGAGACTACGTCTGCGGGATTCGCGCAGGGCGCGGCAGGACGCCGCACCGGAGCCCGCTCCTACGCGTCGCGGCGCAGGAAGGCGTGCACCGAGTTCCACATGCGGTGGCGATGCACGCCAAGCTGCGTGGAGTGGGCCAACCCCGGCAGCACAGCAATCTGCTTGTCGCTGACCGGCAGCAGGCGGAAGAACTCCAACAGGTCCTCCAGCGCCGCGATGCCGTCGTGCTCGCCGCGCACGATGAGGGTGCGCGCCCGGATCGCGCGCGGATCCACCACCGGCAGGTTCTGCGTCATATCCAGGTACGTGCCGGTGGGCACCGAGTCGCCATAGACCAGCTGCGCCTCGGCGACGGCTTCGGCCACGGCCGGCTCGGTCGTGCCCGGCTGATCACGGGTGAAGATGCCCATAATGAAGTCGCGGTCGATCGGGCGGCGGCTGTGGGTGCGGAAAAACCCCAGCCCCTCCTTGCGCTTGGCGAGGGTGGGCGATCCCTCGCCGGTATAGACGAAGGCATCCAGCACCAGGTGCGAGACGGCGTCCGGCTCCGCGGCGGCGTAGGCGCCCGCGCGCAGCGAACCGGACGAGAGTCCGTACATCGCCACCTGGCGCGCCCTTGTGACCTGGCGGATCAAGCGCACCGCCACGCGCAGGTCCTCCACGCCACAGGCGATGTCCGCATTGCGCTCGGTGACGGTGGAGCGGCCGTAGCCTTCGTGGTCCAGCGTCCATACGTCGTAACCCTGCCGGGCGAACCAATCCATCATGGAATAGTCCGGGTGCCCCGGCACCTGCAGGTCGTAGGATGGCAGGGCGGAGAGCGAAGAGCCGTGCACCAACACCAGTGGCGCACCGGCCTGGGCCGGAGCGATCCGCTTGCGCCAGAGGTAGAGCCGGACGTCCCCCTTCTGCGCCCAGTGCTCTTCCCCGGTCGGCTGGGCGCTGGCTTTGGCGACAGGTTTCCTCACGGCAGGATCTCGTTGGAGAAGTAGGGCGTGGGGTCGAAGTCCTTGGGCAGATCCAGCTCGCCCAGGCCGGCCATGTAGCTCATGGTGCGGCGCGCCTGCCCCTCGTCCATGCGGCCGTCGACCGGCCAGGTCTTCTCCAGTGCCTTGTAGGTGGCCTCGTTGTCCTCCTTGGTCATGCTCGGGAATTCCTGGGCCATCACGGCTCTGCCCTTCGCCGGATCGTTGTGGATGATCTGCAGCGCCTCGGCGAATACCTCCGCCACTTTGCGCAGCAGGTCTCGCTTCTCCTTCAGGTAGTCCGGATGCGTCGTCAGCGTCAGGTAGAGCACGTTGTCGAACATGGGCTCTTCGCCCTGGATCATGTCCACCAGGGTGCCGCCCAACCCGGTCTGCTCGAGGAAGACGCCTGTTGGCTCAAAGATCATCGCCGCGTCGATCTGGTTGCCCTTGAAGGCCGCGATGTAAGCGCCGGGTTCGCCACCCAGGTAGATCGTTTGCACGTCGCCCGGGAAGTTGAGGCCGTATTTGTTGCCGAGGATCTGAAGCATCTTTTCGCCCGAGCCACCCGCGGATGGCACCGCGACGCGCGCCCCCTTGAGTGCCCGCACACGGTCGCCCACTTGCTGACCCTTCACCTTGTCGATGATCTTGTTGTTGGCCAGCACGTTGATGGCCGGCACCTTGGCGAAGCGGAACACCGACACGACGCGCTTGCCTTGCGATGCGGCCTTGAGCACGTGCTCAAAGGTGACCTGGGAGACGTCTGACTGCTTGGTAAGCGCCGTCTGCAGCGCGAGCGAGCCGCCCTTGACCGTCGTCACCTCGGGCTTGAGGCCGTGCTTTTCGAACAATCCCATGCGCTGGGCGACAAACAGCGGGCCAGCCCAGTAAGCGTGGCCGATGTTGGTGATGCGCACCGTTTCGGCGGCCTGCACGAGGCCCGCAAAACCCAGGGTGAGCACGAGCGCGATGACGACATGCATGCGTTTCATGGCGATCCTCCCCTCGACGAAATAGGATGACCGGCCGGCAGTGGACTAGTGGCTGACGATCTTCCAGCGCTCCAGGCGGCGCTGGGTGATATCCACCACGAAGTTCAGTCCGATGGCAAGCAGGCCGATGACGATCAACACCGCGAAGACTCCAGTCGTGTCGAACTCCGCGCCCGCGAACTGGACGAGGAATCCCAGGCCCCGATTGGAGGCGATCAACTCACCGACGATCGCCCCGATCAGCGCATAGGGCACGGAGATCTTCAGGCCTGCGAAGATCCACCCCATGGACGAGGGCACGATCACGAGCCGCAACAGGTGCAGGCGCGTGCCCTTCATCAGCCGCACGGAATTGATCAGGTCCACGTCCACCTCGCGCACCCCGGCGTACGTGTTGAAGAACACCAGAAAGAACACGATGATAGTGGACAGCGCGATTTTCGACTCCATCCCCAGTCCGAACCAGAGCACGAACAGCGGCGCGAGCGCGATCTTGGGCAGGGCGTAGAATCCGAACAGGAACGGGTTGAGCAGGCGGCTCGTGAACACCGCCACCCCCAGCCAAATGCCCAACAGCACCCCGATCAGCGAGCCGAACACAAAACCCGCCATGGTCTCGTAGAACGTCACCCACAGGTGCACGAAGATGTAGCCGCTCACCGACCATGCCCAGAGGCGCAGGCCCACATCCACCGGGTTGCTGATGAAGAAGTTGTCGAGCAGGCGGCCGGAGACGAGCTGCCAGGCCGCCAGGATGGCGATGCCCACCCCCGTCTGGCAGAGCAGCATGCGGCCGCTGCTCATCTCCGCGTAGGGCCGGTTGCGGGGGCGCTGGGCGATCTCGATGCGCGCAGCGGAACTGGCGAGTCCTCCGGTGGAGCTCACAGGCGTTCCTCCTCGTATTCCAAGCGCAGGCGCTCCCAGAGGGAGTCGTAAATCTCCTTGAAGCGCTCGGTGAAGCGCACCGTCAACACATCGCGCGGCCGCGGCAGGTCTACCGGCTGGTCCAGCACCACGCGCGCGGGCCGTTGCGTGAGCACGATGACGCGATCCGACAGCGTGATCGCCTCCACCAGGTCATGCGTCACCAGCAGGATCGTCTGCCGGTCAGCCGCCCACAGACGCAGCAGCAGGTCATGCATGGCCAGCTTGAGCTGGGCATCCAGCGCGGCGAAGGGCTCGTCCAGCAGGAAGGTCTCCGGCCGATAGAGCAGCATGCGCGCCAGCGAGGCCCGTTTGCGCATGCCGCCCGACAACTCGGAGGGGTAGCGCGTCTCGAAGCCGGTCAGCCCGACACGCTTGAGAATCTCGCGCGCGCTGCGGCGCCGCTCTTCGCGAGGCTGGCCGGCCAGCTCGAAGGGCAGGGCCACGTTGTCCTGCACCGTGCGCCAAGGGAACAGGTTGTCCTTCTGCGTCATGTAGCCTACGGCGGTGTTCACTGAGACCACCGGCTTGCCGTTGTAGACCACCATGCCCTGCGTGGGCTCGTAGAGCCCGGCGATCATGTGCAGCAGAGTGGATTTGCCGCAGCCGCTGGGGCCGATGAGCGAGACGATGCTGCCCTGTTCGATGGCCAGGTCAATATCGCGGACCGCCTCTACGGGCTCGGAGCCCTTCTCGAAGGTCTTGTGCAGCGCCCGCAGCTCAATCATGTCGCCTGTGCCTCTCTGAGTAGCTCCCGGCGCGCGACCGGGCGGCAGGTTCCGCCGCGTGCGGGCGATGCTGAACGGGGCGGAGGGTCCGCCTCAGAATACCGTGCGGTGGTAGCCACCATCCACGCACACGGTGCTCCCCGTGATGAACTTGGCCGCATCGGACACGAGGAAGGCAACCGTATCCGCGACCTCCTCCGGCTTGCCCAGCCGCCCCAGCACATTGGCACGGGCATAGGATGCCGTCGCCGTGTCGCGATCCAGGCCATGCTTGCGCATCTGCTCTTCGATCACAAACGTGAGCAGCTCCGATTCGACGTATTGCGGCGAGACGGCGTTCACGCGGATGTTTTCGCGTGCCACCGCATCGGAGATGCTCTTGAGCATCGCGAACTGCGCCGCGTTGGTGATGCCGGAGGGGAGGCGATCGGGGTGGGGGTGCCAGCCAGCCTGGCCGACGAGCACGACGATGCGCCCGTCGCCCTGGGCGCGCATCGCCGGCAGCACCGCCTGCACAAAGGCCAGCGCGCCGAATAGTTTCTCGTCCAGGTGCAGCTGCAGCTCGGCCGCAGTCATGGTGTCCAGATTGGAGCGGCGGCCCGTGCCCGCGCAGAACGCGAGGATGTCGATGCGCCCAAAACGCTCCAGCGCCGCCGCCACAAAGGCCTTCACGGCGGCCCGCTCCGTCACGTTGGCCGTCTGTCCGAAGGCTCGGTCGCCTGCGTCGAGCTCGCGCAGGGTGGCATCCACATGCGCCTGCGTGCGGCTGCAAACAGCCACCGAGGCTCCCTCGCGGAGCAGCCGGCGGGCGATGGCCCTGCCCAGCCCTCCGGTGCCTCCCGGCACAAGGGCGACCTTCCCTGCGATGCCCAGCTCCATGAACCCTTCCTCCAGGCGCAATGGCCGACGCGCGGCCCGCTGCCGGCCTGAGGCCACGCCGTTGGCGGTGACCGTTCCCGCGGTTGGACCGCCGGCGACCTGCAAACGGAACGACGGCGGACAGGGACCCGCCGGTGCGCCACGCACCGGCTAGAAGATCATGCGCTGGTACCCTCCATCCACATCGATGTTCGTGCCCGTGAGGAACGATGCGCGTTCGGAAGCCATGAACACGACGGCGCTGGCGATATCGTCTGGCTCGCCGAAGCGGCCCAGAGGCACCTTGAGGCCCCAGCCGGACTCCTGGTGTTCCAGGCTGAGGCCGAGATAGCGCTCGCCGTCCAGGTTGAGCGTGTCGGTGAGCGGCGACTTGATGCGGCTCGGGCAGACCGCGTTGACGAGGATGTTGTCCTTGCCCAGGTAATCCGAGAGCGACTTCACGAAGGCGTGTTGCGCCGCGTTGGTGACGGCCGAGGCGATCACGTTGGCGCCAGGCACCTTACCGGCTTGGCCCACAATGACGATGAAGCGTCCGCTCTTTTGCTTGCGCAGGTGCGGCAGGGCCTGGCGAGCCAGCTCCCAGACACCGAGCACCTTGGTGCGCAGGTGCTGCTCCAGCCGCTCCACGGGCAGGTCTTCCACGCTGCCCTTCAGGTGCGTGCCGGCGTTGCTGACCACGATGTCCAGCCGGCCGAAGCGGGCCACGGTGCTGGCGACCAGGGATTTCACGTCCGCCATGCGGTCCACGTGGGCGATGAAGCCTTCCGCGTTGCCGCCCGCATCGCGCAGGGCCCGCACGGCCGCGTCCAGCCGAGTGCGGTCGCGGCCGCACACGGCCACTGCGGCCCCCTCGCCGATGAAGCGCTGCGCGATCGCCAGCCCGATGCCGCTGGTACCCCCGGTGACGAGCACCACCTTCTCTTGCAACCCCAAGTCCATCTGCTGGCTCCTAGCCGAACGGATAACGATGATAGCCACCATCGACGCTGATGGTGCTGCCGGTGATGAACGTTGCGCGGTCGGAGACGAGAAACGCCACCGTATCCGCCAATTCCTCCAGGGTGCCCATGCGCTTCAGGACGTTGGCGCGCCAAAAACCGGCGGAGGCCGTCTCGCGGTCCACGCCACGGTCGCGCATCTCCTTGGCGATCAGCGTGGAGGCCAGTTCCGTTTCGATGTACTGGGGGCAGACCGCGTTCACCCGGATATTCTGGCGCGCCAGGGCATCCGCAAGGCTCTTGGTCATGGCTGCCTGCGCCGCGTTGGTGGTGCCGGAAGGCAGCCGGTCCGAGTGTGGGTGGCGCGCCGCCTGGCCCACGATGTTCACGATACGCCCGTCCTTCTGCGCCCGCATGGCGGGCAGCACCGCACGGATCATGGCGAAATTGCCGAAGACCTTCTCGTCCAGATGGTGCTGGAGGTCCTCCGGCTTCAGGTCATACACCGTCGCGCGCCGGTGCGTGCCGGCGGAGAACACGAGGATGTCGATGCGCCCGAAACGCTGATGCGCCGCGCTCGCGAAGGCCGGCACCGCCTCCGGGTCCGTCACGTCCGCCACGTGGCCGAACACCCGGCCGGCGTCGCCGGCAAGCGCGGTCAACTCCGCGACGGCCGCATCGACGTGCTCCTGCTTGCGGCTGCAGATGGCCACTGCAGCGCCTTCCTGCAGCAGCCTGCGACACACGGCCTTCCCCAAACCGCGCGTGCCGCCGGGTACAATAGCCACCCGCCCGCCGAGACCCAGATCCATGCGAAGCTCCGCATCGTGCAAATGGACTAGCAGGAGCCTTCCCTAACATGGCGCCGGAAAGAAGCGCAACTCCGCCCCTCGCCCCTTGAAGCCGCATGGCAGGCCGCGATCCACTCCAGCCGGTGCGATCCAAGCAGCGTTCCAGCAAATGCTCCGAAGCTCATGACCGCAACCCGATGAACTGTCAGGACCTCGGCCGTACGCGTTTCACGCAGTCGACGGCGGGGGACCCCGGCTGTCCCGAATTTCCGGTCAAGGGTACGTGTGGCAACCGGACTCCCCCATGACAGGGCAATACCCACGCGGCCCGTTGGAAGCACGCAGTGGTCACGGTGCGTCGGCGCGCACATAGAGCGCCGTGATATCCCGTGCGTTGGGTGTGATCACCGCAAGAGTGCCTTTCGCATGGGAGCGCCAGTCCGCCGCGAGCCGGCCCGCCACGCCGCCCGGGCCCACGCCGGCGGTCGCCATGAGGAATTCGGCAGAGTAACCCGTGTCGTTGGGGTGGACGTCGTCGAAAGGCACCACCGGCGGCGGCCGCTCGCCGGGACGCGTCAGGTCGAAGCCGTAGGCGCGCCAGCGGGGTAGCGCCCGGCTCGCCACGAACGAAATGGCCGCACCGAAGGCCGCAGTGAGCTGCGCCTGCAGCGCCTCGCGCGGCAGCACGTCGGAAACCTGTGGTGCCACCCAAGGCTCCGCAGCGCCCTGCTGGCGATGCGCCCGCCAAGCGTTGCAGCCTTGCAGCAGCCGCCACAGGGCGCAATCCTCCTGGCTGCCGGCAAAGTACGAGAAGCGGCCTGCAGGCTCCATGGCGACGACGGCAAACATAGGGGGCTCCCGGTGCAGGCGGTGTTGCGAAGCGAGGCAGAACGATCAGCGGGCGCGCTCGGCCTCTCGATGACCGCGGCCCGGTGGATCCAGAAGACCGACGAGCCACGAAGAGGTGCTGGCGCTGGGCGCCGCATGGCGATTCTGAGCGGTCGCGTATGCGCTCCGCCATTGATCCGTCATGCCGCCGGCCCAGGCAACTACGGTCCCGGCGCCGCCGGATCCAGGCCATCGCGATTCCGCGAATGTCGACTCCCTGTTGACACAAGTCGCCTGGACCATGACGCAAGGCATCCTGCGGCGCAATGACAACCACAGCCGGAGACGCCGCTCCTTTGCTCTCACGGATGGCCTGCCAAACCGCTTGCCATGAGCTTTCGCCCTGGCCAGTCCGCCATTGATCCGCTCGCGGAGGATGAATCGCTCGAACTCGGCGACGACTCCGCACCTCTGGAGCATCGCCTGCCCGGCAGGCGGTGTCGTGCTGCCGGTCTGCTGAAACAGATACAGGTCGACGCCCAGTGAGCGGACCTCGCCGGGCAAGGTCGGAACGTCTTGCAGGAAGCGCTGAAGGCGCCAGCTCGAATTCACGCAGCTTGCCAAGGATCAGCCTGGCTGTGTACCTAAGCCTTGCCATACCGTTGCCTCCTGATCGGTGCAGTCCGAACTCCAGCTTTCAAGCTGGCTCGATCCAAGGAGGCGCGTCAGACGCGGGCCAGCCATGTGCCGCGCCCCCAATGCCACGGGCGCGCGCGAACGGCGCAAGACACGGAGAGCGGCATGAAAGTTGAGCGGCTTGGAGCGTTCGAGATCACCCAGGTCAGCGAGATGGCCCGGCTCCCGGTGGAGCCGACGTTCCTCTTCGGCAACGCCACGCCGGAGATCATCGCCAAGCACCGCGACTGGCTCGGGCCGCGGCTGGTGGAGGCGGGCAGCGATAAGTTGATACTCAGCTTCCATAGCTATGTCATCCGCACCCCGCATCACACGATCCTTGTCGACACCTGCGTCGGCAACGACAAGGAGCGCCCCTCCATGCTGGAGTGGCACCGGCTCAATCAGCCCTACCTGAAAAACCTCGCGGCCGCGGCGTCAGGCCCGAGGATGTGGACACCGTGCTGTGCACGCATCTGCACGCGGATCATGTGGGCTGGAACACGCGGCTCGTGAATGGCCGGTGGGTGCCGACCTTCCCCAATGCCCGCTATCTGATGGCGCGCACGGAATTTGACCATTTCAACCGCATGCATCAGGCCAGGCCGGCGCAACCGGTCAATCGGGGATCGTTCGCCGACAGTGTGCTGCCGGTGGTAGAGCACGGCCGGGCGGACATGATCGAGTCGACCCACGTGGTGGAAGGGCAGTCCGGGAAAGGGATCTGGCTCGAACCCGCGCCCGGCCATACGCCGGGGAACGTCCATATCCATGTCCGGGCCGATGGCACCGACGTGCTGCTGTGCGGCGACGTCATCCATCATCCGATCCAGTTCGCCGAGCCCCAACTGCAAAATCCGGCGGACGTCGACAAGCCCCTTGCGGTGAAGACGCGGCTGCACCTGATGAACGAATACGCGGACAAGGACACCCTGATCCTGACCGGACACTTCCCCGCACCCACCGCGGGGCGGATCGTCCGCCATCGCGACCGCTTCCGCTTCCGCTTCGAGGCCGAATAGCCTTGCTGCGGGTGGCGTTATCTCGAAGCGCGCGCTTCCTTGCAACGAGGGCCGGGATCCCTGCGGCGCGCTCCGTCCGTGCGGCCCATTCTGGCTTCAGCGATGGGTGCGCGATGCAACGGATGGCTTGCAGCGGCGGGATGCCGCTCCGCCTTCGCCGCTCTGATCTCTGCGCGGGCAGCACAGCGGTCGCTGCGGAACTCCGCGGGTGATGCCGGCGACGACCCCACGACCCCAGGAGGGCCGCCGCGTGGTGGAGCTGGCGCAGGAGCGGGGCTCCTATTCGACGCGGCCGAAGCAGCGCCCGGCAGCGCCCCGCTTCGAGCAGGTCGAGACGCTCCCTGAGTTCTGCCCCCTCAGTGAATCGATTCCAAGACAGGCCCCGGCGGCATAGGCTATAAGGGAATAGTCAAGAATAGTACTGCCTGTTCGGATGGCGAGCGGGAGCGGGCGGGAGCGACACGTCACGGCGAGCCGCCGGAGGCAAGATGAGGCACAAGGCGACGATCAAGGATGTGGCCCGGATGGCCGGGGTCTCCGTGGGCACTGTCTCGCGCGTCGTCAATAGCCATCCCACGGTGGATCCGGCGACGCGGCTGCGGGTGACGGAGGTGATGGTGGGGCTGGACTTCGCCCCGGACGCGTTGGCGCAGAGTCTGCGCACGCAGGTGACGCGCACGATCGGATTCATTGTGCCGGACATTTCCAACCCGCTCTGGGCGCACATTCTGCGCTCGGCTTCGGAAGCCCTCCAGGCCCAGGGCTACTCGGTGATGGTCGCCTCGACCAATGGCGAGCGATCCATCGAGCTCGAGGTGCTCGCCCGCATCGCACGTCGCCGCATGGATGCGTTCCTCCTGACACTCGACACCCCCTTGGATGCCGAGCTGCAGCGGAGCCTGGCACAGCTGTTCGCGCCGGTGGTGGTGATGGAGCGCGACCTGGGCGACCAGTGGAATACGGTCGTGACCGACCACGGCGGCGGGTCCTACGCGGCGACGCGCTACCTGATCGGGCTGGGCCATCGCCGCATCGCGCTGCTGACCGCGCAGCCAGCGCTGCGCCCCAGCGCCGTGCGCATCCAGGGCTACCGCCAGGCCCACGAGGAAGCCGGATTGCCGGTGGATGACAGCCTGGTGCGTTGCGGCGCATTCTGGCCGGAGTTCGGCTTCCACGAGACCTCCCGCCTGCTCTCCCAGGAGGATTCCCCCACAGCGGTCGTCGCGGGCGGCACCCAACTGTTACCCGGCGTGCTGCGCGCGGCGAACCTGCAGGGCGTTGCCATCCCGCAGCAGGTGTCCGTTGTGAGCTGTGGCGATACCGATCTGGCGCAGCTCACCCGGCCGGCCGTCACCGTCGTGCGCTCCACGCCGGCATCGGTCGGCCTGGTGGCCGCGAAAACCCTGTTGCGCATCCTGAGCGGCGACGACGACGGCAAGCCCTCGCGCGTGGTGCTGCCCACCGAGCTCATCCTGCGGGACTCCTGTGCGCCGCCGGCCAGGCGCCTTGCAGCGGGCCGGCCCCGGCCTGGAATCGATTCATTGACATGCCGCGCAAAATTCGAATAGGCTCGGCCCACATTCCGGGCTATCGGCGGGAGGCCGCGCCAGCCGTGGCGCTTCCGCAGCGGCGGCCTCGGGAGTGGGAACGGTCAACGGAACGCAGCAGGCACGGCCACCTCAGGCGGGTTTCCGCAAGCAGGGCCGCAAACGGGCCCGTCGCAACGAGGCCCGCTCGCCGCGGTGGGTGAAGGCTCCACGGACGGATCGACCCGTTTCCTGGAAGGTTCTCGGCACGCAGGTTTCATCCGATTCGAGAGGGGAGCTATGAACGTGATGACATGGTGGACAAGGGCGGCAATCGCGGGCTTGACCATGCTGGCGCTCGCACTGCTGACGGGTGCGCTTGCGGTGCAGGCGGACGAACTGAAGATCGGAGCGGTCGGAACCCTTTCCGGTGGCGGAACGGAGTGGGGCAAGGCCCTGCAGCGCGGCATGACGGTGGCCGTCGACGAGATCAACGAGGCGGGCGGGGTGCGGGCGGGCGGCACGTCCTACACCTTGAAAATGATCATGTACGACGATCAGTACACGGCGCAGGGGGGCACCACCGCTGCAACCCGGCTGATTAACGTGGATGGCGTGAAGTTCATCATCGGCCCGGTGGGCTCGCCCCCGGCGCTCGGCGTCGTAAGCGTAGCCAATCCCGCCGGGGTGATCGTGCTGTCCGACGGCTACTCGGCGAAGATCCTCACGCCGGAGAGCAAGTACAACTTCCGCATCCAGATTCCCACCGAGTACTTTGCGCCGGGCATGGCGAAATGGCTGGCCAAGACCTATCCCAATGCGAAGAAGGTGGGCTTCATCAGTCCCAACGACGCTGTCGGCCAAACCCTGGTGCCGGTGCAGGTCGTGGCCTACAAGGCTGCCGGCATCGAGACGGTATACGACGAGAAGTTCGACCGCGGGATGGCGGACTTCACCCCGTTGATCACCCGCATGATGGCGCGGGGTGCGGATATCTTCGAGCTGGATGGGGACGCCCCCGGCGACGCGGGGCTGATGGTCAAGCAGGCGCGCCAGATGGGCTATAAGGGCATCATCATCCAGACCGGCGGCCCGGGCATCGACGAGATCATGCGGGTGGCCGGCAAGCTCGCCGAAGGCTTCCTGAGCTACGACCTGTTCGACCCCGCCGACCCGGGCGCCCAGGAATTCGTCAAGCGCTATCGCGCCCAATTCACCGGGCCCATCTCCGGGCTGTCTCCGATCTACTACAACGGGACGAAGATTCTGGTGGAGGCCATCCGGCGCGCAGATAGCGTCGACGTGGACAAGGTGAAAGAGCAGCTCGAGAAGCTCGACGGGTTCCATACGTTGTTCGGACCGGTGCGCTGGGACGGCAAGGAGCGGTATGGCGTGCGCCATCAACTGGTGCACGACTTCTTCGTTTCCGAGGTGAAGGATGGCAAGGTGGTGCCGATCGCCCGCGTCGGCCACGAAAATTAGTCCGCAGGGATGAACCCGCCGGCCCGCAAGCCGGCGGCACCGTACGCTCGCAGGTGGGGAGGGAGGCGGTGTCCATCAATCTGCTCGTCCCGATCGTCTTCAATGGCTTGAGTCTCAGTGCGATCTATGTGCTGGTCGCGCTGGGATTCACGCTGGTCTTCGGGATCATGCGCGTCATCAATTTCGCCCATGGCGAGTTCGCCATGATGGGCGGCTTCGCGTTGCTCTTCTTCTATTCGCAGCTTGGGCTGCCGTACTGGCTGGCGCTGCCACTGGTCGCGCCAACGGTCGGCCTGTTCGGCCTGGTGGCCGAAAGGCTCGTGTTCCGTCCCCTCTACGCGCAGGAACTGCCCTCGATGATCGCCGGGCTCGGCCTGTCCGTGGCACTCGCCGATGGCGCGGTGGTGCTGTTCGACGTGCACCAGCGCAACATCCCCAGTCCCTTCGACGACATTCTGACCATCTCCGGCTTCACCTTTCCGGAAGACCGCGTGGTCGTAATGGTCGTCGCGGTGGCCGCGCTGATCGCGTTCTGGTTGTTCGTCCAGTACACCGCCATCGGACTGGCCCTGCGCACGGTGGCTCAGGACCGCGAAATGGCCGAAGCGCAAGGGATCGATACGAGCGCCACCTATCGCATCACGTTCTTCCTGGCCACCGGCCTGGCGGGCCTGGGGGGTGCGCTGTTCGCGCAGATCTACGCGCTGTCGCCCTACATGGGGCTCGTACCGCTGGTGAAGGCGTTCACCATCGTGATCATCGGCGGCCTCGGCAGCGTTCCCGGGGCGGCGCTGGGCGGAGTCCTGCTGGGCATGTCCGAAAGCTTCCTCAACACGTTCTACGGGGCCTCGATGGCGCAGTTCGCATCCTTCGGTGCGATCATCCTGTTGCTCATCCTGCGCCCGTGGGGACTGCTCGGGCGGCCCGAGGTCTGAGATGCAGCCTGTCAGCGTTTCGATGGCCCTGCCCGGCCAGGCGCGTCAGCGCGTGCTCAGATGGGTACTGATCGGGATTTTGGCCGCCGCATTGCTGATCTGGCCGCTCTTCACGCACGACCTCTTCTATACGCACATTGCCACGCTGGTCTTGCTCTACTGCATCGGGGCCGCCAGCCTGCACCTGCTGGTGCGCCTGGGGCAGCTTTCCCTGTGCCACGCGGCATTCATGGGGATCGGCGGCTACACCTCCGCGTTGCTGACCACCCGGCTGGGCTGGCCCTTCCTGCCGGCCTTCGTCGCCAGCGCCATCGTGCCGGGGGTCGTGGCGCTCGCGCTCGGCCCGATCCTGCTGCGGCTGAGGGGCGTCTACTTCGTCATGATCACGTACTCCTTTGGCGAACTGGTGCGCCTGTTGTTCAACGAGTGGCAATCGCTCACGGGCGGCGCGGACGGCATCTTCCATATTCCGCCGCCGCACCCGTTCTTCGCCACCAGCCGGGAGTACTACTACTTCGCGCTGGTCATGGCGGCTTTGTGCGTGGGGTTCACCGGTCGTATCCTGTCGTCCCAGACCGGCCGGTTCATCGATTCGATCCGCGAAAGCGAACGGCTCGCCCAGTCCAGCGGCGTTCCGGTGCTCCGCTTCAAGGTGATGGTATTCGTACTATCTTGCGGCCTGGTCGGGATGCAGGGCAGCCTGATGGCGCACTACATCCACTATTTGTCGCCGGGCGCCTTCGGCTTCTCCGAATCGCTGAACTTCCTGGTGTTCAACGTGATCGGCGGGATGCAGACCCTGGCCGGGCCGATCATCGGCGCCGTGTTCCTCGTCTCGCTGCCCGAGGTGCTGCGCGGCTGGGTGGAGCTGCAGCGGGTGATCTACGGGGTCATCCTCATCGTGGTCATGCTCTATGCTCCGGGCGGGCTGGTGATGATCGGCCGACGCACGCTGGAGCTGCTGCCGATCGGCAGAGGGGGCGGGTCATGAGCGAACTGCTCCAGGTGCAGGACATCCAGAAACGGTTCGGCGCGCTTCAGGCGATCGAGCTGCTCAGATTCTCGCTGAACGAGGGCGAGATCCTGGGCATCATCGGGCCCAACGGCGCAGGGAAGACCACCGCCATCAATCTGATCAGCGGCATGATGCGGCCGGACAACGGGCGGGTGTTTTTCGCCGAGGAAGATGTCACAGGGATGAGCCCGCACGTGCTGGTGAATCGTGGGCTGGTACGCACATTCCAGGCGACGACAGTGTATCAGGACCAGACCGTGCGCGAGAACGTGTTGCGCGGTGCCTATGCCAAGGCGTATCCGGGGCTGCTGAAGTCCCTGTGGCGGGGCGCCCAGGGCCTGAGCCCCGCCGAGGAGACGTTCATCGATGACCTGCTGGCGCAACTGGGACTCGCCGAGATGGCCCCGCTGACCGCGCGCAACCTGCCCTATGGCCACCAGAAGGTGCTGGGCCTGGCCATCGCCTTGGCCGCGCAGCCGCGACTGATGATGCTGGATGAGCCCGCCGCGGGCCTCGCGCACGACGAGGTGGTGCATCTCGAGGGCGTCATCCGCCGTGCCAACGCCTCCGGCATCTCGATGCTGGTGGTGGATCACAACATGCGCTTCATCTCGACGCTCTGCCAGCGGGTGGTGGTGCTGCATCACGGCGCGGAGTTGGCGACGGGCACCCCGCGGGAGGTGACACGGGACCAACGAGTGATCGAAGCTTACCTGGGAACCCCGCATGAGCCTGCTTGAGCTCGAGGGCGTCGTCGTCCGCTACGGCAGCGTGCGCGCCACTCACGGCATCTCGCTGGCGGTGGAGGCGGGGGACACGCTGGCGCTGGTCGGCTCCAACGGCGCTGGAAAGAGCAGCACCCTCAAGGCCATCATGGGCATGGCTCCGGTCTCCGACGGGACGGTGCGGATCGACGGCGTGTCGGTAAACGGCATGGCGCCGTCGCGGGTGGTGCGGCACGGGGTGGGCTATTGCCCGGAGGGCCGGCGCGTCTTTCCCATGCATACCGTGCTCGACAATCTGCGCGTCGGCGCCTACACCCTGCCGCCGGCCCGGTTCGCGACGCGGCTCGAGCAGATGTATGGCTACTTCCCCCGGTTGAAGGAGCGTGCCCGGCAGCAGGCGGGCTCGCTGAGCGGCGGCGAGCAGCAGATGCTCGCCATCGCGCGCGCCCTGATGTCCTGCCCCCGGCTGTTCCTGTTGGACGAGCCGTCGCTGGGCCTGGCGCCGCTGATCGTGCAACGCATCGGGGAACTCATCCACGAGATCCAGCGGAGCGAAAAGCTCACCGTGCTGATTGCCGAGCAGAATGCGCTGTGGGCAATGCGGCTCGCCCGCAGGACCGCGGTGATCGAGCTGGGCCGGATCAGCCTGGCGGGCACATCCGAGGAACTCCTCCACGACGAAGGCGTGCGCAAGGCGTTCCTGGGCATCTGACCGGCCCACGGCTGCGCCTCGCATCGCCCCGCTTCACCGTCAAGGATGCTTAGCAATCCCCGGCGGCCGTACGGCGGGGATCGTGCACGACTTGGCGGAGCCCAACTTGACCCGCTGTACCACACTCATCCCCGCCCATAGCTCGCTAGAGATCAGGCCGCACAACGCCTTGAGTTGCTGGCTGCCAGCACCGAGGGTCGTGGCACCTTGGATGGTCCCGAGCAGGGGACCCCTCAAGCACGGCATTCCGGCATATGAGGTTCGGACCTCAGCCGGGCGAACTCGCCCTCGCACCTTGATTTCCTGTGCGAAGACTCCCCTGTGGCACTTGCAAACGAACACAACGCGCGGCCCCAAGTGGATTTGGGATCGAAACTCGTGGTAGGAAGTGCCAAAGGATCTGATACAACTGCTCGCAGAAGTCCATCTGGAAAATGTGGGTTAGTGCTCCCTTCGGGTTGTCCGAGGGGAGAACTCCGCCTTCGGCTAACACACTCACACAGGAGACGTCATGACCGACGTACATAAGGGGTCTTGTTTTTGCGGGGCCGTTAAGATCGAGGTAACAGGCGCGCCTGTGGCGATGGGCTACTGTCATTGCAGCTCATGCCGATCCTGGTCGGCGGGACCCGTAAATGCCTTTACTTTGTGGAAGCCCGAGAACGTGAAAGTCACGAAGGGATCGGAGTTTATCGGCCGGTTCAAGAAGACGGAAAAGAGCGATCGGCAGTTCTGCAAGAAATGTGGCGGACATCTCATGACCTTCCATCCGCCTTTCGGCTTGATGGACGTCTATGCCGCGACCATCCCGAGCTTGGCCTTCGCACCCGGCGTCCACGTGAACTATGCCGAGACGGTGCTGCGGATGAAGGACGGGCTACCCAAGCTGAAGGACTTCCCGAAAGAAATGGGCGGTTCTGGCGTGGCCGTGCCCGAGTAAGCTCTGCTGAACGCCGGTCGGGAGGATGCCGTGAATGCGCAGCCTCTCGGCTCGGGGTTGCGAAGGATGCGCCGGTGGGGTTCCGCCACATCCGACTCGGCTTTGACTTGCAGGCCGATGTCGCGCCCGACAAACCGGAGTCTCTCAAGAAGCTGACGGGACGCTATTGTGTCGCGTGCCAGACCCCGCGCGACGCCCCGCCGATCCGGGTGGAGGAGCGGGCGGGTACGTAGCCCGCTAGCTATCCCGCTCCAGTGCCGCCAGCCGTTCGGGCAAGGTCGGCTTATTCGGCCAGCACTCTCTGCACCACGCTCACCCCCACCCCCAGCTCGATAGCGATCCGCCGTATCCCCTTGCCCCCCTGTGCCAGCGCCGAACGAATTGCGTCCGCTCCCTCTGCGTCCACCTTGGGCCGCCCCAGCCGCTTTCCGGTCGCAGCCGCCATGGCCAAGTCCTTCGCCACCGAGGCCGCCGTGCGTATCACTTTGCACGCGGTGCAGGTGCACAGGCCGTTCGGCATCAGCCGGGAGGGACAGGTGGAACGCGACTACCGCTCCGCCCGGATCCTCACCATCCCGGACCGCACGACCCAGATCGACCAGCTCATCATCGGACGCAATCTGCTGGGTCTGGATGCCTGCGGCGAGGTCAAGGGGCCGCCCGTCACGTCGCCCGTTCGGGCAGAAGGACGATGCCGAAGCCCGGCGGTCAATGGAGGCGGGTGACCTGGGCAGCCCCGCCCCCGATGCCCCCGAGGGATGCACAGGTTGCGGCACCCAATCGTCCAGGCGATTGATAGTGCGGGAATTGAGTGGAGGCGGCGGGAATCGACCTGTGAATGACTTGGCACCGAACCCTGCCGCAACCTCTCTCATATCACGTCGCTTGCTGAATCGGCGACTGTGCATTTGATGGAGGCGACGCCTCGGTTTATGAGTTATGCGTAGCAATGTGAAGGGAAGGAACGGCAATTCGCCCTGTGGACACGCGGCCCCTGGGTGGAATCGAAGAGGGCGGCCGAATAGCTTCGCACACTCGCTGAATTGTCGAACCGGTTCGTGTACGCCGTGCGCCGCACCAATCTCACCAGAGCGGAAGGATTGGGGCTGCCTTCTTACGCTCTGAAGGACCTCGTCAACCTCAAGCAGCCCGATAGCGATGTGACAGGCGACTACCTCAAGCTGCCCCCAGAGAAACTGCGCGAGCCCACTCAGCAGGTGGAGGATAGGCTGCTTCAGCCGGCGGAGGTGAATCGAAGCCAAGCTCTAAGGCCCGCAATTGACCGGGGACGGCGCTCAAGCAGGTTCAAACCGCGCAGAGGAGATGATTCCTGTGCTTGTGCAGTGCGGCCCTGCCATTCAAGAGCGGTGGAGGTCGCAGGGGCTTCGGCGATCCCACCGAGCGCGATCCCGCGACGGGACGGCAGGACGTCGCGAATGGCTACGCTTCCGCAGAAGCCGCCCGGACGTTGTACGGAGTGGACGGCATCCCTGCGCGGGAGTGGCTCCTCCCACCCGGCGTTCAAGGGAGCGCATCCAGGGAGTCGGCCAGGGCGCGCTCCAGGATCGACAACCCAGTGTCAAGTTCCTCGCGGGTAATGGTGAGCGGCGGGGCGATGCGGAACACGCTCCCGTGTCCGGCTCTGACCAGACTGGTGCTCAGACCCAGCTTGAGGCAGCGCCGGGCGACCGCCTGCGCCAGCTCCGGCCAGGGCTCGCGGTGCTCCCGGTCGTGCACCAGCTCCAGGCCCAGCAGCAGGCCCTGCCCGCGCACGTCGCCGACCGCCTCGAAACGCTGCCCCAGCGCTTGCAGTCCGTGCTTCAGGTAGGCGCCAGATTCGGACGCACGCTCGGCCAGGCGCTCGCGGGAGACCACTTCCAGCACCGCCAGACCCACTGCGGCCGGCAAGGGGTCCGAGACGTGCGACGTGTACTGCAGAAAGCCGCGCTCGTGGCAGGTGGCTTCGAGGGCGGCCGTGGTGACCGTGGCGGACAGGGGCAGCCCTGCCCCGAAGGTCTTGGAAAGGGTCAGGAAGTCCGGCACCACGTTGGAGCGCTCGAAAGCAAACAAGCTGCCCACTCGCCCCAGTGCGGTCTGCGACTCGTCCAGGATCAGCAGCAGGCCCCGCTCCTCGCACATTTCCTTAAGGCGTCGCAGGTATTCCGGCGCGAGTTCGATGATGCCGCCGGAGCTCAGGATGGGCTCGGCGATCACCGCAGCCGGGGCCCCCACGGACTGCCGATCCACCATCTCGAAGCCCACTTCAAGACAGGTGCGGTCGCAGGCGTCCCGGCAATGGCGGATCGGGCAGCGATAGGCATTGGGGGTCGGCAGCGCCAGCGTGCCGGGCATCGCAGGACCGTAGCCGCGCCGCCCCCCGGAATAGGTGCTCGCACTGGAGCCTGCCGTCATGCCATGCCAGGAACGGTCGAACCCGATCACCTCGAAGCCGCCTGTGCTGAGCTTGGCCATGCGCAGCGCCGCCTCGTTGGCCTCGCTGCCCGTGCTCAGGAACATGACCTTGGCCAGGGGCGCCGGCAGCATCCCGATCAGGCGCTCGGCGAGCTGTAGCACGGGCGGAGAGAGCATTGTGCTGTACAGGTGAATCGCCTCGCGGCTGGCTTGACCGATGGCCTCGAGCACCCGGGGATGGCTGTGACCCAACGTGGCGCACATCTGTCCCGAGGTGAAATCCAGGATGGCCCGACCGTCCGTGTCGTAGAGCCAACAGCCAGTGGCGCGCGCAATCGTGACGGGTGCGAACTCGCCACCATAGCGGATCAGGTGGCGCGCTGCCGCTTCGTGGGTGAGGGCACTCTGCGACATGAAGGGAGGGGCTGACGGCGCGCGCGGATTCATGGGGCACCTGGATGAGGGGGGCGGCTCTCCCGAGCCTTGTCGCGCATTGAGACCGTGGCGGACTGGACGGCGCGACCCGGGCAGCCGGGTCCAGGTGAACATTCCATAAGAATCGTGAAAAACGCCAGGACTGCGGAGGAGAAACGGGCTCGTGCTGGCTGCCAATGGCAGTAGGCCTGTTCCTGGGCCAGCCGGCGCTCCGCCCGCGCGGTGAATTCCAGCCCGTTGTCCGAGCGGGTGTGCTTAGGTGAACCGTGGCGTACGAAGACCTCGGTCGGTGTGTGCAGCACGTCGACCGAGCGCTGGCGCCGCCGCAAAGTGGTGACCAGGCAGCACGCCCACCGCGACGCCCGCGGCCTTGTCCAGAAGCGCCGCGGGGAGGTTGCCGGGCGGCAGCGCGGCCTGCGGCCCGCTGGCGAGGTGCTCCAGCCGCATCAGCTCAGCACGTAGCGGTAAATCAGTTCCGTGATCCAGTTGTCCAGCGCGGAGCTGGGCAGCGACGCGTACATGAACGTCTTGAACACGATGAATATGAGCAGGGTGACGCACAGCGACAAAGGCAGCAGCACCACGAAGCGCCGATAGCCCAGCAGATAGACGGCGGCTACGATGAACACCGCCGTGGCGGCCAGATAGCCGCCAAAGGTCATCGCCGGGATGTAGACCAGGGCCAAGCCCATCACCGCCAGGAAGTGCACCAGGTCCACCCCCTCCTCCACCACCGGAGCGTGCCGGTGCAGCCGTGCGCGCAGCGTCGAGACGAGGTACCAGCAACTGAACGCGAGCACCGCCCACGAGAGCATACGCGGCAACAGTGTCGCGTTGGGATCGCTGATACCGAAGGTGAGAGCCAGGAACGTTGCGCTCACGGCAATGAAGGCCAACGACACGAACAGGTCCCCCAACTGGCGACGCATTTCACCTCCACAGATGATTCGCTCCAATGCGCCCTGAGCGCGCCTTGCTGTCCCTGCCCAAAGAGCCCGCAGGCATCTGCTCCGCTGCGCAGCACCCTAGTCCATGGACTCGCCGACGGTCGTCTTGGGTCCCACGCGGAGCCGTCCCTGGGAGCGCAGGCGCGCCTTGCGGAGGCTCCAGGCCAGGGAGCCCAGCGCCAGCACCAGGAACACCAGGGAGATCGGGTGCTGGACGAAAATCAGCCAGCTGTTCTGGGACAAGGCCAACGAGCGCAGCAGGTTCTCCTCCAAGATCGGGCCCAGGATCATCCCCAGCGCCAGGGCGCCGAGCGGGAAGCGGTGCTGGGCCAGCACGTATGCGATGCCTCCGGCGATGACGGTCACCCACAGGTCCAACAAGCTGTTGCGGATGGCATACGAGCCAACCATGCTGAAGACGATGATCAGGATCGCGACGATCGCCTTGGGCAGGGCCAGCACGCGGGTCCAGAGCCGCACACCCCCGAGCCCCAGGCCCAGCATCATGCAGTTGCAGATCAGGTAGCCGATGAACAGCGTATAGACGATGTCGGCCCGCTGGGCAAAAAGCATCGGCCCGGGCTGCAGCCCGTGCATGGTCAGCGCCCCCACGTAGACGGCCGCGGCGGCGGAGCCCGGGATGCCCAGCGTCAGCAGCGGAATCAGCGAACCGCCCACGGTGGCGTTGTTGGTCGCTTCGGCGGCGACCAGCCCGTCGACGTTGCCAGTGCCGAAGCGCTCCGGGTGCTTGGAGAAGCGCTTGGCCTCCTCGTAGGCGATGAACGGCGAGGTTTCCGGCCCGATGCCGGGCAGGATGCCGATCCAGATGCCGATGGCCGAGGAGCGCAGCCCGTTGAGCAATTGCTCGCGCATCCTGCTCAGGGTCACTCGTTCGTTTCCGATGATCGGGGCCACCGCGGTGACGGTGCGTTCCTTGAGCGCCGAGGCCGCCAGCAGCAGCGCCTGAGGAATGGAGAATGCGCCGATCAGCACGGAAATGAACGAGATGCCGCCGGAAAGTTCCGCGAATCCAAGAGTGAAGCGGGGCACCCCGTACACCGGGTCCAGGCCGATCGTGCCGATCAGACAGCCGAACAGACCGATGATCACGCCCTTGACCGGCTCATCTCCGGACATGGACACCAGCAGCGTCATGCTGAAGAGCACCAGCGCGGTATAGTCCGGGGGGCCGAACAACAAGGCCAGTTCGGCCAGCGGCGGCGACAGGAAGAGCAGCACCAGCCCTCCCAGGATTCCGCCGAAGAACGACGCCCAGGTCACGGTTTCCAGGGCCAGCCTGGACTCGCCGCGCTTGGTCATGGGATAGCCGTCCCACACGGTGACCACGGAGGCCCCGGTGCCCGGTGTGCCGATCAGCACGGCAGAGATCGAGCCCCCGTAGATCGCGCCGGCATAAATGCCGGCCAGCATGACCAGCCCCGCGATGGGTCCTGTCGCGTAGGTGACGGGCAGCAGCAGGGCTATTGCCATGGTGGCTGACAGCCCAGGCAGTACGCCCACCACGATGCCCCCCGCCGTGCCCAGCAGGGCCGCGAGTAGATTCCCTGGCTGGAACGCAATGCCGAGCCCGACGACGAGGTTGTGCATGAGCATCGGTTCAGACCGTCATGAGTCCATCGTTTCCCGCAGTCAATGGGCGCTGCCTGCGCAGGACGGCGGCCCATCCCGGCAGCCATTTCCCGGGCGGACTGCCCGGAGGGTCGCGGCGCAAGCCTTGGCCGCTCCGGGGCCGCTCCCATCCTGCCACGAGTTCGCCCCCACTCCGCAAGCGCGAGTCCAAGCCGCGCGGGCCTGGGCCGGCTCACTGCGCCGTGCTTCCCTGCCGCGCGAACGCGTCCGGCCCTGTCGCAGGCCCGGCAAGTCCATTGTGTTGGCCGGCAATACAGCCCGGCGCAAAGCTCCCGGCGCGGCGGCAGACCCGGGCCCGCTGCGGCTACTTCATCTTGCCAATGCTCTTGAAGAACGCGATCTGCGTATCGCGTGCCGTGACGTAGGCCTTCTGGGTGTCCGCCGCATTCATGGGATTGAGCGGATCGCCCAGCTTTTCGAAGGCGGCCTGGGTCTCGGGATCCCGCAGGGTTTCCAGGAAGGCGGCTTCCAGGTAGCGGATCCGATCCTTGGGCGTACTGGGCGGAACGCTCAGGAAGCGCCAGATACCCCACAGGTTGCCGCCGACGGGAATGCCCAACTCGGAGAACGTTGGCGTGTCGGGGAACTGGGGATGGCGACGGTCATCGGCCACGGCAATCGCCTTGACCTGGCCCGCGTCGGCGTACTGCGAGAACTCGACGATGAGGCAGGTGGTGATGTCGATCTGCTTGCCGAGCAGCGCGACGACGCCGGGCTTGCCGCCCTGAAAGGGCACCATGTTCATCTTCACGCCCAGGTGGCGCTCCACGTCGTTCGCAAGGAATTGGAACACGTTGTCGGGCGTGACGCCCATATTGACGTTCTTACCGTTCTTGCGGATGTAGTCGATGATCTCCTTGGGGCTCATCTTGCCGAGCGCCGTGTCCGGGTTGACGACCCAGAAGAGCGGCGAGAAGTTGATGGATGCGATGGGCAGGAAGTCTGCCAGATCGAACTGTCCAGCCCGCAGCAGCGCATCCGGATACAGCGTATTGGCCACCACACCCACGGTGTAGCCATCGGCTGGCGAGCTCTTGGCCAGCCAGGTATGCCCCACCAGACCGCCGCCACCGGTGCGGTTCACCACGACCAGCTTGGCGCCCACGTACTTCTCGGCGTGCTGGGCCAGGGTGCGCGCCGTGACGTCCATGCCCCCGCCCGCGGGATACACCACCACTACCTCGATGGGCCGCCGCGGGAAATCCGCCGGCTTCAGCGCCTGCAACTGGGCACTCTGTGCCGCCGCCAGCGTGGCAAGTGCCAGCAGCCCGGCGCCGGCCAAAACGATCGCGATGCACGTACGCATGCTTGGTTCCTCCTGTTTACTCCCCCCATTCGCGCCTTTGAGACTGCCTTCGGCCGCTGCCCGGCGACGTCATCCGACGGGTCGTTCGGCCGTGCTCAGGCAGCCCCTTCCCTTTCGAGACGAGAGCGGACGTCCTGTGCCATGCGCCGCTGGAGTTCCTTGCCCTTGAGCTTCAGGACGAAGTTGCCAACATTGGCCAGCACGCCGCCGATCTCGGCATTCATGATGTACGTGATGTGCGTGGCGGCCCCTTCCAGTGGCGCCAGTTCCACGATCATGTCCACGCGCACGTCGCTGGAGATGGTCTTGCCCTTGCCGGTGCCGGCCAGGTGCAGCCGCACGGGCTCCTGCTTCTCCACGACCTCCAGGTCAAAGGCGAAGGTGGCCTTGAGCTGGGCCACGCTCTGCTCCACCTCGCCCTGCACGCGCCGATCGCCTTCCCACTGCGCCGCCTTGCAGCCCGGCAGCCAGGCGGGCATCAACGTCTCGTCCCAGAACGATGCCCAGACCCGCTGCACCGGTGCCTTGATGTCGAACTCCCCGCGGAATTCCATGGCGACTTCTCGTCACAGCTCGCGCATCGTGGCGTAAGCCTCGCGCACGGCGGACATGATGCGGCGCGGCGCGGATGCATCGCCCAGGGCCACCACATGCGGATAGCGGCCCTTCAGCTCGCGATACAGTGTGATTTCCGGCAGGCGCTGCGTGCAGATCACCACCGCGTCGACGTTCTCCACGAAGAACGGGTCGCTGCCGTAGCGACTCTGCAGCAACACACGGCGCGGCTGGATTTCCCGGATGCGGGTGTCCACGTGGGTCTGCACGCGGTTCACCACGAAGGCGCGATGCAGCAGGTACTTGGTGTTGATCTCGATATCGGCGCCCGCAACCTCCGCATCGGTGACGTAGGTCACGCGCTTGCCCCACGTGACCAGCAGCTCGGCGGTGCCGCTCCCGGCCACGTGATACTCCTGGTCGTACACGAGCACGTGCTGGCCCAGCTCCGGCTGATCGGCAACGACCGCATCCATGTCGTGCACGTGCGGAAGCTCCACCCCGGGCATCTGCGGCCGCGTGGGGCGAGTGCCGGTGGCCAGCACCACCACCTCGGGCTGCAAGCGTGCCACCGACTCCGCCGTCGCCAGCGTATCCAGCCGCACGTCCACGCCCAGCTTGGCGAGCTGCGTGGAGTAGAAGATGGAGATCGCGGCGAAATCCTCCCGGTTGGCCAGCATGGCGGCCAGATTGGCCCGGCCGCCCAGGGCATCGCCCCGCTCCAGGAGCGTGACCTTGTGACCCCGCAGCGCGGCCACGCGCGCCGCCTCGCAGCCCGCCGGACCGCCGCCTACGACCACCACGGTGCGGCGCTGCGGCGCCTTGCGCAGCTTGGGCTCGGACTCGTGTCCGGCCTCCGGATTGTAGGTGCAGCCGATGGTGCGGTCGTGCCAGATGCGGTGGTGGCACTCGTTGCAGGACAGGCAGGAGCGGATGTCCTCGTGGCGGCCTTCGTGCATCTTGCGCGGCACGTCCGGGTCGCAGATCAGCGGTCGGGCGAAAGCGACCATGTCCGCCTTGCCCTCGCGGATCACGTTGCCGGCCTCCTGCTTGATCTTGCCGATGGCGATCACGGGGATTCTGCTGACCTTCTTGACGGCCGCGGCGTTCTGGATGAACGGTGTCACCTGGGAGGACGTCGTGGGGTGGATGGTCTCGATGGAGTCGAAGCCCCCGGCGCTGACCAGGTAGTAGTCCAGCCGGCCGTCGCTCTCCAGCCGCGGAATGACCTGCAGCGTGTCCTCCAGGGTCAGGCCGCCCGGCACGATCTCCTCGGCGCTCAGCTTGAGGCCCACGATGGGCTGCCTGCCGATTTTCCCACGCACCGTGTCGATGACCTCGAACAGGAAGCGCAGGCGCTTCTCCATCGTGCCCCCGTAGTCATCGCTGCGCTTATTGGCCAGCGGCGACATGAACTGCTGGATGAGAAAGCCGTGGGCCGCGTGAATCTCCACCCCGTCGAAGCCCGCCTCGATCAGCCGGGCCGCGCCGGTGCCGAAGGCGCGCACGAGCTCCTGGATCTCTTCGATCTCCATCTCGTGGGCCTGCTCCAGCCACACGGGGAAGCTGTTGGTGGGCGAAGGAGCCCATTGGGCGAGGCGGGAGTAGCCACTGTGCCACTGGCGGCCGGCGTGGATGAGCTGGCCGATCAGCTTCACGTCGTGCCGTCGCACGGCCTTGGCCACCTTGGACAGCGGCCGGATGTACCGGTCGTCGTCGATGCGCAGCGTGTTGTAGCCGAAGTAGCTGGTGGGATGGACGTGAATGCCTTCAGTGACGATCATCCCCACCCCGCCCTGGGCGCGACGCTCCAGGTAGGCCACGTTGCGCTGGGTGGCCGCGCCGTCGCGGTCACCCAGCGCAGCGGTGGTGGAGGCCATGACGAGGCGATTCTTCACCTCATGGGAACCGACCTGTATCGGCGTGAAGGCGATGTCAATCATGGGCTGGCTCCGGTGCTGGACAATGGGGTGTGCCCCCTTCCGGCCGCTTTGCAATGCGTCGTACAGGCTGGCGCGTGGCCTGCCGGCCCGGTCCTCGATGCCCTGCACTGCGCCTTTTCGCGATTGATGCACGCGGTTGCAAGGCGTCGCCCGGCGCTCAAGCGGGCGCTGCCGGCTGGGGGCGCCTCCAGCCAGGGCGGGAATCTGCGCGCAGGGACCTGTCGGAGCCTTCAGAACCCTGCCCGGCACTCCGGATGAAACGGTCGGGTTCTGCCGCCGCTCGCCTGCCTGTATGTCCCACATCCGGGAAGCCGCTTCAAGTTTGAACGGACCGCCCGAAGGACCGGCCTACCATAAGGGGAGCGACGGCCGCCCCGACTCGCAGGCAGCCCTGCTCGTTCAGGATCGTGGACGCCATGGAGCAGAAGCCGTGCCCCGTCATGGTGTCCTTGTCGTAGCCCAGCCTGCGCAGCGCGGCGTTGATAGTGTTGGCGCTCATGGGGCGCGCTGCGCTGCGCATCCCGGGGAACACATAGCGGCCTTTGCCCGTAAGGGGATGAAGCTCGCGCAGGATCGCCACCGCCTGCCGGGACAGGGGCACGAGGTGCGGACGGCGCAGCTTCATCTTCTGGGCCGGGATGCGCCACTCGGCCGCGTCCAGGTCGATCTCCGTCCACTCTGCATGCCGTAGCTCCCCAGGCCGTACAAACACCAGCGGTGCAAGGCGCAGGGTGCACTTGGTTGGGAGGGCTCCCGCGTAACCTTCGAGGGCGCGCAGAACGGGTGTCCCCGCCCCTATTTGCACCCCCGGATGCAAGGGGTAGGCGCTGGACGTTGCTGGAATGAAAAGAGGCGCGAAACCCCGTCAATCGGGGCCTCGCGCACTTTCTTGGATGGTGCTGGAAGGGTATTGAGTGGATGCGGCGCGAATCGAACCCGCGTCCTATCAGGAGCACCGCCGCTCCTGGTCTGCCGATATCAAATGCTTTCCGGGTTTGCGCCTGCGCATTTGATGGAGGCTGCGCCTCAGTTCATGCACAGCAGTTATACACTAGGCGGCACCGGTATCACCCAGCGTTGTGTGACAGGGCGTGCAAAAAATCGTCTGCCAACCGTGATCAAGCTTCGGCCTTCACATACCGGGCGATCTGCTCGTGTGTGGCGAACCAGACCCGGTCCTGCGCGCACATGTGCTCGATGAGCGCTTCCAGCATGGCCAGTCGCGAGCGGTGCCCGATGATGTGCGGATGCAGGGTGAGTTGGAAGAGCCCCCCTTCCTGGAGCGCCATGTCGAACTCCGCCCGCCAGATTTCCAGCACGGCGAACGGCGTCGTATAGGGACGCAGTGCCGAGAAGCGATCCATGTTGAAGTAGGCGCCGTCGCTGCGGATCCACTCTGCCGGGATTTCCACAACGCCCGTGGCCTGACCGTTCTCGAGCAATTCATACGGCTCGTCGTCCGCCATCATGGACGAATCGTAGAGCAGCCCCAGCTGACGCACGACGCTCAAGGTTGCGGGGCTGAATTCAAACGAAGGCGCCCTGAGCCCCACTGGCGCAATGCCTGTGATCGATTCCAGGGTCTCAATGCAACGACGGAACAAGTCCAGTTCCACGCCGGCGGGCAGGAGGCTGTTGCGTTCATGGATCCAGCCATGCAGGCCGACCTCGTGTCCTTCGCCCACCAATCGGCGCTGCTCGTCCGGATAGATGCTGGCAACGACGGCCGGCACGAAGAAGGTCACCGGGATGCTGTACCTAGTCATCAGCCGCAGGATACGCGGCACGGCGACGCGCGCCCCATATTGTCCCTGGGAGAGCCGGACGGGTGCCTCGCCGCCGTCCCGCAGCTCCCCGCTCTCGTGATCGGAATCGAAGGAAAGGGCGACCGCGACGCGGGCGCCGTCCTTCCACTGGCGCGGCCGGAGCGGACGGCCGGCTCGCACGCGATCGACGATGCCGCGCCACCTGGATTCTTCCCACGCCCAGGGCGGTGTGACGCCGGAGGGGCTGCCGCCGGGCGTTCCGTCAGCGCGTTCTGGGGTGCTCTTGAGGATCTCAGACATGAATCGGCTTCCGGAGATGGGGGGTGAGCGCTCGGATTCGAGCGGATGCGGTCGCTGCACCGTGCGCGCCGTGCGTGAGGTGCGGCGGCTCTTTTCGGGATGCTCGCGCTCGGCGGGCTCCTATTTGATTCCTCGCGGCATCCATAGTCAAAGACCCGTCTGGAGTCGCCGCTAGAGCCTTGACATTCAGGGACTGCGCCCATAAGGGTAGTCTCCAACCCGCTAGAGACGTACGCGCACATGTCGGACCGGAACATCGAACACGTTGCCAAGCCGGCAGCGGAAAGCGGTGGCCGTACCAAGCGCTTGTCCGCTCCTGCCTTTGCGTTCCTGCTAAACTCCCCGGCGCTGCTGGCGATCGCCCTGCTGGTTGGCTATCCCATCGCTTATTCGTTCTGGATCAGCCTGCATCGGTACAACCTCAAGCGCCCCAGCATTTTTCGATTCATCGGCCTGAACAACTACGTCGAGATCGTTAGCTCGCCGGAATTCTGGAGCGCCCTGCGCATCACGGCGGAATTCACCGCGATGGCCGTGGTGCTGGTCGTGCTGCTGGCGATCGTGGTGGCGCTCCTGCTTACCGAGCCCTTTCCCGGCCGTGGCATCGTGCGCACGTTGATTCTCGTGCCGTGGGCGATTCCGCCGGTGGTGAACGGCTTGATGTGGCAGTGGATCTACGATTCCAACGTGGGAGCGCTGAACGGCCTGCTGATGAGTCTGGGACTCATCGGTGAATACCGGGGATGGCTTTCGGACCCCACCTACGCGCTGCTGGCCCTGGTCTCCGCCCACGTCTGGAACCTGCTTCCGCTGGCGGTGATCCTGCTCCTCGCCGCCCTGCAAGGCATCCCGTCCGATCTGTACGACGCAGGGCGCGTCGACGGCTGCAATTCCTGGAACCTTCTCGTGCACGTCACGTTGCCATGGCTCGCCCAGCCGCTGCTGGTAGTGCTGGTGCTCCAGACAATGTACGCGATCCGCGTATTTGATGTGATTTACGTGCTGACGGCGGGAGGGCCGGGCACCACCACGACGACGCTGACCTGGCAGACCTTCCTGATCACGTTCAACAACCTCGATTTCGGGTTGGGCAACGCCTACGCCTACACGGTCAGCCTCATCACCCTGGCTCTGGCCTGGATCTATTTCCGCCTGCTGTACCGGCGGGGAGAGTTTGAGACATGATCCAGCGCCTGATCGTGCCCGGCACCGCAGCGAAGCGGCGGCGGCGGCGCACCGTGCTCCTGACCATCGGGGGCATCCTGGTGGCCCTGTACGTGCTAGCGCCGTTCTCGTGGCTGGTGCTGACGAGTTTCATGCACGAGCGCGAGGCGCTCTCCGTGCCGCCCCAGTGGATCCCGCAAGCGCCGACGGTGGACAACTACCTGACCTTCTTCCACCCGACCGGGACGCGGGCCATCGTCGGCAGCCGCGCGGCGGAGCAGACGTTGCCCAGCGTCGCCAACTCGCTCATTGCGGCCACCGGCACCGCGCTGCTCAATATCGTGCTGGGCACGCTGGCCGGCTACAGCTTCGCCAGGCTTCCCTTTCCCGGCCGCACGACGCTGCTCATGCTGTACCTGGGTTCGCGCATGGTGCCCGGCATCGCGCTGATCGTTCCGCTCTACCTGGTCATCAAGACCTACAATCTTCTGGACAATCTACTTGCGCTGATGCTGACGTACCTCACGTTCACGCTGCCATTCACGGTGTGGATGCTGAAGAGCTACTTCCAGGGTATTCCGCGCTCCCTGGAAGATGCTGCGTTGATTGATGGCTGCAACTGGTGGCGTATGGTGGCTTATGTGCTCCTGCCTATGTCGATGCCGGGTCTGGTCGCCGCTGCCATGTTTTCGTTCATGACGGCCTGGAATGACTATCTGTTCGCGGTCATCATCACATCGAGCATCGCATCGAAAACCGTTCCGGTCGTCGTCGCCGGATTCGCGACCGATGTCACCACGGAACGTACGCTGATGGCGGCCGGTGGCGTTGTCGCCGTGATTCCGCCCCTGTTGCTCGCATTCATCTTTCAACGACTGATTGTCCAGGGGCTCACATCGGGTGCCGTGAAGGAGTAACCCGGCCTTCACGGTCTGGCAGGATCCTCAATCTCATTCATCGAAGGAGACACCATGGGCCAATCCCGAGCGAATGGCACTCGCTTCACGCGGCGGCAATTCCTCAAGACCACGGCAATGACGGCGGCAGGGCTCGGCCTGGCAGGGGCGGGCCTGCGCTCCCGCGCGCAAGCCGCGCCATCCACCATCAGCTTTTCGGGCTGGGCGTTCGAGCCCCAGGTGGTGGAAGTCAACGTCAACCGGTTCATGGCACAGAACCCGGACGTCAAGGTGAACTACATCCCCTTGGATCTTCAGCTGTACGAGGAGAAGATGGTGGCCCTGTTCAATGCGAACTCGCAACCCGATGCCTTCTACGTGCGGGACACGGCCCTGGGCGCCTGGGTAGAGGCCGGCTGGCTGCAGCCAATCGACGGGATGAACCGTCTCGCCGAGCTCAACGCGGACATGTACACGTACAACCTGGAGGCCATGTCCTACAAGGGCAAGCAATATGGAACGCCCTACTATGGGGACGTTTACATCTACATTTACGACACGACGGCACTGCCCAAGGCCGGCATCAGCAATGTGCCCACGACGCTGGATGAGCTGAAGAACACCGCGCTTGCCTGCAAGAAGGCGGGGCTGTCCAATTACCCGATTCTCAAGGGGTTCAAGACCAATACCGACGGCCTGGATGAATTCTGGTCGATGGTATTCGCGTCGGGCGGCCACCTGTTCAACGAAGACTTTGAGCCGATCTACCCGGACAAGGACAAGACTTCGCTGGCGGTGCTGGAGTGGATGGTGGCCGCGATGCACGACTGGAAGATCCTGGACCCGCGGGGGCTGGAGCTGGACGAGACCCAGGCCCGCGACATCTTCGTGAGCGGTCAGGGCATCTTCACGTCTGCGGTGGGCAACGTGTTCCCGCGCGTCAACAACCCGCAGCATAGCAAGCGTGCCGGAAACATCCAGCTGATGCGCTTCCCGGGACTTACCAATACCGGCATCGGCCCGATGGGCTGGACGCGGCTCTACGCCATGAGCTCCAAGACGAAGGAGCGCGACGCCGCCTGGAAGCTCATGTTCTACATGGGCGGTAAGGACAAGGATGGGGTCTATTATTCGGCCAAGGACTGGTACCGCAAGTACGGGGTCGGCTATTCGTTCAAGTCACTGGACAATGATGCCGACATCAAGAAGGTGCAGCAGGATGCCGGATACGATCTCGCGGTGCGCAGCCATCAGTACAGCAACGCGCATGCCCGCGAGAATATCAAGGCCCCCTGGTACCTGGAATGGGACCGCTTCACCCAACAGCAGATCCAGACCGTGCTGCTGAAGAAGACCTCGCCCCGCGATGCGCTCAACGCATCGGCAAAGAAGGCACGCGAGCTCAAGAAAGAGTGGAGATAGTCGCGCATGATGAACCTCTTCGAACGCACCGGCAACGCGCCGATCGTGCTGTGCGTCCACGGCTACTGCCAGTCATCGGCCTATTGGGCACCCACCGTGGAGCGGGTCGCAAAGGAAGGCGGCCATGGCATCGCGGTGGACCTGCCCGGGTTCGCGGGCTCGGCGGGTCTGCCCGGGCCCTACACCATGGAGACCTTCGCGGATGCGTTGGCGGCGCTGCTCGATGCGCGAGGCATCAAGCGCGCCGTCGTCGTGGGGGGGTCGATGGGGGGCGTCGTGGTCCAGCACTTCGCGCTGCGACACCCCGCGCGGCTGGAGCGGCTGCTAATGGTGGCGACCGGAGCCTACACCGCGGACCCCGCGGGGGCGCTGGCCAAGGCCGATCAGCTCGCGGCCGCGGCCTGGGACGAGGACACCGTGCGGCCCATCGTCAATGGGTTTTTTCATACGCAGCCGCCACCCGAGCGCGTTGCGGAGTACCTGCGATACGCCCGGTTGGCTTCCCAACAGGCGGCGGTCGAGGCGGGCCGCTCCAATGCACGCAACAACACCCTGGAACGGCTGGGCGAAATCAGGGTGCCCACGCTGATCATCCAGGGCCGGCACGATACCGCCCGCACCGTGGCCCATGGAGCGGAAATGCAGGCGCGCATCGCCAATGCGCGGCTGGAGGTGCTGGAAGGCTCCGGCCATACGCCGCAACTCGAGGAGCCGGAAGCCTTTCATCGGCTGGCGTTACCCTTTCTCCTTTCCGGCCATTGATCTCACTACCCCGCTGGGCCTGGCGCCCAATGGCCCCACTTCTATCTGGCAGGCAATGGGACTGTCCCGCGCTGCCAGGAAATCGCCGAGTGCAAGCAAGCCCTGCGAACTCTCGATGGGCTTGGTTCCGACGGGGAGATTCGAACCCTGTTGGCCGATAACACCTGTTTTTACAGTATGTTATCAGTTCGATCAGTCACATCCGCGCTACGATCTGTGTGACGGTATAGCACGCTATGCCCCGGTATCGGCGTGTGTGACAACTCAGCCGAGGTCTCAGAATGAGAAAGCCCTGGTCACCAATCGGGGACCAGGGCTCTTGCACCTCAGGATTCCGACGAAGCCTTCCGGGCTTCAGACTTGCCGCCATTCAAGCACTGCCACGACCCGCCGTAATGACCGTCGCACTTGAGACTGGCAAAATGCCGTCAGCTACAAACCCCGTCCTCCATCAACACGGCCGAACCCTCAAGCTAACTCCGGAGCGACTCCGCGAACCGGCGCAAGAAAGTCTCATTGCAGAGCGCCAATCCCCCGCTCCTCTGCTGCTCTCGCGCGTCGCCCGGCTTTGCGCCGAGCCATCGCAGTGGCCCACCGCGGAGGATCCAATGGTCACCCGTCGCCTTACGTGGAATCGGCCAGACCGAACTGCCGGCACAGGAGCACGAGGGTTTCATAGATGACATGGGCGCACAGGTGCGCCGCCAAGCCATTCACATCCTGAGGGGGGCTCACCGTGTTGACGTCGACCGCCACAATGTTGAGGTTTGTCAGCAGGCGGAGCAGATCGATGCCTTCACGCGCGGAAAGCCCGCCCCAGGAAGGTGAGCACACCCCGGGCGCGCAGGAAGGATCAAATACGTCCATATCGAAGCAGAGGTAGACGGGCCGGCCGCGTGCCTGATTGCGGAACTCCAGCAAATGCTCTGCGATGCTCCCACGTAGCAGTTGATCCAGCGATAGGACTTTGTAGCCGAGACTACGTGCACGGGGTATGACGCCTTGCGCATAGGTCGTTCCGCGGATTCCGATGTGCCATGACGACGATACATCGATGAGCGCTTCCTCAGCCACGTGCGTGAATTGTGTCGCGGCGTTGTATTTTTCGCTTTCCACGTACGGGTAAGCGTCCGTGTGGGAGTCGACGTGGAGGGCGACGAGGTCTGGGTGCCGTTTCGCGACCGCTCGTACGACCGGCACGGTGATTGAGCCGTCGCCTCCGATCGTGACCGGGACAGCCCCGGAAGCGACGATCCGCGCAACGGCCTGTTCGATCCGCTCAAAGGCGTCAACGATCCGACCGGGGGTCAACTTCACGTTGCCGCAATCGACAAGCTGAAGCTTCGACACTGGATCGAAGTCGGCGTGGGTCGGATTGAACCGGCGCATGAGCGCGGACTGCTGGCGGACCGAGTCTGGGCCGCCACGGGCGCCCACGCGGAATGGGTGAGTGCCGCAATCGAACGGAATGCCCAGGATCGCTGCGCGATTGCCAGCACCCGGTCGGCCATAAGGGGCGCCCATGAATGTCATGGGCAATGTGAACAGCTCGTCATCCGACAGGCGTGCCATGTGGGGCCTCCAGTGCTTTCTCGATTAGACGGGAGCGGACAGGAAGGCATAAGCCGCGAGCGTGTGCACCTTCGCAACCGCCTTGAGTTCATCGACGAGGACGCACTCGTCCGGGCCGCCCATATTGAAGGGGGTCAGACCGAACACGACCGTGGGTACGTTGTGCATCCGGTACCAGCGAGAATCTGAGCCTCCGACGCGCATGTTGATCGCGGGGCGCTGACCGAGCACGTCCTGGGCAGCCTCCGCCACCTGGCGGACGATCTCGTGGGTGGGTTCGGTATAGCTTGCTTCGAAGCGTCGGATGGCGCGCCAGGTGACCCCTTCCAGGGGCCCAAGCCATTCGGCGAGCTTCGCTTCGAGGATTCCCGTCGTGATCCCCACCGGCAGGCGGATATCGGCCTTGGCCACGGCATGAGCAGGCACGAGATTGGGTGACGTGCCGCCGGCGATCGTGCCGATATTGACAGTCACCCGGCCCAGCGTGTCAGCCTCCCCGATGCCGGACAGCCGCTCTGAGACGGTCCGTGCAGCGCGAATCGCAGCAGTGATCGAGGGCGGTGCGGCGACGGGCAAATGCTCGAGTTCCTTGACGAGATCGAGCGCCTTGCGCAGCCGGTCAATGGCGTTGATGCCCTTGTGCACATGGGCTCCGTGGGCGGGCGAACCCGTCGCTTCGATCTCGACCCAGAGCAGTCCCTTCTCGCCAAACCGGACGACCAGCGGTGAGCCAACGTCGCCACAGATGTTGGCGTCACCCTTGGCGTGCGGAATATGCTCCAGCATGTAGGCGGTCCCGAGCGAGCCCATGTTCTCCTCGTCGCCGGCGAGAGTGAGCACGATTTCGCCGGCCCATGCATCGCGATGCTCGGCCAGCAAAGTGGCGGCAAGAATCGAACTGGCGATGCCACCTTTCATGTCGGAGACGCCACGGCCGTAGATGCGATTGTCCTTCAGAATCCCGCCCAGGGGGGGAACCGTCCAGCCGAGATCCTCGCCAATGGGAAACGTATCCAGATGTCCGTTGAATATGAGTCGGCGGCCCGGGCGAATGGCCTTGACGCGGGCGATCAGGCTCACCACGCGCGGTTCGGGCTCAATACGCTCGATCTCTATGGCGGGGATTTCCGACAAGATCTCTTGGGCTGTCTTCGCAATCTCGTACGTATCGCTCGGGGGGTTGGGCGAAGCGATGCCAACGAGGCGCTGAGTCGCAGCGATGAGGCGATCGAGGGATGAATCGACCTTGCTCGCCAATGTCTCGCGCACTCCAAACCGATCGGGCATGGCAGCCTAGTAGTCAGGCACGTCTTAAATTGCGGGTAGAGTGCCCAGGTGGCTTCGGGCTTATCGACCCCAGAACGGTGTAGGGGCATAGCATGCTATGCCCCTACCCTCCTCCACGTAACCGAATCCCAAAGAGTGGCGCTCTACTAGTGGACGATAACATTCATTTTGTTGCTGACGGCAGCATGAGTGCATTCTTCTGCAAACGGCCATAAACACGGCATAGCGTCGAATTGATGGTGCCGGATAGCACTGCCAATTCATCTGTTACCGGCCATTAGCGACGTTGCATCCGCCATTCCGCATATCGGATCGCCATCGCGAGCGGCCAGCAGATGAAAAAGTACACCACGGCGATAAATGTGAAGATCTCCAGCGGCCGGAACGTGGAGGCCGAAAGCTCCATGCCGCGCCGGGTTATTTCACTCACGGAAATGATGGCGCCCAGGGACGAGAACTTGATGAGCTGTACGAAGTTCGATGCGAGCGGCGGCAATGTCATCCGCACAGCCTGTGGCAATACGATCCGCCGGAAGGTCTGCGCCGGCGTGAGGCCCAGCACCTGCGCCGCTTCGCGATGACCCACCGGGACGGCCTGAATGCCGGAGCGGTACACCTCGGCGATGAAGGCCGCCTGATAGATAGACAGTCCGATGATGAGCGCGGCCAACGCTGAAATCTGGATATCGAACACGATCGGCAACACGTAGTACACCCACAGCAACTGCACGACGATCGGCGTGTTCCGGATGATTTCGCCGAACCACAGGGCGATCCAGCGCAGGCCGCGCCATTTGGACCGGTCGAGCAATGCGATGACGAGCCCGCCAATCATCGCCAGCACCAGCGTTACGGCGGAGAGCAGTAGCGTCATCTGCAGTCCCGACATCAGAAATCCGAGACTGCTCCAGATGGTGTCCCAACGGAATTGATACCTGAACATCCGGATCCCTGCGCATCAGCGCTGGTGCAAGGGGTTCGCCGCGACCCTTCGCTTCAGGGCGCGACGATCGGATCGAGCTTGTGCTTCTTGGCGAATTGCATCAGTCGGCCGTCGAGCTTGATGGTATCAACGAATAGGTTGATATAGTTGAGCCAGATCTGATCGCCCTGCGGAACGACATAGGCGTAAGGCGTGATGGCAAGCTTTTGACTCGGCAGGATGTAGGTTGCCCAGTCGAACGTGGCGATCACCTTGATGGCGGTCGGGAAGTCCGTCATGATCACCTCGACCCGTTTTGCAACGAGTTCACCCTCACGCGTGTTGGGCGGAGCGACAGCGATCACCTCGGCGTTTTTGAGGTATGACTTCATGAAGGTCTCGATGTAACTGCCCAGCGAGACGGCGACCTTCACGCCTTTCTTATCGATGTCCCCCCATTTCTTGATCTTGCCTCCCTTTCTCAACACCGCATAGATGTTGGTGATCAGGTACGGTTTCGAGAACTCGACTGCCTGTGCGCGTTTCAGGGTTGCGCCCACCCCGAACATGCCGATATCGCACTTGTTTGACTGCAGATCGGCGATGAAGCTGCCGAAGCTCGATTCGATGATTTCGAGCTGGGCGCCAAGTTCCTTGGCGAGCTCTTTGGCAAGATCGGCATCGATTCCTTCGATCTCGCCAGTCTGCGGATTCCGATACGAGATCGAGTAGTAGAGCGGATACTGGCAGACCTTGAGCTTCTGGCTCTTGGTGATTTCAAAGAGACGAGACTGCGTCTGCTGCGCGAAAATCGGATCGGCCCCAGCAGCAAGCACCGCGATACCTAGAGCAATCGCGAAGCAAGTGCCTGTGGCTCTTGAAACACGCATGGCGGAATCCTCCTTTGGATTATCCCTCCAACAGCTGCAAGAAGCGTTTTGCGCGATCGGTCGCAGGTGCCGCGAAAAACTGTGCTGGAGGAGCTTCCTCAACGATCTCGCCCATATCCATGAACGCGACACGGGAGCCAACCTGACGCGCAAACCCCATTTCGTGAGTGACAATCAACATCGTCATGCCTTCGCTGGCGAGCTGGCGCATGACGATCAGCACCTCGCGGCGCAACTCCGGGTCGAGGGCCGAGGTAACCTCGTCGAACAACATGACTCTGGGTGACATGGCGAGCGCTCGCGCGATGGCGACGCGCTGCTGCTGCCCTCCCGACAGTCGCGCAGGGTAGGCGTCACGCTTGTCGGAGAGGCCCACTTTGTCGAGCAGCTTCTCTGCTATCGCCGCTGCCTGATCTTTTGCGATACTCTTGACTCGAAGCGGTGCCTCGATGATGTTCTCAAGTACCGACATGTGTGGCCATAGATTGAAATGCTGGAATACCATCCCAATCTCTGCCCGCACTGCCCGGGCGGCCTGACGGATACGGGCATCCGGATGAGGCGCGGAAATCACCGCGCCATTCATGACGATCGAACCTTCGCTCGGCTCCTCGAGGAGCGCAAAGCATCTGAGCAGCGTCGTCTTGCCCGAACCGCTTGGCCCCACGATGCAGACGACATCCTGCTCGGCAACAGGCAGCGACACCCGCGTGAGCACCTGGTTGGTGCCAAAGCGCTTGGAGATCTTTTTGGCGACAATGATCGGGGGCCCCGCCATGACTTCCCACTCGTCGCCGGTCGATGAACTGCTCGGCAATGGCGTGATACGCCGCTTTAGAAGGTTATCGAGACAGCCGCTGGCGCTGAAAACGGCTTTCCCACGGGCGCAATCGGGGGCGGGCCGCACTCGCTTCGTAATCTACATCCTCTGTGATGTCAATCTTCGCGGGGAGGGTCGACAGAGCAATCGCAACGTTGCTGCACCACCCCCGGAGCCCGTTCCCCGGGATCTGATGGCAGCTCTCTTGTGGCCAGGCGTCTTATGAAACCCTCGTGTGAAACGCGTTGGAACCGATCAGCGCACATCCGGGCATCCCGAAAGACTCGTGGATGCGAGGACTCTTTTCAGAGCGGGTGCGGCGAATGGGGTATCGGCTTTCGGGAGGACCGCTCCGATCCCATGGCCGACCCGCCAAGGCGGGACTGCACCCCAGTTGGAACAAGCCCTTGCTTTGCTCGGCGGCAGCCGCGCAACGAACAATGGGTGCGCGAGGGAGCTTTCTTCCTCGCAGCAGTTGTTGTTCACAGCCGTTCTAAACACAGCGTCATAAATATTTGCGAATCAATTTCGGTTGTGATGTCATCGATGCATGAAACCGCTGAGCATTGCCGATGCTTCGACTATCGTGCTTGGACTGCAAGATGAAATCCGGCGGTCCGAGGAATCTCGCTACGACCATCGGCTGCATGCCGTGCTCCTGGTGGCC
>JBGOUY010000279.1:0-5688 GCA_041477795.1 bacterium
CAGATAGCCCACCTGCACGCTCTCGTATCCGTCCTTCGCCTTGGTCTTCACCTGCACGACCGTGACGGGGCCGGCCTCGACGATCGTGACGGGAATGCGCTCGCCCGTCTCGCTGAAGATCTGAGTCATGCCGATCTTGCGACCCAATAGTCCGTGAATCATTGCCTGTGCCTGCTCGGTAAAGGGGGAAGCGCCTGGCGCACCGCGTGTAGAGGCGCGGCGTCGCAAGGCCGGTTCATGCCGCCTGCAGCTTTTTCAGCGCCGCGGCCAGGCGGGACTTGTAGCGGGCCGCAGCGTTGCGGTGGATGATGCCCCGGCTCACGGCCTCGTCGATGGCCTTCTGGACGCTCGTGTACCCGCTGGCCGCTGCCTCGCGTGTCTTGTCGGTGAGCAGGTCGCGGTACTTCTTGAGGGCCGTGCGCAGCGTGGAACGGTGGTGCCGGTTGCGTAGGCGGCGTTTCTCGTTTTGCCGGACACGCTTGATGGCGGACTTGTGGTGAGCCATTCAGGAAGCTCCTGCGGGTGATGCGCGAATCGGTTCGTCGCGTCTCGTTCAGGTTCCGGGCCGGCGCGGCTCAGAACGCATTGATGAAGTGTTCCACGCGCGCGTCCTCTCCGCCGTCCCGCGGCCGCAGGGTCACCGCCACCACATCGAAGCGGGGCTGCAGCGGCTCGGCCGGGTGCTGGGAGCGGTAGTATTCGCCCAGCAGGCGCACGCGTCGCTTCTTCTCCTCGGTGATCGCCAGCGTGGGGTGATAGGGCGTCTGTGCTGCGCGCGTCTTCACCTCCACGAATACCAGATACTCCTCCGTGCTGGCGATCATGTCGATCTCTCCATGCGGGCAGCGGAAGTTCCGCTCCCGGATGCGGTAGCCTCGTCCTTCCAGATACCGGGCAGCGACAGATTCTCCATCCCGGCCGACGGCTGCCCTGCTTGCCATTCCACCATCCCTCGCACGCGGAAGGAGCGGCGGTGGATCGGGCTGGGGCCCCAGCGCCGCAGCGCTTCCAGGTGCGCCGCGGTGGCGTAGCCCTTGTGCTGCGCGAAGCCCCAGCGCGGGTAGCGCCGCCCGTACACCTGCATCAGGCGATCCCGCACCACCTTGGCCAGGATCGAGGCCGCCGCGATGCTGCAGCAGCGCCCGTCGCCCTTCACGATCGCCTCGGCCGGCGGCTCCAGCGGCGGCAGCCGATTGCCATCCACCAGCACGAATTCCGCGGCGGGCCGCAGCCGCGCCACCGCTTCGGCCATGCCCTGCAGCGTCGCCTGCAGGATGTTCACCCGGTCGATCAGCGCGCAGGGCATCACGCGCACCCGCCACGCCAGCGCATGCCGGCGGATCGCAGCGTACAACACCTCGCGCCGCGCCGGCGCCACGCGCTTCGAATCGTCCAGCGCCCAGTCCTGCGGCCAATCGTGCGGCAGGATCACCGCCGCCACCACCACCGGGCCGGCCAGCGGCCCGCGCCCGGCTTCGTCCACGCCCGCCACATGGCGGTAGCCGGCGTTCCACAATTCGGTTTCGCGACCGAAGTCAGGCATTCTGTTCCCGCAGGCGCGCCTTCTTGCCTTCGCGCTGCCGCAGGTAATACAGCTTGGCGCGCCGCACGCGTCCCTGCCGCAGCACCACGATGCTCTCGATGAGCGGGGTGTGGAACGGGAAGATGCGCTCCACGCCATAGCCCTGCGAGGACTTGCGCACGGTGAACGTGGCGTGCATGCTGCCCGGCCCGTCATGCTGCCGGATCACCACGCCCTCGAAGGCCTGCACGCGCTCCTTCTCCCCCTCGCGGATGCGGTAGTTGACCCGCACCTGCGCTCCCACGCTGGGGAACTCCAGGTCCGTCCGGCGGTGCATCCCTTCGACAAATTCGATCAGCGGCTTCCTCATCGGCTCTGGCTCCACTCGCTTCGGGCGCTGCCGGGGTTCGGCCGGCGGCGCGGGGTATTGGCATTCGTGCGGGGCGGCCTGCGCTCCGTTTCGTCCGGTCGTGCCGCGCGCCACCCGCGGCGTCCTGCGCCGCCGTGCGCGCTTGCCTTCGCAATCGGTTCCGGCGTCTGTTCAATCCGCGCTGCCGTGGGGCCGCTCGCCCGCCAGCCGTGCGGACGGTGCGTCCGCCGCGCCCGGCGCCTGCTGCAGCAGCTCGGGCCGGCGCGCGCGGGTGCGCTGTTGCGCCTGCTCGCTGCGCCAGGCTTCGATGCGGGCGTGATTGCCCGAGCTGAGCACCTCCGGCACGCGCATGCCCTCGAATTCCGCAGGGCGTGTGTAGTGCGGGTATTCCAGCCGCGGCGCCGCGAAGCTCTCGTCCGCGTTGGAGGCCGGATTGCCCAGGACGCCGGGAATCAGCCGCGCCACCGCTTCGATCACCGCCATCGCAGCCACCTCTCCGCCCAGCAGCACAAAGTCTCCGACCGACAGCTCCTCGTCCGCCAGGCCCACGCGGATGCGCTCGTCAAAGCCCTCGTAGCGTCCGCACAGCAGCAGCAGCGCCTCCTCGCCCGCCGCCAACTCGCGGGCACGGGCCTGGCTGAACGGCGCGCCCTGCGGCGTGAGCAGGATCGTGCGCGTCGTGCGGCCCGCGGCCCGGTGCAGCGCGATGCGCTCGCGCGCGGCCGAGAAGAGCGGCTCGGGCCGCAGCACCATGCCCGCCCCGCCGCCATAGGGCACATCGTCGACCACCCGGTGCCGGCCCAGCCCGTGCTCCCGGAAGTTCACCGGCGCCACCGCCAGCAGCCCGCCGCGGATCGCGCGCCCCAGCAGGCCTTCGGCCAGGAACGGCTCGAACAGCCCCGGAAACAGCGTCAGCACATCCATGCACTTCATCGCAGCACCCGCGGGCGGCGCGTCAGACATCCTCATCGAACAGCCCCGGCAGGGGCGCGATGCGGATGCGTCGGGCCGCCATGTCCACCTGTTTGACCACTTCCTGCGTCATGGGCACCAGGGCCTCGCCGGCTTCCGTGGCCACTTCCAGCACGTCGTTGGCGCCCGTCTCGATCACGCCGCACACGCGGCCCAGCCGTGCTCCCTGCAGATCCTCCACGTCGCAGCCGATCAGGTCGTCCAGGAAGTACTCACCGGCTTCCAGCGGCCGCAACAGCGATTCGTCGAGCAGCAGTTCGGCTCCCTTCAGGGCCAGGGCCGCCTCGCGGTCCGCCACGCCATCCAGCGCCACGATCCACAGCGCGCCCGCGTTGCGGATGCGCTTGACGGCCCGCCGATGCAAGCCCTTGCCTGCATCCACGATCACGTCGGCACTGGACTCGTAGTAGCTGGGCGTGTCCGTGAAGGGCTTGACCTTCAGCTCGCCATCCAGTCCGTGCGCATCCACGACCTTGCCAATGCAGACGAGCCGGTCGCGATCGATCAACACCATGCCGCGCTCTCCGGCTGCCACGGCTCAGCGGCCAGCCCGTGCGTTACTCGGCGGCCTTGGCCTTGGCTTTGGCCGGCTTGTCTTCCACGGCGGGTTTGGCCTCCGCGCCCGCCTTGGCGGCTTTGGCGGCTTTGGCCTTGCCTTTCGGCTTGGCTGCCGCAGCGGCCGGCTCCGCGGCAGCCGTTGCCGGAGCCGCCACGCGCGTCACCACCAGCTTGTGCTCCACGCCCTGCAGCGCCAGCAGCTTGCTCACCGTGTGCGAGGGCTTGGCGCCCACGTTCAGCCAGTGCTTGGCGCGCTCGGCATCCAGCGTCACCTTGTTGTCGCTCAGCAGCGGGTCGTAGCTGCCGATGCGCTCGATGAACTTGCCGTCGCGCGCGCGGCGGCTGTCCGCCACCACGATGCGGTAATAGGGGCGGTGGCGCTTGCCGCCGCGGGCCAATCGAATGCGAGTTGCCACGAGTCGTTCTCTCTCCGTCTGGAATCGCTAGCGTCCGGCTGTGCCGGCGTGTCTGGCGCGCCGGCCTAGCGCATCATGCCCGGCGGCGCGCCGCCCCCGGGCAACATGGATTGCAGGCTCTGCATCGCCCGGCGCTGGTCGCCGCCGAAGCGGCTCATCTTCTTCATCATCTTGCGCATCTGCGAGAACTGCTTGAGCAGCTTGTTTACGTCATTGGGACGCGTCCCGCTGCCCTTGGCGATGCGATTGCGGCGCGACAGGTTGATGAGCTGGTGATTGTCGCGCTCGCGCAGCGTCATGGAGCAGATCATCGCCTCCACCCGCTTGAGCTGGCGCTCGTCCATGTCGGCATTCTTCAGCATGCCGGACATGCCCGGCACCATTTCCACCAGGTCCTTGATGGGGCCCATCTTGCGCAACGCGCGCAGCTGGTCCAGGAAGTCCGCCAGGGAGAACTCGTTGCGGGCCATCTTGCGCTGCAGCGCGAGGGCCTGCTCCTCGTCGTAAGTCTCCTGCGCCTTCTCGATCAGCGAGACCAGGTCCCCCATCCCCAGGATGCGCGAGGCGATGCGGTCGGGATGGAAGCGCTCCAGGTTCTCCAGCTTTTCGCCCACCGTCATGAACTTGATGGGGCGCTGGGTCACCGCGCGGATGGAAAGGGCCGCGCCGCCGCGGGCGTCGCCGTCCATCTTGGTGAGGATGTGCCCGCTCAGCTCGAGGCGCTTGTGGAACTCCCGCGCCGTATTGACGGCGTCCTGGCCGGTCAGGCCGTCCGCGACGTAGAGGATTTCGCGGGGCTGCACGGCGGCCTTCATGCGCTCCAGCTCGACCATCAACTCCTCGTCGATCTGGAGGCGGCCGGCCGTATCGATGAGGATCACGTCCGCGCCCGCCTTGCGCCCGGCCGCCACGGCCTCCTTGGCGATGTCGACGGGGTTCTGCTCGGGCCGCGCGGGGTAGGCCGGCACGCCGAGCGTGCGGGCCAGCGTCTGCAACTGCTCGATGGCCGCCGGGCGATACACGTCCGCCGGCACCAGATAGGGCGTGCGCCCTTCGTCCTTGAGCAGTTTCGCGAGCTTGCCGACGGTGGAGGTCTTGCCGGAGCCCTGCAGGCCCACCAGCATCACGATGGCGGGCGAGGGGCCTTCCAGCCGCAGCGGCTCGTGGGCGCCGCCCATCATGGCGGCCAGCTCGTCGTTGACGATCTTGATGAAGTGCTGGCCCGCCGTGATGCCGCCCGGCACCTCCTCGCCCAGCGCCCGCGCCTGCACCGCGTCCAGGAAGGCCTTCACGACGCGGACGTTCACGTCGGCCTCCAGCAGGGCGACACGCACCTGCTGCAGGGCCTCGGCGATGTTCGCCTCGCCCAGGCGCTGCTTGCCCCGCATGCGGGCCAAGGCGCCGGTCAGCTTTTCCTGGAGGCTCTCGAACATGGGCTATTTGGGCAGACCTATCCGCACGTATGTGAATTGTTCAATCTATGCGGCTTTGTGCGGGGTGTCAAACGCTTTGGCGGCGGGGGGCCGGGAGGCGGGCGGCTTCCGGCAACACCGATTTAGGGATAAGCTGGCGGCACGGGCGAAACGGGGGGGGAAGCCACGGTGAATCTTCCAACCGTAACGGCGCGTGGAATGGCCCCTACACCACGCGGGCCGATGCGTTCGTGGTCGCGAAGTCCACGGGGCAGCCGGACGTGCCCAGGGCAACCGCATTCTCGGATGTCAGGGGCGAATGGACGGGTTCTCGTCTCTGAAATTGGTGGCAAAGCCGCAAATTCCTCTCGAAATCGTCGAATCAGCGTGCGAGAAAGCGTGCCAAACAGCCCGATTTGGAGAATGCGGTTGCCCTGC
>JBGOUY010000239.1:0-6780 GCA_041477795.1 bacterium
GCCGTGTCCGCCGCGGGCGAGGCGTTGCACAGGTTGCCGCCCAGCGTGGCGCGGTTGCGGATGGGCGGCCCGCCCACCACGGCCGCCGCCGCGCAAAGCGCCGGGACGTGGCGCTGCAGCCCGGCGTGGTGCTCGATCTCCGCCATGCAGGTGAGCGCCCCGATGCGCCAGCCCGCCCGCGCGTCCCCGCCGTCCCTGGCGCGCCCGTCCCGCTTGGCGCCCTTGCCGCCGCCCTCGCCGGCGGCCGCGCCGATGCCATGCAGCTCGCCGATGCGCTTGAGGTCGATCACGGTATGGACGTCGCGCAACTGGTGCTCCAGCGCCAGGAACAGGTCGGTGCCGCCGGCCAGGTAGCGGCTGCGGACGGCATCCTGGGCCAGCAGGGCGATGGCGTCCGCCAGGGTGTCCGGTGCGTGGTAGTGGATGGCGTGCATGCAGGCGTCCGAAGCGCGGGTGGCGGGGTTGCTATCGTTCTATCCGCATGCCACACGGCGCGCAACCCGCCGCGCAACCCGCCGCGCAACCGGGCCCCGCCAGGGCGGCCCTGGGCCGCGCGACGGCGGTTGGCACGGCAGCCGCCCCCTTGGTTCGCCCCCGGTTTCGGGATAGGGTGCGGGCGGGAACGATCCACGCACCGCACTTATCGGCAGGACAGCGCCATGAAGCCAGCGGACGCCATCAACATCGAGGACCTGCACCGCATCGCCAAGCGCCGCACGCCCAAGGTGGCCTTCGACTACTTCGAGGGCGGGGCGGAGGACGAGCACGGGCTGGCGCGCAACGAGCAGGCCTTCCGGCGCCATCGGCTGCTGCCGCGCTACCTGGTGGACGTCTCGCAGGTGGACACGCGCACGACGCTGTTCGGCCGCACGTACGCGAGCCCCTTCGGCCTGGCGCCGACGGGCGTCAACGGGCTGCTGCGGCCGGGGGCGGAGCGGATGCTGGCCGAAGCCGCCGCCGCCGCGAACATCCCCTACACCCTCTCCGGCCTGGGCACGGCGCGGCTGGAGGACATCGCCCGGGCCGCTCCGCAGCACGCCTGGTTCCAGCTCTACGCCGCGCGGGATCGCCGCATCTCGGAAGACCAGATCCGGCGCGCCGCCGACGCCGGCATGCACGCGCTGATGTTCACCGTCGACGTGCCGGCGCTCTCCAAGCGCGAGCGGGACCTGCGCAACGGCTTCGGCCGGCCGCGCCTGCCGCTGCGCGGGTACCTGGAGGCGCTGCGGCACCCGGCCTGGCTGTTCGACTACCTCCGCCACGGAAGCAACCCGCCGCTCTTCGAGACCTGGGCGCCCTACAGCACCGGCGGCGGCTCGGCCAAGGCCGTGCTGCAGGCTGTGGGCGCGAACTGGCCCGCCCCCGATCACACCTGGCGCGACGTGGAGCGCTTCCGCCGCCTGTGGAGCGGGCCGTTCATCCTCAAGGGCATCCTGCACCCGGACGATGCCGTGCGCGCGGCGGAGCTGGGGCTGGAGGGCGTGCTCGTCTCCAACCACGGCGCGCGGCAGCTCGACACGGCGCCCACGGCGCTGGAGATGCTGCCCGCCATCCGCGCGGCGGTGGGCGATCGCCTGGCGCTCCTCATCGACAGCGGCTTCCGGCGCGGCTCGGACATCGTGATAGCGCGGGCGCTGGGGGCGCAGATGGTGTTCCTGGGCCGGCCGGTGCTCTACGGCGTGGCCGCCTTCGGCCGCGCCGGCGCGGCGCGCGCCATCGAGATCCTGCAGCAGGAGGTGGAGATCACGCTCAAGCAGATCGGCTGCCCCAGCCTGGAGGTGCTGGGGCCGCACTTCCTGCTCGAGGGCGACCGCCAGGCGCTGCCGGCCGGCTAGGGCTTGCGCTCCACGCGCACGGCGATCTCGGGCAGCAGCTCGTCCACCAGCGTGCGGTAGAGCGCGCGGTTGGGCAGGCCGCTCTTGGGCAGGAACTCGTCGCGCGGGGTGGCCTTCTTGGCGCTGCGCTTCTTGGCGACCAGGCTGCCGTCCTCGGCCCGCTTGAGTCCCTTGCCGCGGCCCTGGAACTCCACCTTGACGGTCTTGGCGTCCAGGCTGATGAGGACGGTCAGCTCCTCCAGCGTGGGGTAGCTGGCGGGCGGCTTGTAGCGCCCCTCCAGCACGCCGTCGCTGCACTTGCTGCCGCGCAGCTCGAAGGCGAAGTGGTTTTCCAGCGTGGTCAGGAAGGCGTTGAAGGACGGAGCGAGCTGCACGGGCAGGTCGATCTGCCCGCGCGCCTCCGGCGTGGTCAGTTCCCCGCCGTAGAGGAGGAAGGGGCTGCCCTCCTTGGACTGGATCGGCCCGGCCAGCGCCAGGGGCAGGATCCACTCGCAGCGCTTCTCCTCGCCCGGCTTGAGCGTGAAGTCAGCGGCGAGCGTCGTGCGCTCCAGCAGGTGCATGGCGCGTTGGCCCTCGGCCTTGATCTCCTTGTACACGCCATAGGCCAGCCCGATCTGCAGGGTGAGCTGGGCGCGCACGGCACTGTCGCGGTTGGTGATGCTGAGGGTGCCTTGCAGGGGCTCGCCCTGCACGAAGTTATCCCGCGGCACTTCCACCCGGTATTCCAAGGGCTTGGCGAAAAACAGTCCTCTCATACACCCTCGCAAGGCGGCTGCCGGCGGGCGCCGGCGCTGGCGAGTGAGTCTACCGAGCCGGAAGCAAAATGCAAACGGGCGCGGCGCCGTCCGGCCGCGTGGCGTGGCGCGAAAGGTCGTGCGGGGAGCGGTGCGATCGGCCGCGCTCAGGAGGCGTGACGCAGCTTGCGCAGGGTGTCGCGGATCAGCTCGAGCTGGGCCAGCAGCAGGTGCTGATCGCGTTCGGGCAGCCCGGCGAAGAGCCCTTCGATCTCGTGCAGGAGCGGCCGCAGGCGCACCGTGTGCGCCGAGGCGCCGGGGAAGGGGCTGCCGATGCGATGCGGCTGCAGGGCGCCCGCCTGCTCCGAGCGCAGCAGCGCCTGCAGGTCGTGGTAGTTCCAGCCGTAGACCATGCTGATGCGGCGCAGCAGGTCGTCGTTGGGCGCCTCGCCGGCCTCCACGCGCCGGTAGATCGCGGGCGGGATGTTGAGCAGCATGCCGATGATGTCGACGGTCTGCCCGGTCGACTCGCGCACCTGGCGCAGTCGCGCGCCGAGGGTCTCGCGCGGGCCGGCGCCGGGCGGACCGCCGGCCATGGGCGCGCTCTGCAGGGCGCGGATGGCCGCCTCGCCGCCGGGCGTGGGGGCGCCGGGGCGAGAGGCGATCTCATTGATGACCATGCGCTGGGAATCGTAGTAGTTCCACTCCAGCATCATGCACAGCCGCTTGAGCGTCTCGTTGTCGGGATAGGTCTCGCCCCGTTCGATGGCGATGTAGTCCTCCTCCTGCATGTTGAGGAGGATGCCCATCACCTCGGTTGACTGGCGGGCCTTCTCGCGCGCCTCGCGCAGCAGCTCGTGGAAGCGGCGGGACTTCTGCATGGGAACTCCGGGCAGCGGTGAGGAGGACGGTGGGCTCAGCCGCGGCAGGAGGCGGCCGGCAGGGGTCCCTGCATGCAATTCCCCGGCCCGCGCCAGGGGTGGCGCGAGGGGGCGGAGCGGCCCGCTGGCGGCCGCACCGTGGGACCGCACCGTCAGGCCGCGCGCTCGTACAGCACGACGCCGTTGCCGGCGCTCCCGGCCGCCTTGGCCACGCGCAGCACGCCCAGCGTCTCGATCATGTACTCCACGTGCGCGCCGATCTCCTCCAGCGCCAGCAACTGCTCGTAGCCCGCCAGCTCCCGCCCGCGCCGATAGCGGAAGTAGTCCGAGGTGATCTGGGCGAGGGACTTGGGGCGGTCGAGGTCCTTGAGCAGGTCCGCGATGCGCTGGTTGTGCTCGCCCATGATCTCCATGGCGCGCCGCTCCACGTCCGGGATGTCGCCATAGTGCGAGGGCAGGCCCAGGCGCAGCCCGTCGCTGCGGGCGGCTACCTTGATGAGCGAATTGAGATAGTTGAGCAGGCCCGAGCCGCTCTTGTAGATCTTGGGGAACTGGTGCGGCGTGACGTTGTTGAGCACCTGGTCGCCCAGCAGCAGGACGTCGCCCACGCGGATGCAGGAGAGCCCGGGGCAGTGCCCGGGCGTGTGGATCACCTCGAAGTCCTCCACGATGCGGTCGCCGTCGCGGTAGGCATGGTGCACGGGGGCGCCGGGGAAGATCTGCTTGCCGATCTCGTGCATCTTCATGTAGCCGCCGATCTCCGCGGGGTCCATGCCGGCCGTGTGCAGGAAGGCCGCGATGCGCTCACGCCCGGCCAGCACTTCGTCCGGGTAGTTGCTGATCGTGCGGGCATCCCACTCGTGCGCCCAGACCTGCGCGCCGCTGGCGGGCAGGGCGTAACTGAGTCCGCCGAAGTGGTCGAAGTGCGCGTGGGTGATGACGATGTGCTGCACATCCTGCAGGCGCACCGGCTCGTGATAGACGTGCGCCACCACCTGCAGCGCCTCGAGCAGGGAGGCTTCCGAGAGGTGCGTGCCCGGATCGACCAGGGTCAGCGTCTCGCGCGCGACGATCAGGTAGGCGGCCGTCCAATGGTCCTTCCAGTCGTTCATCTCGAAGCTGAACACGGGCAGCTTGTAGATCACCGCGCCCGTGGTGACCGGATAGCGCATCACGCCGCGGATGCCGTGGGTGTTCAGGTAGTGCGAATCCACGGGCGGCTCGGCCGGCAGCTCGCGCAGGGAGCGCACGCGGCGCTGCACGCCGGGAATATCCGCCCGCAGGAAGTGCTTGCGGAAGAGCGGCAGCAGCGCGTCGTCGAGGCGCAGCAGGGCCGCGGCGTCCTGCCGCACGAAGCGGTCGAATTCGGCCGCGTAGAGAGTCTGCGTGATCTTGTCCATCCGGGGCGCTGCCGAGAGTGGGGTGGGGCCCGTCAGCGAACAGCACAGGGACGGGGCCAGAGCGGCGCCGCGCACCGCTGCACCCAGTATACACCGCCGCGGCACAATGCCGAGCCGCCCGCCGGTGGCGCCGCCCGCCGGTGGCCGCGGCACGAGGGGCTCCAGGCGCCCTCGCGCGCGGCCGATGGCGCGGCGACGCAGCGCACCCGTGCACCGCCCCGCCCCATTTTGTGCTATCACGGGCGCCACGGACCGGGTTAGGCTACGGGAGCGACCTTACACGCTGGTTTTCCGGCTTTCGACATTCCCCAAAGCGCGTATGCAGGCAGCCGAATCCGAGCGGCGCGACTTCGATCCGGCGTCGGTGGACCTGCCCGTCCTGCTGGTGGTGGACGACGATCCGGACATCCTGCGGGTCGTGCGCTTCTATCTCACCAAGCAGAAGTACCGCGTGCACACGGCGGAGAGCGGCCGCGAGGCCCTCGGCGTGCTGGAGCGCGAGCGGGACGTGGAGCTGATCCTCTCCGACGTGATGATGCCGGAAATGAGCGGGCTGGACCTGCTGATGGCCGTGCGGGCGGACACGCGCTTCTCCGACATCCCCGTGATCCTCATCTCGGCGGAGGGCGAGACCTCCAAGAAGGTCGCCGGGCTGAACCTGGGGGCTGACGACTTCATCACCAAGCCCTTCAACTTCGACGAGCTGATGGCGCGGGTGAAGAACCACATCCGCCTGCGCCGGCTGCAGCAGGAGGTGGTGATCGCCAGCCGGCAGGTGCTGCAGGCCAACGCCATGCTGCAGCATCAGAACGACCGCTTCCTGCAGGACCTGGAGGCGGCGCGCAGCCTGCAGATGTCGCTGATGCCCGACTCCCTGCCCAACAGCGATCAGGTGCGCCTGGGCGCGCGCTACCTGCCCGCGGAGCGGCTGGGGGGCGACTTCTTCGACGTGGTGGAGCTGGACGGCGGGCAGCGCCTGGGCGTGCTGCTGGCGGACGTGTGCGGCCACGGCATCACCGCCGCGTTCATCACCGCCATGACCAAGATCGCGTTTCAGTCGGTCTGCTACGCCAGCCGCGATCCGGCCGTGGTGCTGGAGCAGATGAACCGCGAGCTGACGGCGAACCTGTCCAACGGCTTCGTGACGGTGTTCTACGGCGTGTACGACCTGACCGATCGCAGCTTCACCTACGCCAGCGGCGGGCACCCGCCTGTGCTCCTGCAGCGCCGCACGACGCACGAGATCCTCGAGCTGCGGCCCCAGGAAACCTTCCTGGGCTGCTTCGAGCCGGTGGCCTTTCGCGCGGACACGATTCAGTTGCGCCCGGGCGACCGGCTGCTGTTCTATACGGACGGCCTGTTCGAAAGCCAGCGCGGGCCGGACGACGAGTTCGGCATGGAGCGCGTGCGGGCCTACCTGCAACAGGAGCAGGCGCGCGAGATCCAGCCCCTGCTCGACGGGCTGGTGGAGGCCCTGATGGACTTCCTGGCGGGCGCGCCCGTGGAAGACGATATCACCGTCGTGGGCCTGGACGTGCCGGGCTGAGCGGCCCGGCCCGCCGGGCGCCGGATTGACAAACCCGCGGCGAGGCATTAGCGTTTCTGCTTTGGTACGATCTGTCCCCATCGTCTAGCTGGCCCAGGACACCGCCCTTTCACGGCGGCGACAGGGGTTCGAATCCCCTTGGGGATGCTGCAGCACCCCGCGGTACCGCAGGGCCCACGCACGGCCCGCCGGTACCTGCCGCACGGCCACGCCCGTTCCCCCCGCCTCGGAACCGTACCCGGGCTCGGAGCGGGCAGGACTGCGCGGCTGCACCGCCCGTCCGGCCAGCCGCCGGGCGCGCGGCGGCGGTGGGGCGGGTAGCTCAGATGGTAGAGCATCTGACTTTTAATCAGGTGGCCGCGGGTTCGAGTCCCGCCCCGCTCA
>JBGOUY010000095.1:0-13843 GCA_041477795.1 bacterium
CCGGCCTTGCCCCGCCGCGCCCGGCGCGGTATTTACAAGCGGTTTCAACATTCGGCGTGAAACGCCACCTCACTCCGTCACGCCTTCGGCGTGCCACCTCTCTCCACCCTGCGGAGAGAGGAACCCCATCGCGGTGCAGCCTGCTCCCCCTTCTCCGCGGTGCTGTTGGTTCGCCCCGCAAGCGGGGCTCACGGTGGAGAAGGGGGTCGGGGGGATGAGGTCTCGCCAATCGGGGCACCCTGGCCGCTGCGGCGCCTCAGCCTCGCCCGCCCCCCGCGCAGCGCCGCCCGCGGCGCCCCCGCGATGCCCCACGGTGGCCGGAGGCCCGATGGATTTTGCGTTCAGCCCCGAGCACGAGCAGATCCGCGAGACGGTGCGCCGCTTCTCCGCCACCGTGCTGGCCCCTCTGGTGGAGGCGGCCGAGGAGAGCGAGACCTTCCCGCGCCAGCTCTGGCGCCAGTGGGCCGAGCTGGGCCTGCTGGGCGTGCGCTACCCCGTGGCGGACGGCGGCGCCGGCTTCGACAAGGTGGCCGACTGCATCGTGCGCGAGGAGACCAGCCGCGTCTGCCAGTCCTTCGCGGCCGCCTGGAGCGCGCACACGCACGTGGGCCTGTGGCCCATCTGGCGCGTGGGCACGCCGGAGCAGAAGGAGCGCTACTTCCGCCCCGGCCTGCGCGGCGAGCGCATCTCCGGCTTCGCCCTGAGCGAGCCGGACGCCGGCTCGGACGTGCGCGGCCTGCAGACCCGCGCGGACAAGGCGCCCGGCGGCTACCGCCTGCACGGCAGCAAGCTCTACATCACCAACGCCCCCTTCGCCGATCAGCTCCTGCTGGCCGCCCGCACGCGGCCTGGACCGGAGGCGAGCGCCATCAGCCTGTTCATCGTGGAGCTGCCCCACCCCGCCATCCGCATCGACAAGCTCAGGAAGGAGGGCCTGCGCGCCTCGGAAACGGGCCTGCTCTATATCGAGGACGCCTTCGTGCCGGACAGTGCTCTGCTGGGCGGGCGCGAGGGCACCTACCCGCTGATCCTGGAGACGCTCTCGGAGAACCGCGTCGGCGTCTCGGCCAATTGCCTGGGCATGGCCCAGGCCGCGTTCGATGCCGCGTGCGCCTACGCCCGGCAGCGCAAAGTGCGCGGGCAGCCCATCGCGCGCTTCCAGGCCATCGCGCACCGCCTGGCGGAGATGGCCGCGGAGATCGAAGCGCTGCGCTGGCTGGTCTACTATGGCGCCTGGCGCGTGGATCAGGGCACGATCGACATGGCCACCGCCTCCAAGGTCAAGCTGATGGCCAGCGAGGCCGCCGTGCGCATCTCCGAATCCGCGATCCGCATCCACGGCGGCGCGGGCATCATGCGCGAATACCCGGTGGGCCGCATCCACCGCGACGCGCTGGTCTACACCATCGCCGAGGGCACGGCGGAGATCCAGCGCAACATCATCGCCCGCGCGCTGGACTTGTAGCCGGACGCGCCGCGCCGCGCCGCGCGGGTCGCGCCGCCCAGGCCGGGCGGGCCGGCCGCCCTGCCAGTGGGGCCCGTCTCGGCATGGCCGCGACGGCGCGTCGACTGGGCCGCGAGACACATTGAGGAGCACACATGAGCACCGCACACCACCGCAAGTTCTGGGGCTGGGGCGTCGTCGAGGCGGACCTGGACGCCGCCCAGCAGCGCGAGCTGGCCCGCCGCACGGAGCAGCGCTTCAACCTCTCCGGGCTCCAGCCCGCGCCTCCGCCGCGGCTGGAGGAGATCACGCTCCCCGCGCCGCGCGTCAAGCCCCCCAAGGCGCTGGCCGGCCTCGTCAGCGCCGATCCCTACGAGCGCGCCGGGCACACCTACGGCAAGTCCTTCGCGGACGTGGTGCGCGCCTACGCGCGGGACTTCTCCGTCGCGCCCGATGGCGTGGCCTTCCCACGGACGGAGGCCGACCTGACGGCGCTGCTGGACTGGTGCGGCAGCCGGCGCATCGCCGCCATCCCTTACGGCGGCGGCTCCTCGGTCGTGCGCGGCGTGGAGGCGGACGTGGGCGAGCGCTACGCCGGCGCCATCTCCATCGACATGAAGCACTTCGACCGCGTGCTGGAGGTGGACCCCGTCTCCCGCGCGGCGCACATCCAGGCCGGCATCTACGGCCCCGCCCTGGAGGAAGCGCTGCGCCCGCACGGCCTCACGCTGCGGCACTTCCCGCAGAGCTTCGAGTTCTCCACGCTGGGCGGCTGGATCGCCACGCGCTCCGGCGGGCACTACGCCACGCTCTATACCCACATCGACGACTTCGTGGAGAACCTGCGCGTCGTGACGCCGACCGGCACGGTGGAGAGCTTCCGCCTGCCCGGCTCGGGCGCGGGGCCCAGCCCGGACCGGCTCTTCATCGGCTCGGAGGGCACGCTGGGCATCATCACCGCCGCCTGGATGCGCCTGCAGCAGCGGCCCCGCTTCCGCGCCAACGCCTCGGTCACCTTCCGCGAGTTCACCCAGGCCGCCGAGGCCGTGCGCCTGATCTGCCAGGCCGGGCTGTATCCGGCCAACGTGCGCATCCTGGACGAGACCGAGGCCCTCATCAACGGCGTGGCGGACGGCACAGTGTCCGTGATGGTGCTCGGCTTCGAGTCCGCCGATCACCCGCTCGACGCCTGGATGGCCCGCGCGCTGGAGCTCTGCCGCGACTGCGGCGGCACCGTGCCGGACGCCGCCCGCACCACGGACGACCCCACCGTCACGCGCAGCGGCCAGGCCGGCGCCTGGCGCGACGCCTTCATCCGCATGCCCTACTACCGCGACGTGCTGGTGGGCATGGGCATGATCTCCGAGACCTTCGAGACGGCCATCACCTGGGATCGCTTCCCGGACTTCCACCGCCAGGTGCTGGAGGAGACCCGGCGCGCCGTGCAGCGCGTGTGCGGCCAGGGCACGGTGAGCTGCCGCTTCACGCACGCCTACCCGGACGGGCCCGCGCCGTACTATTCGATGACCGCGCCGGGCCGCAAGGGCAGCCAGCTCGCCATGATGGCCGAGATCAAGGCCGCCGCCTCGGAGACCCTGCTGCGCCTGGGCGGCACCATCACGCACCACCATGCCGTGGGCCGCTACCACCGCCCCTGGTACGACCGGCAGATTCCCGAGGGCTTCCGGCGCAGCCTGGCCGCCGTCAAGCGCGAACTCGACCCGGCCGGCGTGCTCAACCCCGGCGTGCTGGTGGACCCGCTCTAGCGGGGGAGGGGGCCGCACTGGTCCCAGCGTGGGGCAGCCCCGCCGCGGGGCATCGGCTTCGTTTGGAAATTTCCGCATCGGCCCGCAAAGGCGCTCCTGGAGCGGCTTGGCGGCCAATCCCAGCATACCCGACTGGCCGGCCGGGCGCAAGGGAAACGAGCGGTCAAATCCGGCCGCGCAGGGGACATCCGGGCGCGCCCTCCCGCGCCGCCGGGCAGGTGGGCAGGCTTACGGCAGCGGCAACGGAGGAGGACTGCCTTGCAGGCGCGCTGGCCATGCCGGCCCTGCGGTTGTTCCTGCGGCGCCATGGCCACGCCGTTCGGGGCGCCGGCGAGCGCATGGCCACACCCTTCCGGGCGGAGTTGCAATTGCCGAATGGTTCAAGCGATACTGATTCAAATTCAAATCAATACGCCGGATTGACCGCATCGTTGGGGGAGAAAGCGCGTGCAGGCGCCAGCCTGCCCTCATCCAAAAAGGCGGTTATGAAGCGCATCCTATTCGCAGTCTCCATCTTACTGGTGGCCTGGGCCGGTTGGGCGCTCGCGCGGGGCGATCTGTCGCGCGAGAACCTTGTCGAGGTGCAGATCCGCATGGGTACCGCGGACGGCAAGATGTACTTCCGACCCGATCAGATCTCGCTGGAAACCGGCAAGGCCTACAAGCTGGTGCTGATCAACGAGGATGTGCAGAAGCACGAGCTCGAAGCGGAAGACTTCGTCGACAGGATCTTCACCCGCAAGCTGGAAGTGATGGGGCCCGACGGCCAGATGATCGCTGAGATCAAAGGCCCGGTGCGCGAGGTGGAGATCAACGCCAAGGGTCACGTGGATTGGTACCTGGTGCCCGTGCAGACCGGCACGGACATCGAAATGGTCTGCGGCATCGCGGGCCACAAGCAAGCCGGCATGAAGGGCAAGATCACGATCCAGTAGCATCCTGCCTCTCAATCGTCTTAACGGTCCGGGTCCGCTCTCCTGAACGGGAGCGGCCCGGGCCTCCCTCCGCCGGGTCCGCCGCGCCCCCGGCCGCTGCGCGCCCGGCCGTTGCACCGCTCGCAGTTGCACACCATGGCCCGGCCTGCTATCGGGAGCGGGAAGGGCTGCGCGGCCGCGCGCCCACCACCCGCTCGAACCGGATGCCCCCATGGCTGGCGCCCCCCGCGCAGACAAAGCCGAGATCGTCATCTGCGGCGCCGGCATTGCCGGCATCGCCGCCGCCTATCACCTCGCCGTGCGGCGGGGCGTGCGCGACGTGCTGCTGCTGGACGAGCGCGCGCCGCTCACGCTGACCAGCGACAAGTCCATGGAGGCCTACCGCAACTGGTGGGCCGGGCCGGACGGCGCGGTGCTGACGCTGATGAACCGCAGCATCGACCTGCTGGAGGAGCTGGCGCTGGAGAGCGGCAACGCCTTCCACATGAACCGGCGCGGTTATCTCTATGCCACAGCCGATCCGGCGCGCGTGGCGGAGTTCGAGGCGGAGGGCCGCACGGCCGCGGCCCAGGGCGCCGGACCGCTGCGCGTGCACGCCTCGGCCGCCAGCAGCGACTACCAGCCCGCGCCCGCGGAGGGCTGGCGCGACCAGCCCACGGGCGCGGACCTTATCACCGACCCGGCGCTGATCCGCCGCCATTATCCCTGCCTGAGCGAGCGCGTCGTGGCCGTGTTGCATGCGCGGCGCTGCGGCTGGTTCAGCGCGCAGCAGCTCGGCATGCACCTGCTGGAGCAGGCCCGCGTGGCCGGCGTGCGCTTCCGCAAGGCGCGCGTGGAAGGCGTGCGCCTGCAGGGCGGACGGGTGGCGGGCGTGCGCCTGGCGCCGGAGGGCGGGGGCCCGCGCGAGGTGGCCACGGAGCGCCTGGTGCTCGCGGCCGGGCCGCACCTCAAGGCCGTCGGTGCCATGGCCGGGCTGGCGCTGCCGGTCTTCGGCGAGGCGCACCTCAAGGTGGGCTTCCCGGATGTGCAGGGCATCGTGCCGCGCGACGCGCCCTTCCTGATCTGGAACGATCCGCAGCGGCTGGAGTGGAGCGCGGCCGAGCACGAGGAGTTGCAGCGCGACCCGGAGCTGCGCGGCCTGCTGGACGAGCTGCCGCGCGGTCCGCACCTGCGCCCCGAGGGCGGCGCGGCCGGCCAGATCGTGCTCATGCTGTGGGCCTATCACACCCGGCCCGAGGAGCCGCACTGGCCCCTGCGCGTGCCGCCCCACTACGAGGAGATCACCCTGCGCGGCATGAGCGCGATGGTGCCGGCGCTCTCGGCCTACCTGCACCGCCTGCCGCGCGCCTACGTGGACGGCGGCTACTACGCCAAGACCCAGGACAACCGCCCCCTGGTGGGGCCCACCGAGGTGCCGGGGCTGTTCCTCATGTCCGCCTTTTCCGGCTTCGGGATGATGTCCTCCAGCGCGGGCGGGGAGTTGCTGGCGGCCCACGTCACGGGTGCCGCCCTGCCGGACTACGCGGGGGCGTTCGCCCCGGCGCGCTTCGCCGACCCCGCCTACCTGGCCCGCATCGCGCGCTGGGGCGAAGGCGGACAGCTCTAGTCGTGCAGCACGGCCAGACGTTCGGGTGGAGGCGTGCCGCCAAGACGCCTCCGACCCCTTGCACCCCCCGCCTGTAGGGGCACAGCATGCTGTGCCCCTACGCCCCCTTGACCCCATTTGGGCGGCAGAGGCGGGGTTGCCCCGCCCCTGCCGCGTGAAGCCGGTGCAGGGGCCGCTGGCCCCGCCCGGCGGAAGGGCTGGCTGCATGTTGGCGCTAGCCGCGCGGCGTGAGCCCGCTGGCGCGCAGGGCCTGCAGGAAGCGCCGCACGCGGCGGGCGTTGGTGCCCAGGTCGGAGCGGCCCACGCGGGACTTGGAGCGCACGTCCAGGCGCGAGCCGCCGCCCTCGGCCGGTTCCACGCGCACCACGATGTCGTCGGTGAAGCCGAAGAGCAGCGTGCGGTCGCTGGCCTCCAGGCGCCCCTCCGCCGGCACGGCCGCCACGATCTCCCAGCCCAGCTCGCGCGCCGTGCGTTCGGCTGCCACCAGCACCGCCGGGGGCGCTTCGCGGAAGAACGCCGGGACGATATCCGGATAGGCGCGCCGCTGCAGCGCGGCCGTCTGCGGCCCGTCGTACTCCGGCGGACTGGCGGCGTGGGTGCGCCGCGCCAGCAGCGCCTCGAACGCCGGCGGGTGCTCCGTGTCCGTCGTGATGTCGTGGATGGGGGGCACGCTGCGCGCCTGCTGCAGCGTGACCAGCGGGAGGCCCAGGGCGACGCCGCCCACGGCCAGCGCCGCGAGCGCGCAGGCCAGCGCGAGCGGGCTGCGCCGCGCCCCGCCTTGCCGGGCCTGCCACAGCCCCAGCGCCGCCAGCAGGCCCAGGCCGCTCGCCACCACGGCGGTGACCGCCCCGTTGCGCAGCATGCGCAGGCCGTAGCCGTACAGCCACCAGCCCTGGCGCGTCCCGTAGCCGCCGCCCAGCTCCAGCAGGCCCGCCAGCAGCGCCAGGCCCAGCGCCAGCAGGGCCGCCGCGGCCAGGCCCAAGGCCCAGCGGTCAGGGGAGGCGGTGGATCGGGCCATGGTCGGTGCTCGCTGAGGGGCTCGTGCGGCGGGCTGCAGGCGGCGCGTCTGCCGGGTCAGCACGCCGGGCGGCGGCAAATTCCTGCCGCAGCATTCCGGCCGGCGCTCAGCGCTGGAAGGTGCCCGTAGTCTGGGCCTGCGCCAGCATGTGGCCTTGCAGCCGCCCTGGAACGCTTCCAGCGTTGTGCCGCCGCTGACCTGCACGCGCTCCACGTCGAGCGCAGACAGGGTGCAGACGTACGGGTGCGGGCCACTGCCGGGTGGCGGCTGCGGGCCGCCGTAGCGGGCCTGGCCGAAGCCGTTGCGCAATTCCTGGCACCTCGGGCGGCATCTTGCCGCCCGAGGCGCCCCCAGCCCCCCTACCGCATACCGTGACGGGGGCGTCGTCGCAAGGCGGGCGGGGCGTCCTGCCTGGCCGGCCGCGGGCGCGCAGCCCCTAGATGGCGATCCGCCGCACCGACACCACGTTGGGGATGGCGCGCAGGGCCTCCAGCACCGCGTTGTCGACGCGGGAATCCACGCGCAGCAGGGACATGGCCCGGCCGCCGGGCATGTTGCGGGAGAGCTCGAACTGGCTGATGTTGATGCCGCCGCGGGCCAGGGTCGTGCCGATGTCGCCGATGACGCCCGGGCGGTCGTTGTTGATCACCCACAGCAGCACGCCGTCCGGGATCACCTCGAAGCTGAAGTCGTTGACCTGGCTCAGGCGGTAGTTGTTCTCGCCGAAGACCACGCCACCGATCTTGAAGCTGTGCTCGTGATCCTGCACCACGAATTGCACGGCGCTCAGGTACTCGCTGAAGGCGGGGTCGTCCACCTCGTCGATGGCGATGCCGCGATCGACGGCCTTGCGCTCCGCATTGACGAACGTCACCGCCTCCTCGGCCGTGTTCTTGAGGAAGCCCTTGAGGAAGGCGCGGCGCACCATCATGCCCTCTTCGTGGTTCAGCTCGCCGCGGTAGGTGACCTGGATGCGGCGCGGATTGAAGTCCAGCGACTGCACGGCGAAGCTGCCCAGCTTTTCCGCCAGCACGATGTAGTACTTCACGCGCGGATTGGTGAGCACGCGCAGGCGCGGCATGTTGACGGGGTAGTCCACCACCTCGTCGCGCAGGGCGCGCAGGGTCTGCTCGGCGATGGACTCCGCGATGCGCAGTTGCGCCTCCTCGGTGGAGGCGCCGATGTGCGGGGTCATCACGACGTTGGGCAGGTCCACGAAGGGATTGCGCGTCGGCGGCTCCTCGCTCCAGGTGTCGATGCCGGCGGCGGCCACCTTGCCCGAGCGCAGGGCCTCCAGCAGCGCCGGCTCGTTGATGATGCCGCCGCGCGCCACGTTGAGGATCACCACGCCGTCCTTCATGCGCGCGAAGTGCCGGGCGGCGATGAGGTCGGTCGTCTCCGCGTTGAGGGGCACGTGCACGGTGATCACGTCCGCCTGCTCGATCAGGTCGTCCAGCTCCATCTTGTGGGCGTGGTGCCGCTGGAAGGCCTCGTCGGCGATGTAGGGGTCGCAGGCCAGCACCTCCATCTCGAAGCCGTGGGCGAAGCGCGCCACGCGGTGCCCGACGTTGCCCAGGCCGATGATGCCGAGGGTCTTGCCGGCCAGCTCGCGCCCGGTGAACTGGTGCCGCTCCCAGCCGAGCTCCTCCATACGCTTGTGGGCGGGCACGATCTTGCGCAGGGCCGCCAGCAGCAGCCCGAGGGTCAGCTCCGCGGCGGAGTTGGTGTTCTTGCCGGGCGTGTTGATGACGAGCACGCCCTTGTCCGTGGCGTAGTCCACGTCGATGTTGCCGATGCCCACCGCCGCGCGGGCGATCACCTTGAGCCGCACGGCCGCGTCGATCACCTCGCGCGTGACCTTCGTCTCCGAGCGCGTCACGAGGGCCTCGTAGCCGCCCACGATGGGCAGCAGCTCGCGGTAGGGCAGGTCGGGGCGGTAGTCCACCTGCACGTCGGGGTCGGCCGCCCAGGTCTGCAGGGCGAGGGGGTGCAGGGCGCCGGTGACGAGAATGCGATAGGTCATCGCGGGGGCGGCCGGGGCGGCGCGCGGGGAGGGTTGTCTCCGGGGGGACACCCAGGTTGTCTCCGGGGTGCCCCCGCGGGGAATACGGAGGCGCGGGACGTCGTTAACTTATTATGTTAGCACAGCGGTCTGCGATCTTGGAGTGATCCCATGCGCAACCGGCTGCGCTAACCTGCGCGGACGGGCCTGCGAGAGGCGGATGCCGGAGCTCCCGTGGGGCTGTTCCATCCTTCGCCTGGAGGGGCGTCCATTCATGAAGCAAGAGATCATCATCCTGTACGACGAGTACACCCATGCTCCGCTGCCGCGCCGCGTCTTCCTGCGGCGGCTGGCGCAGCTCGCCGGGGGCAGCGCCGCGGCGGCCGCCCTGCTGCCGCTGCTGGAGGCCAACTACGCGCAGGCGCAGCAGGTGCCGGCGGACGATGCGCGGCTGCACACCGAGCGCATCGAGTACCGCGGGGCGAGCGGGCCGGTGCGGGGCTACCTGGCCAAGCCCAGGGAGGCCGCCGGCCGCCTGCCGGCGGTGGTGGTGATCCACGAGAACCGCGGCCTCAATCCGCACATCGAGGACGTGGCGCGGCGGCTCGGCGTGGCGGGCTTCCTGGCCCTGGCCCCCGATGCGCTCTCGCCCCTGGGCGGCACGCCGGCCGACGAGGACAAGGCGCGCGACCTGATCGGCCAGCTCAACCTCGTGCAGACGCGGCAGAACTACGAGGCCGCCGTGACCTACCTGGCCGGCCGGCCGGATTGCACCGGCAAGGTGGGTTGCGTGGGCTTCTGTTGGGGCGGCAGCATCGTCAACCAGGTCGCCGTGCACAGCGCCACGCTGGCGGCGGCCGTGGCCTTCTATGGCCAGGCGCCCAAGGCGGAGGACGTGCCGCAGATCCACGCGCGCCTGCTGCTCCACTATGCCGGCCTGGACAGCCGCATCAATGCGGGCGTGCCGGGCTACGAGGCGGCGCTCAAGGCGGCCGGCAAGCGCTACGAGATGCACCGTTACGAGGGCGTGAACCACGGCTTCCACAACGACACCGCGGGGGTGCGCTATGACCGGGCCGCCGCGCAGCTCGCCTGGTCGCGCACGCTGACGTTCCTGCGCGAGACCCTGGCCGGGTAGTGCCCGGCCCGCCGGGCGGAGGCGTTGCCCGCCGCCGGAATGCGCCCGGGCGCTCCCGCCGCCTGCCGCCGGATTGTCAGGCGGGCGCGCCTGCGCTATGACGTGACGAGCGGGGGGAGCCGCGCCCGTGCCCCTGCGGGGCGCGACCGGCCGTGGCGGCCCATCCCGCGCCTTCAGCGGAGCTCGCCATGCGAACGCAGGACTGCCTCGTGCTGCAGGGTACGCCGGCCACGCCCTTGCTGCAGCACCCCATCGCAAGCCACAAGGCCTGGACGCGCGACACGATCTCCGCGGCCGACTGGACCCTGCCCTTCACGCCGGCGGCCCTGCGGGAAATCGACGCCCTGCTGGCGGCCCTGCGCAAGGACCCCCTCCCGACGCTGGTCTGCACGCCCGCCCTGTTCCGGTTGGATGCCTGCCGCGCCCTGCTGCACCGGGTGCGCGACGTCCTGCGCGATGGCATCGGCCTGGCTGTGGTGGACCGCATGCCGCTGGACGCCATGTCCGTGGAGGAGGCCAGGACGGTCTACTGGGTGCTGGGCCAGTTCGTGGAACGGCTCGTGGCGCAGAAGTGGGACGGCACGATGCTCTACGACGTGACGGACACCGGCCGCAAGCTGCAGTACGGCGTGCGCGGCTCGTGGACCAACACCGAGCTGTACTTCCACACGGACAATGCCTTCGCCGTCGCCCCGCCCACGTACGTGAGCCTGCTCTGCCTGCACCCGGCGCAGTCCGGCGGCGTCAGCCGCTTCTGCAGCCTGTACACGGTGCACAACCGCCTGCTGGAGCGCTATCCGCGTCTGCTGCAGCGGCTCTACGAGCCCTTCTACTTCGACCGGCAGGCCGAACATGCGCCCGGCGCGCCCAAGGTCTCCGTGTCGCCGGCCTTCGCCTTCGCTGGCGAACGGCTGCGCGCCCGGCTCGCCGCCAGCCTCGTCCGCAAGGGCTATGCGCTGATGGATGAGCCGCTCGACCCGCTGGGCGCCGAGGCCCTGGCCGCCCTGGACGAGGTGATGCAGGACGAGGACCTGTGGGTGGAATTCGTCATCCAGCGCGGGCAGATGCAGTACCTCAACAACTTCGAGTTCGCCCATTTCCGCAGCGAATTCGTGGACGCTTCGGATCCGGCGCTCAAGCGCCACCTGATCCGCCTCTGGTACCGCGGCGAGGGGCGCCCCAGCTACGACGGCTAGCGGAGGCGCCGCTGGCCCCGCGCCGCCCCGGCTTTCCCACCCCGCCCGCCCGGCTGCCCCCATGAGCTACGAGCACTTGCGCGTCCGCAGCCAGGGCCCGCTGGGCTGGCTGGAGTTCAACCGCCCGCCCCGCAACGCCTTCCACCAGGCCATGATCGCCGAGGTGCTGCGGGCCCTGCTCGCGCTGCGGGCCGATCCCGCCGTGCGCGTGATCGCCCTGGGCAGCGCCCTGGAGGACTCCTTTTCGGTGGGCGCGGACCTGGCCGTCTTCGCCGCGCTCGGCCCGGGCGCCATGGCCCAGTGGATCGCCCACGTGCACGACATCGTCCGCGCGTTGCACCACTCCAGCAAGCCGCTGCTGGCGGCGATCCAGGGCACGGCGGTGGGCGGCGGCCTGGAGATGACCTTCCACTGCGACGTGCGCTTTGCCGCGGACGACGCGCGGCTGGGCCTGCCGGAGGTGAACATCAACTTCCTCCCGCCCGTCGGCACGACGCTCTCCCTGCCGCGCCTGCTGGGCCGCCACGGCGCCATCCGCTTCCTCTACGAGGGGGCCACGGTCGATGCCGCCCGCGCGAAGGCGATCGGGCTGGTGGATGAGGTGGTGCCCCGCGCCGAGCTGCGCGCGCGCGTGCAGGGCTATGGGGAGGCGCTGGCGGCACGGCCGCCCGAGGTGCTGGCCGCCATCCGCCGCTGCATCCGCGAGGGCCTGGCGCTGGACTTCGAGGCGGCCCTGGCGCTGGAGCAGGAAACCGTGCTGGAGCTGGCCCGCAGCGAGAACTTCCGCGAAGGCGTGGCGGCCTTCCTCGCCAAGCGCAAGCCGGTCTGGAAGTAGGCGCGCCCGCTGCGCTTCGCTGGCGGCCATGGTAGGGCTCCTCAATTACTTGTCAGGTCAGGCGCCAGAAGGCGACCGGAATGGCCACGAGCAGAGCAGATATACCAGCTAGCAGCGGAACCCACACGTCAAAGAAATCCTCAACCACAAGCAGGCGAGCGGTGCGGTGTTGCAGGGCTCGCAACCGCAGCCACATTCTCGAGCGCCAATCCAACTGGTTCCACAGCGCTCGTAATGCCATGTCACGGCGCTTGTCAGAATCTCCCCACCTTCCCCCTTCCACGCGCTGCGAAAGCCATGCATCCAACTCTTGATGCGACCCGGCACGGTTAGGAATGGCACGTGGGCCCACGGACGCGGAAAGGTGCTCGAACAAATCGTTCGCGTTCGCCCGGAATCCGAGTCGAGGATGCAGCAAGTGCCAGTGGCGCTCCAAGGCTCTTCTGCTGCCGAAAGGCCCGTGCAGCAAGAACGAGAACACGTTGTAGCCGAGGAACGCGACCAGCCCCCACAGGATGAAGTTGATATCCGTATCCAGACCAACGCCGGCCAGTGAAACCGTGTTGCTGCCGCTTCGCGGTCGAACCCAGCACATCGCAAGCGCCCAAGTCAGTGCGGCCAGAAAGAGCAAATTACGCTTGGCCTTGGCCGCGGAACCGCTGAGGCGCTCTTTGTCGTCTGCCATGGCGCACCCCTTTGATTGTGCAGTGATACGAAATTCAGTACAGCTAGGGCCAAGTTCCGGCAATAGCCCCTGCAACACGGTGGCGGAGTCGTTCGCGGATTGAACACATCGGGAGGCCATTCATGAGCGAGCACAAGAGAGAGGTGATTCACGAGATCAAGCTCACGACAGGTACGAAGTTACTGCTGGCCGCCGCTGTAGTGGCCCTAGTGCTGAACGCGGTGCTCCCAGCAATGCGTGCGGAACCGGTGCGCGCTCAAAGCTACCCGGACAGTGTTTCAATGAGATGTTCTGGAGTTGGAGACGGAGACGCGGGCCACTACGACATCTCTCTTCGATGCCGAGGCAGCTTGAACTAAACACCGTCCGCGGGGCGGCGAGCTAGTTCTAGCCCCGTGCGGGTGAGACGGCGCGAGTGTGTTCTACCTGACCTTGGCGCGCCCCCGCTTGGCCTTGCGGGCACGGAACGCCAGCACCTTGGCGCCCAGCGTCCGCGGCCCGCGCGGAGGCTAGCCGCCGGCAGAGGCCGGCCGGCCGGGGCGCAGCCACAGGCCCGTGCCGAGCACGCCGCCGTAGACGAGATGCAGCAGCAGCGTGGCGCTGCCGATGTGCGCGCCCACGTCCCGGCCGAAGGAGCCCCAGTGCAGCAGGGGCAGGAAGAACAGGCCCATCCCCAGCCACAGCACGATGCCGAAGGCCAGGCCGCTGAACGGCCCGGCGCGGCGCCCCAGCACGGCGGCGAAGAGGGCGCCCGCGCCGCCGCCGTAGGCGAAGTGCGCCGCCAGGCCGCTCCCCATCAGCAGCGGCCGCGGCACGGCGCCCAGCGCCCAGGCCGCCAGGGCGACGGGGATGGGGCGGGGAATGGGGTTCAGGCCCGTCGCCGCGCCCAGCAGCGCCAGGGCCGTCATGACCCCCGTGGCCAGCAATCCCCACCCGCATCCGCGTCCCAGTCGTTCGCGCATGGCACCCTCGTGGGGGCGGGCCGCCGGGCGCGACAGGCTCCCTGGCCGGCCCCGCGCCCCCGCCGACTGCAACACGATCGCACGCGGCCCGCTCCGTGCGCTACCTCAACACGAGCGCCGCCGCGCACCACGCGCCGCTGCGGAGCGGGCCGTTGCTCCGCCACCCGATTGCGCCGCTACGAGGAGGCCGGGCGCTAAGCGCGCAAGTGCGGCCCACCGCGCGGCCCGCCCGCCGCGATCGCGCGAGGCACTGGCG
>JBGOUY010000364.1:0-3810 GCA_041477795.1 bacterium
AGCGTCCGCACCAGCGCCAGGGCGTGTCCGGGGCCGTTGAGGAAGTCCGGATCGCCGAAGGTGAGATGCTCCGCGCCCGCGGCCACCAGGGCCGCCACGTCCGCCAGCACCACGCTGCGCGGCACGACGAAGAAGCGGCCGCCGTAGGCCGGGGGAATGGGGCAATGCCGGCAGAGGTGCTTGCAGCCCCGGCTGGCTTCCGTGTAGCCCACGGTGCGGGTGCCCGCGGGCCCTTCCAGGCGCGCGTAGTCCGCCAGCGGCCGCAGCCCGCTCCGCACGGGGGGCAGGAAGTCCGTGCGCGCCAGGCGGGGCGGGGCCGGGTGCCCGCGCAGGGCCAGCCCCGGCGCGCTGGGCCGCTCGTCACACGCCGCCAGCGCCTGCGCCAGCGCCACGAGGGCCGGCTCGTACTCCCCGCCGATGATGGAATCCGCGGGCGGCGCGGCGCCGGGCGGGCCGCCCAGCAGCAGTTCCGCGTTGAGCCCCGCGTAGAGGCCGTAGAAGCAGAGGTGCGCCGCTGGATTGAGCGCGCGAACGCGCCGCGCCGCTTGCAGCCCCAGCCGCAGCGCGGTGTGCATGGGCACGGAGACGCCCACCAGCCGCGCCTGCGCGACCTGTGCCGCGTCCAGGCGGTCGGTGGAGAGGTCCTGCAGCGCCGGGGCGAAGCCTGCCGCCCGCAGGAACGCGGCCGGGGAGGCCAGACCCAGCGGGGTATGGCCCAGCTCGTAGCAGGAGAGCAGCAGGATCGCGCCGGGCGTGCGCAGGGCGGCGTCCCGCCCGGCCGTGGGCGCCGTCACTTCTTGCTGGCCTGGTAGTAGGGATTGGTGCCGGCGGCATGGTCGGTCTGGTCCACCAGCGCGACCATTTCCGGCAGCACCTCACGCAGGCGCGCTTCCACGCCCTGGCGCAGCGTGACGTTGGCCATGCCGCAGCCCTGGCAGCCCCCGCCCAGTTCCACGTAGACCGTGTTGTTCTGCACGTCCAGCAGGTTGAAGTAGCCGCCATGGGAGGCCACGGCCGGATTCACTTCCTTGTCGAAGAGCTCCTGCACCAAGCGCATCTGCTCTTCGCGCGGGTGCGCGGTGACCTGCTTGAAGCCGAACTTGTAGCGCTTCTGGCTGGCGTCTGGAGTGGCCGCCTGCACCGCCTGACCGCCGGCGGCGAAGAACTTGCGGATCATGCCGGGCAGGCGCTGGTGGATGCCGTCCCAGTCCGCCTGCTCCTCCATCAGCACGGTGATGTAGATGCTATCCAGGGCAACCGAGGCGATGCCGCCCGCCTCGAAGATGGCCTGGGCCAGGGGGGAGTCAGTCGCATCGGCGGCGCGCGTGTAGTGGCGTTGCTCGCCCAGGGGCAGCAGGGAGGTGCTGACCTGGAACTTGAGGGCATTGGGCTGGTCGCTCCACAGGTGGTGCAGCGAGACCTCCCCGCAGGCGGTGGCGCCCCCCAGCGGGGACGACGGGGACGACGGCGCGGGGGTCTGGGGCGACGGGCGGTGCGAGTGGCCGGAAAACAGTGCGCGCAGCGGCTTCAGCAGGTTACTCAACGACGTCCCCTCCCATCAGTGAAGGTGTTCCCCCAAAGGGGCGGCGCCGCGCCGGACAGCGAGCCGGCTCCTGCCGGAGCCCGCGCGGTCTGAGGCGCAGGGGCGCCCAGCCTGAGGTATCCATCATAGAATCCGGCCCGGGGGGAACGCAACGATAAATCGGTCAAACTTGACCGTATATCGGCCTGACGCGTTGTCGCAGCACGTCTCAGCCAGGATGCCCGCGCTCCGCGCGGAGTGTGCGTGGCAGCGCCCGGACGCGCGGGCCGCGCGGGTGGGGCGTTGCGGGCTGCCGTGGGGCGCCGCAAGCTAGGCGAGGCGCCGGATCAACTGGCCTGGCCGGCCTTGCGCACCGGGCTGCCGTCGTCTGGCAGTTCCTCGTCGTCGGCTTCCGCTTCGTCTTCCTGGGGCTCTTCCTCCACCGGCGCGCGTTCGATGCGCACCTTGATCACGCGCTGCGGATCGGCCTCCAGCACGTGGAAGCGGTAGCCCTGGTAGCGGTGCTCCCAGCCCTCCGCAGGGACTTCCCGCGCCTCCTCCATCAGGAAGCCACCCAGGCTTTCGTAGTCGCGGTCCTCGGGGAAGGTCAGGCCGAACTCGTCCTCCAATTCCTCGACGTTGAGGCGGGCATCGGCCAGGTACGTGCCGTCGCCGCTCTTGACGAGCCGCTTCTCTTCCGTGTCGAACTCGTCCTGGATCTCGCCCAGCAGCTCCTCGATGATGTCCTCCATCGTTACAATGCCGCCGGTGCCGCCGAACTCGTCCACGACGATGGCCATGTGGATGCGCTCGCGCTGGAAGAGCTTGAGCACCTCGCTGATCTTCTTCGACTCCGGCACGAACACGGCCGGCCGCATGCGGCTGGCCAGGAACGCCCCCTGCTCCTGGCGCGTGGGCGGGGTGATGAGGTTCTTCGTGTAGAAGATGCCCACGACCTTGTCGATGGAGTCCTCGTACACCGGGATGCGGCTGAAGCCCGACTCCAGGCTGATCTCCACCACCTTCTCGTAGCTGGAGTCCACGGCCACGGCGATGACGTCCGTGCGGGGCACCATGATCTCCCGGGCGGTGGTGTCCGTGAACTCGAAGATGGAGCTGAGCAGGTGCTCCTTGTCCTTGTCCAGCGTACCCTGGCGCCGCCCCAGGCTCACGATGTACTCGATGTCCTCCTCCGTCACGCGCTCCCCGCGCCGCTGGCGCCCGCCGAACAAGAGGAACAGCCCGCGGATGAACCAGGCGATGACCCACGTGATCGGGTAGAACAGCACGTGGAACGCCAGCACCGCCACCATCAGCACCGGCGCCATCGCGTTGGCATAGCTGCGCGCGAACGCCTTGGGCGTGATCTCCCCGCTGACCAGGAGCAGGAACGTCATCGCGCCGATGGCGATGGGGATGCCCTGCGAGGGGAAGACCCGGGTGGCCAGGTCCGTAGCGAGGGCGCTGGCGGTGATGTTGACGAGGGTGTTGCCGAGCAGCATCGTCGTCAGCACGCCATTGGGATTGTTGTGCCAGACCCGCAGCGCACGGCCCCAGAAGGGGTGCCGCTCGATGATCTGCTCGGTGTGCAGCGGGGAAAGGGACGTCAACGCCGTTTCCGATGCGGAGAAAAAGGCGGAAAACAGCAGGCATACCAGGATCCCCACCACGTCTGCAGTCGGGATGTCCGGGTAGTTGGGTGGCACTGAGCGGCGCTCCTTGCGTGGGTTGAAGGGCGGCGGGCCTGCGGCACCAGCTTGCCGCAGGGCCGCGTCGCGCCCGTCTGATTCAGTCGGCCTGCGGTGGGCTGCGTTTCAGCACGCTCTCGCAGCGAGCCAGCACGGCCGTGAGATCCGCGTGCTGGGCCCAACAGTCGTGGGCGGCCCGCTCCAGCCGCAGCGCCTCGCCCAGCGGCAGGCGCCCCCCTTCCTTGATCAGTCGCTTCATCTCGCGGGCCATGGCCGGGTCGGCGGCGGCGATGCGCCCCGCCAGCGCCCACGCCTCGGGCAACAGCGCGGCCGGCTCGCAGAGATGGCTCACGAGGCCCAGCGCGTGGGCCGCCTCGGCAGCGAGGAAGTCACCGCTGAGGCTGAGCGCCATGGCGCGCGGCTGCCCGATGGCGCGCGAAAGCTTTTGCGAGAGCCCCGCGCCGGGCGGCACCCCCAGCAGGGCGTGCGTATCCGCGAAGCGCGCCGCGCGGCTGGCCATCAGGACGTCGCAGGCCAGCGCCAACTCCAGGCCGCCGGTGACGGCGGGGCCGTTGATGGCGGCGATGACCGGCTGCGGTA
>JBGOUY010000030.1:0-22419 GCA_041477795.1 bacterium
GGTGAACCGGGAGATCGACAAGTCGGGCTACCGCAACGTGATCGCCTCGGGCGTGGTCATCACGGGCGGCAGCAGCATCATGCCCGGCGCGGACGACCTGGCCGCGGAGATCCTGCAGTTTCCGGTGCGCGTGGGCTTCCCGGAAAACATCACGGGCCTCAACGAGATCACGTATTCGCCCATGCACGCCACGGGCGTGGGCCTGCTGCGCTATGCGCAGGGCAACGGCCCACACCGCCACACGCCGCTGTTCTCGGGCGATCAGACGGTGTTGAACCGCTTTTCGCGCCGCATGCGCGAGTGGGTGAACGAGTTCTTTTAACCCGCACCCGCCGCGCGGAGCCGGAGGGGTTGCCCACGCGCGGGTGGCACGACCGGATCGGGCCAACAGGGATGTTGGCCGGCTCAGATGCATAGGGAGTGTGCATATGGTGATGGTCGGCATTGAGGACATCAAGGAGGTCGGCCCCAGCGCTCCGGTCCTAAAGGTAGTAGGCGTCGGCGGGGGAGGCGGCAATGCCGTCAATCGGATGATCTCCACCGGCATCCGTTCGGTGGAATTCGTGGCGGCCAACACGGACCTGCAGGACTTGCGGGCCTCGTTGGCGCCCCACAAGCTCCAGCTCGGCGGGCGCTGCACGCGCGGACTGGGCGCCGGGGCCAAGCCCGATGTCGGGCGCGAGGCGGCCCTGGAGGACGTGGAAACCATCCGCGAGCACCTGGCCGGCTCGGACATGGTGTTCATCACCGCCGGCCTGGGCGGCGGCACGGGCACCGGCGCGGCCCCCGTCGTGGCGGAGGTGGCCAAGGAGCTGGGCTGCCTCACCGTGGGCGTCGTCACCAAGCCCTTCAAGTTCGAGGGCAAGGTGCGCCAACGCAACGCGGAGGAGGGCATCATCCAGCTCCGCAAGCACGTGGACACGCTCATCGTGATCCCCAACGACAATCTGCTGCTGCTGGCCAACAAGAAGACCTCCATCGTGGAGGCCTTCTCCATGGCGGACGACGTGCTGCGCGTGGCGATCCAGGGCATCTCGGACCTCATCAACAACGAGGGCCTGATCAACCTGGACTTCGCGGACGTGCACACGGTGATGGCCGACATGGGCCAGGCCATCATGGGCACCGGCACGGGCACGGGCGACAACCGCGCCATCGAGGCGGCCGAGAAGGCGATCCACAGCCCGCTGCTGGACGACTGCCGCATCGACGGGGCCAAGGGCATCCTGATCAACGTGACCGGGCCGCACACCCTCACGCTGCACGAGGTGAACGAGGCCGCCAGCTTCGTGGAGGAGCACGCCGACGAGGATGCCAACATCATCTTCGGCGCCACCATCGACGACACCATGCCCGAGGACCAGATCGAGGTAACGGTCATCGCGACGGGCTTCAACGGCGCGCCCATCCGCGACCGCAGCGTGCGGCCCGCGGGCCGCGCGGAAACGCCGCGCCTGCGCTCCAATTACCGTGTGTTCTCCTCCACGCGCAGCGATGCCGCTCCGCAGGAGGAGGACGATGAGGAAGTGGAGCCGGCCGCCGCGCCCCCCGCGGGTGCGGAAGCCGGTCTTTACTCCGCCATGGGCATCCCCCCCGCGGGCAGAGGGGAGTCCAAGGACAGCGAAGATGTGTTTGAGCTGAAGGACCCGATCCTGGAACCGGTGGAAACCAAGCCGCAGATCCCAGTGAGCTACCGGCCGGAAGAGAAGCGCAGCAATCGGGCCGGTCAAATCGATTCGGACCTGGACATTCCCACCTTCATCCGGCGGCGATCGAGCCGCTTCCCCGAGGAATAGCCCACCTCCTGCGATTCCCTCCCGTTAGCGCCCCCTGGCTGGACACCCGGCCAGGGGGCATATTTTTGCCCCCGGAAGGCATCCCGACAGGCTGCTGAGGGGCCCGCAGCGCGGGGTCGGGGGCGGGGCCCCGGCGTCGTGAGTTTCTGCTTTCCGATCCGCCCTTTGCATGATAAGTTGGACGCGTAAAGCGCGCAGGTATGCGCCTTTGCCGCAATTATGCAGGGGGTGAGCGCCCTTTGGCGCTCCGTGCAAAGAACGACGGCTGCATCCGCAGTGGCAGTCCGGTCGAAGCGCAGTGTGAACGAATTGAACGCAGTGGCACGGTAAGCAGCAGGAACGGGACCGCAGCAAGGATCGACAAGGACGGCGCATCATTCGCGACGACGTGTTCGCCGCCACCGGTCAGCAAGAGCTACCCACGGGGGCGCGCGGCACACCCAAACCAGGGCGCCGTCCGACGGAACTATCGGCACAACGGCCCGCGCGGAGGAGGCCCCGCTGCCCGGTCAGGGCGCGGTGCCTTGCGCGGGGTGAGACCAGGGTGCAGCCCCGGCGCCGAAACCATGGCGAATCGGCATCGGTACGGAGTTCAGCAAGGCAGCCTGGCCAGTCACTAGGGAGCTAGCTACCGCCACACCGACGCGCCACCGTCTCCCCAACCGGAGCCGGGAGCGCGGCCGGCCGTCCCACGGCCGATCCTTGCGGCTGGCCTGCAGGCCAGTCCCCCTTCCTGGGCCCACCGGTTTCCCGGCTGGGTCAGCCCGCTGTGCCGCCGCCCGCGGCAATGCTGTCGTCCGGCTCCACGCGGGGCCGGCGCGCACGCTCCGTCCCGCCAGGGGGCGGGGTGGGTTGCCGCCGCAGACGTCCCTCTTGCCGGAAGCGGCGCCGTGACGAACTGGATGAAGGTCGCGCTCAATACCCTGCGCTGGAAGCTGCTGGCGCTGGGGGCGGCGGCCGGGCTGTGGGGCAGCCTGCTGCACGAGTCCGCGCTGCTGCTGCCGGGCTCGGAACGCTGGGAGCTGCTGCGGGCCCTGCTGTCCGGCGGCGCGCTGGGGCTGGGCATCGGCGTCCTACTGGCCCCGGCCGATGCGCTGCTGCACCACTACCTGCGGCGGGCGCTGCGCTCCGCCCTGGCCGGCGCGCTGCTGGGCGGCCTGCTGGGCGTGCTGGGCACCGCCGCGCAACTGGCCCTGCAGGATGCCGATGGCGCCATCGGCGCGCTGTGGCCCTGGGCCACGCCGGGCCGGCTGGAGGCGGCGGGCCTCGTCCTCACCTTCGGCTTGGTGGGCGCCGGCAGTGCGCTGGCGGCCAACCTGTTCCCCAGCGGGCGCCACGCGCTGCGCCAGGGGCTGCTGGGTGGCGCGGTGGGCATGGCGCTGGCGGCCGTCCTGGTGCCCCTGCTGGGTGCCACGGGCTTCGATCCCTGGGCCGTGCTGGGCGCGCTGGCGGTCTGGAGCGGCCTGCTGGCGCTGGCGCTGCACGGGTGGGGCCGGCACTGGGCGCGGCGCTGGCTGCGGCTCGTCAGCGGGCCCGGCGAGGACAGCATCTTCCCCCTGCAGGGCAGCCAGGTCACGCTGGGCAAGCATGAGCGCAACGACATTCCGTTGGTGGACTTCCAGGAGATCTTCCCCTTCCACTGTGCGCTGCACTGGGCCGCGGACCACTACGAGATCGTGGACAACGAGCAGGGCGGCGTGGTGCTGGTCAACTATCGCCAGGTGCAAGAGCACGCCCTCCGGCCGGGGGACCTGATCAAGATCGGCTCGGCCCTGCTCCAGTACGGGGAGGCGTCATGATCCGCCCACCCACCCTCCCCGGCCGCCGCTCGATCCGCCGCGCGACCCGGCGCGCGCTGCCGGCGCTGCTGCTGGGGCCGACGCTGCTGGGGCTGCTCATCGGCGCGGGCGCGAGTAGCCCCGGCGCCGCCGTGCGCGAGGCCCCCGCGCCGGCGGCCGGCGCGGCGCACGGCCAGCCGGCGCAGCCGGACCCCCGGGCGCTGATCCGCCTGCTGCCCGGCAACGGCACCGCCGGCGCGCCCGCCGCAGGCCCCGACTGGACCGGCTACGCCGCACGCGGCCTGCTGGCCCTGCTGGCGCTGCCGATGGTGGTCTGGATCGTGCGTCGGCCGCGCCAGGTGAACGCGATCGGCGGGCCGGGCTTCGAGGTCATCTCCCCCAGCGAGCGGCGCCGCTTCATCCCCCTGGAAGAGCGCTTCCAGGCCCTGGACTTCATCAGCCGCATCGAGACGATCGGCCAGCTCCGCCTCTCGGCGAACCTGAACAAGGTCACGCTGTCGGTGCGCAAGTACGGCTACCTGATGGAGGACAAGAACTACCGCAACGCGCTGCTGGTCAACCGGCGCCGGGTGCGGCGCACGCTCCTGCGCGACGGCGACGTGCTGGACCTGGGCGACCTGACCCTGCTCTATCGGGACAACCGCGCCTCCAAGATCGTGCGCTATTCCTCCATCACGCCGGCCGAGGGCAAGCCGCAGATCAAGTTCGAGCGCCTGAAAGGGCCGATCCGCCGCGGCATGCCCATGCTGATCCCGGAGCACGCGCCCAACCGCATCTTCTACGTCACCCGGAACAAGGTGTTCATCGGGCGCTCGGAGAACAACGATCTGGTCATCAAGTCGCGCAGCGTCTATTATCGCCATGCCAAGCTCGAGCGCGTCGGCGGCCGCTGGAAGCTGCAAGACCTGAGCATCCTGGGCAGCACGTTCGTGAACAACCGCCGCATCGAGCAGCGCTTCCTCAAGGAGGGCGACGAGATCTCCATCGAGTCCTTCCGCTTCAAGTTTAGCTACGTGACGCGCACGATGCGCGAGCGGCCGCCGCAGCCCGGCCAGCCCGCCGACGAGCCCGAAGAGCTTGCGCCCGAGGCGGATCTGGGCGCAGGCGCCGCCGCCGAGGGGCCGGACGGCGGCGATGGCAGCGACGATCCAGACTACGCGCCCGGCCCGTGAACCCCCCGCACATCCGGCGATGAAGGCCAAACCCAATCCACCTGCGACTCCCCAGCCGGCGGCGCCCGCAGCGGCCACGGTGCCCACAGCGCCGGCCGCCGCGTCTGCCGCCGCGCCGGCTGCCGGCCCGACCGCGCTCACGGCGGCCAAGAAGGCCCTGCTGATCGAGGCGCTCTCCTACATTGGACGCTTCAAAGGCAAGATCGTCGTCATCAAGTACGGCGGGGCGGCCCAGGAGAACGAGGCCGTGCGCGCCACCTTCGCCCACGACGTGGTGCTGCTGCAGTCCCTCGGCATGCTCCCGGTGATCGTGCACGGCGGCGGGCCGGAGGTGAGCCGCGCCATGAAGGCGATGGGCCAGGAGGCGAAATTCGTGGACGGCCTGCGCGTCACGACCCGCGAGGGCCTGACCATCACGGAAATGGTGCTCTCCGGGCAGGTGAACAAGGAGATCGTGGCCCGGCTCAATGCCCAGGGCGGCCACGCGGTGGGCATCAGCGGCAAGGACGGCCCGATCCTGCAGGCGCGCAAGCTGCGCCATGCCAAGGGCATCGACCTCGGCTACGTGGGCGAGATCGAGGCGGTCCATCCGCAACTGCTCCAGCTCCTGCTGGGCCAGGGCTTCATCCCGGTCATCTCCCCGCTCGGGCAGGGCACGGACGGCACCACCTACAATATCAACGCCGACAGCGCCGCCTCGCGCATCGCCGGGGCGCTCAAGGCCGAGAAGGTGATCTTCCTCACCGACGTGGACGGCGTGCTCAAGGACGGCCAGCTCGTGCCCACCCTGACCGCGGCCGAGGCCCTCTCGCTGATCGATCGCGGCGTCATCAGCGGCGGCATGGTGCCCAAGGTGGAGGCCATGCTGCACTGCCTGGCCAGCGGCGTGGGCACGGCCCCCATCATCAACGGCGCCGAGCACCACGCCATCATCGCCGAACTCTTCACCGACACCGGCGTCGGCACGCAGATCCGCACGTAGCCCCGGCCTTCCCTGCCCGCGGAGCCTCACCCCTGCGGAGCCTCACCCCTCGGCCTCGCTCGGGACAAGCTCCGTCACGCCCCCAGCCGGGGTGGGCCACCTCTCTCATTCCATGGAGAGAGGAACGGCAGCGGCGACCTCGCCCCGGCTGTCGTGAGGCACTTGGATGAGGCTTGCAGCGCAGGCCCCCCGCGCCTCCTTCTGGAAACAGCGAACTACCCCCCGCTGCCTGCCGGCGGCGGGGGCTTCGCTGTCCTTTGCGCCTTTGCGCGAGCCCTGCTGTCGGCGCAAATGGCTTCGTATGGAAATTTTCGCTGAACCGCGCCAGACTGCTTCCCAGGCGGATTGGCGAGCTACCACTATAGCACAGACGGGCGCCGATTGCAGCAGGAATGATTGGACAGATTTGGGAGAAACCGGTCAGGACGGCAAGCGGGGCCGCCCCCGTCACGCCTGCGGCGTGACCGCCCCCTCCCAAGGAGGGGGCTCCGGCCGCCGCCGTTCGGGCCAATCGGACAGGACCGCCGTGGGGTTGTTCCCCCTCCTTCGGAGGGGGTTAGGGGGAGGCCCCGCAGGATGTGGGCCGGACGTTAGCGGCCTCGGCAACGGGGTCTGGGCGGACCGGCACGGTGCGGGAGGGGTGACGTGAACCCGTCGAACCGATAGCAAGTTCGAATGGTGGCTCTTGTTGCCGAGCCGCGGGAAGAGGACCTTCCTGACTCGATTGCCCTCCCTATCCCCTGCCCGCCGTGCTACCGTGGTTTCCTGGCGGGCCAGGGAGGTCCGCCCTGAGCTCCAGCCGGACCGCTCCGATGGCACCGCCCCATTCAGCACCGTCCCATTCCGTCCCGTCGCAACCCGCCTCCTCCCAGCTCAACGAGCAGCAGGAACGCATCGTCGCGCACCTGGAAGGCCCGGCGCTCGTCATCGCCGGGGCCGGCAGCGGCAAGACGCGCGTCATCACGCACCGCGTGGCGCGGCTGATCGAGGTGGGCGTGCCGCCCGGCGCGATCCTCATGATGACCTTCACCAACAAGGCGGCCGAGGAGATGCGCCTGCGCGTGGACGCCCTGCTGGGCGGCCCGGCCGCCAGCAAGGGCCTCATCGCCGGCACCTTCCACTCCGTCGCCAACCGCTTCCTGCGCCGCTACGCGAACCTGCTCGGCTACGAGCGCAACTATTCCATCCTCGACGAGACCGATTCGCGCGAGCTGATCAAGGCCGCCAGCGGCGAGTGCGTGCCCAAGAGCAACGAGCGCAAGTTCCCCACCGCCGCCGTCGTGCAGACCGTGCTCTCGATGGCCTTCAACCGCAACCTGGAGATCGGGGCGCTGGTGGAGCGCGAGTACCCCTGGCTGGAGGAATTCGTGGGCGACCTGGAGGCGATCCAGGCCCTCTACCGGCGCAAAAAGAAGTCCAACAACTCCATGGACTTCGACGATCTGCTGGACAACTGGCACGCCCTGCTGGCCGGCCACACCGAGCTGGAGCTGGCCAATCGCGTGCGCTACCTGATGGTGGACGAGTACCAGGACACCAACTACATCCAGGCCGAGCTGCTGGCCCTGCTGGCGCGCAAGCACGGCAACCTGATGGTGGTGGGCGACGATGCGCAGTCCATCTACGGCTGGCGCGGGGCCAACTTCGAGAACATCCTGAGCTTCCCGGAGCGCTTCGGCGGGCAGATCTACCGGCTGGAGCAGAACTACCGCAGCACGCCGGACATCCTGGCGCTGGCCAACGCCTCCATCAACCACAACACGGCCCAGTTCACCAAGCACTTGACCGCCGTGCGGCCGCAGCTCGAGCAGCCCCGCGTCACCCACGTGCGCGACGAGTACGAGGAGGCGGACCTCGTCGTCGAGCGCATCCTGGCCTACCGCGACCGGGACGTGCCGCTCTCGCAGATGGGCGTGCTCTACCGCGGCCACAGCCAGTCCGCCGCCCTGCAGATGCGCCTCACGGAGGTGGGCATCCCGTTCATGGTGCGCTCGGGCGTCAAGTTCTTCGAGCAGGCGCACGTGAAGGACGTGGTGGCCTTCCTCAAGGTGATCTTCAATCCGCTGGACGAGATCGCCTGGCTGCGCATCCTCAAGCTGCTGCCCGGCGTGGGCAACAGCACCGCCCAGCGCATCTACCGCATCTTCGCCGAACAGCGCGCCGTGCGGCTCTCGCCGGACAATGCCGCGCTGGCCAAGGCCATCCCGGCCAAGGCGCGCGAGGCCTGGGCGGAGCTGGCCGCGACCTTCAAGCAGCTCCTGGAGGAGGGCGTCGCGCCCGCGGAGATGATCCTGCGCGTCACGCGCGGCTTCTACCACGCCACGCTCTACAACCAGTTCGACAATGCCCACGAGCGCGAGGCCGACCTGACCTACCTGGCCGAATTCGCCTCCCAGTTCGGCAACGTGGAGCGCTTCCTCTCCCAGCTCGCCCTGGTGGGCGGCACGGTGATCCGCGACTACGAGCAGGAGCAGGAGGAGGACCCGGAGTTCCTCACCCTCACCACCATCCACCAGGCCAAGGGGCTGGAGTGGGACGTGGTGTTCCTGATCGGCCTGGCCGATGGACGCTTCCCGCACGCCCGCTGCCTGGAGCCGCTGGAGCGCCTGGAGGAGGAGCGGCGCCTGTTCTACGTCGCCGTCACGCGCTGCATGCGCTACCTGGAGCTGACCGTGCCGCTGGTGACTTACACCGGCGGCCGGCCGGAGATCTGCCGGCCCTCGCGCTTCGTGGAGGAGCTGCCCGAGGGCGTCGTCACCGTGGAGCGCATGGAAGGCGCCGAGAGCCTGCGGCCCTACCTGGGCCTGGGCGCGGCCATGACCGTGGACTGGTAGCCCGCGCGCAAGCAGCGGGTGGACACGACCGCCGCACCCGGATCAGACAAGGAAAGCGATCGTGTGCCGCCCTGGCGCCGCCCCGGCACACCGCCGGGTGACGCGCGGGCGGCGGCAGCGCATCCACACGCGGCGCGGCCCGTCCAGGCAGCCGCAGGGGGGAGCCATGGCCACGCTGAACGTCGGGGGCACGCGCGTCGCCTATCGCGAGACGGGCAGCGGCCCGCCCGTGGTGCTGCTGCACGGGGGCGGCTCCTCGGGCGCCCAGTGGAAGGCGGTCTGCGAGCGCCTGGCGCCGCGCTATCGCACGGTCACCGTGGATCACTACGGCCACGGCGGCACGGACCCCTGGCCCGGCGCGCCGGAGGCCCGCAGCCACGACGCGGAGGCGGCGCTGGTGCGGGCCGTCATCGAGCGGCTGGGCGAGCCGGTGCACCTGGTCGGGCACTCCTATGGCGGCGGCGTGGCCGTCCGTTTCGCCCTGCGCCACCGCGAATCGCTGCGCTCGCTCACGCTGCTGGAGCCGATCGCGCTCTCGCTGCTGGAGCGCGCCGGGGAGCGCGCCCTGGCGGAGGGGTACCGGCAGTTCGCGCGCGCCTTCATCCGGGACGTGGCGGCCGGGGACGTCAGCGGCGCCTGGCAGCGCTTCCTGGACGGCGACGGCGAGCCGGGCGGCTGGGCCGCATTGACGGAGGCGGCGCGGGCGAAGTTCCTCGGGCTGACCGGCGCCGTCGTCTCCTGCTGGTACGCCAACCTGAGCGACGACACCACGCTGGAGGAGTGCCGCACCCTCACGCTGCCGGCGCTGCTGCTGTACGGCGAGCGCACCCGGCCGCACTTCCGCCGCATCGCCGAGCTGCTGGCGGAGCTGCTGCCCGCGGCGCGGCTGCAAGTGTTGCCCGGCGCCGGCCACCTGTCCCCGCTGACCCACCCGGCGCTCGTCGCCGCGGCCCTGGCGCCGCACCTGGACGCGGCCTGAGGCGCGCGCCGCCGTACCGCGCTCAGAACGGGTAGCCGAAGATGATGGACACCGCGCCGCCTTCATCGCCCGTGGCGGCGTCGGCCCGGTAGACGAATCCGGAGGCGGACACCATGCGCAGGCCGACGCCATAGGAATTGCGCCAGGCGCGGCCCACCTCGTCGCGGGTCTCCCCCACGCTGCCGCGCTCCGCGAAGAGGGCCACCTGCACGTTGGTGCGCACGTCCTTCCAGATGTAGTAGTCGAACGGGGTGACCTCGTCGGTCAGGTTCCAGCGCAGCTCGGCGGCCATGAATTGCGTGTGGGCGCCATTGAAGCGCTCACGCGGATAGGCGCGCAGGCGATTGTCGCCACCCAGGGCGGTGGCGGTGCCGTTGGAGCGGGCATTGACGAAGGTGCCCACCAGCGCCGCCTGGGCCATCAGGCAGGCCGTGTCGCCCGCAGCACAGTTGAACCCGAGCTCGGCGGCAATTGCAGCCGGATCCGTCAATCCCTTGCGCCGCACGCTGGCGTCGGACTGGAAGTAGCTCAGCAGGAGCGTGCTGAGCCGCCCCAGCGGGACGTACCCGTTCAGCCTGAAGTCCTGGACATCGAAGTCCGCCTCCACCGGCGAAGCGGGCGGGGTATGTTTGACCGTGACGCCCAGGCGCACGCCCACGCGCGGGTCGGCGTAGTCGTCCGTGTAGTCGAGCTGTCCGCCCACGAATTGCGATGAAGTCGTCTGGCGGTACGGTTCGTCGAGCTGCGAGATCAGGTGCCCATCCGACCCGCGGATGCTCACCACCGCGATCTTCTGCTTCTCCCGGCCCGCGCTCAGCTCGAGGCGCCGTTCCCACAGGGTCAGGCGGATCTGCCCCGAGGCGCTGTCCACCTGGTTCAGGTCGAGCAGGGTGTAGTCGCTCTTGCCGGAGTTCATGCCGCGCGTCTGGTAATTGTTCACCTCCGCGCGCGTCAGCTTCTGGAAGAAGAGGTCTACGATCAGAGTTTCGGGCACCAGGTGGATGTCCTCCAGGCCCAGAATCTCGCCCTTCGCATCGCCCGTGACCAGGATGCCGTTGATGTCGGCGTGGGTGCCGAGCACGTTGCCCGCCAGACCCGTCACGGCGATGCCGCTGCCGATGCCGGGCAAGCTGTAAGGGAACGGGAGCACCAGGTAGGAAGGCTCGGTCTGGAACTGCGGCCTCCGCCGCTCCAGGGCGCCGGCGGGCTGCGCCAGGAGCAGAGCCAGCCCCAGCACGGTCAGCCCCAGGGCCCCCCGCGCGATGCGGCGCGCGATCGTCATCGGTTGTCCGGGCTGAGGGGAGCTCCCCCCGCCCCCACTCAGCGACGCTAGCCAAACGGTGGTGCGCCCGCAATGCCTGCGCTAGAATGGCCGCCGCGCGCCGCGGCGCTCGGCACGCGGGACGGCCGCGGCGCTGGCCGTAGCGCGGCCGTAGCGGCGCCCGGCCGCTCGGCCAGCGTGGGGAGGGGGACGCTATGATCTATCGCAGTCGCGTGCCGGAGCTGACGATCCCGGCGGTATCGCTGCCCGCCTTCGTGCTGGGCCGCCTGGAGCGGATGGGGGATAAGCCGGCCCTGATCGACGGCCCGAGCGGCCGCACGCTCACCTATCGCGAGCTGGCGCGCTCCGTGCGCGCCTGCGCGGCGGGGCTGGCGGCGCGGGGCTTGCGCAAGGGCGACGTGCTGGCCATCTACAGCCCCAACCGGCCCGAGTACGCCATCGCCTTCTTTGCCGTGGCGCTGCTGGGCGGCATCAACACCACCGTCAATCCGCTTTACACCGCCGACGAGCTGGCCGTGCAGTTGCGGGATTCCGGCGCGCGCTTCCTGCTCACCGTGGGGGCGGTGCTGGACAAGGCCCAGGCCGCCGCGCAGCAGACGGACATCGAGGAAGTGTTCACCTTCGACGCCGTGCCCGGCACGACGCCCTTCCAGGTGCTGCTGGAGCGCGGCGGAGCGCCGCCCGCCGTATCCATCGACCCCGCGCAGGACGTGATCGCGCTGCCCTATTCCAGCGGCACCACCGGCCTGCCCAAGGGCGTCATGCTGACGCACCGCAACCTGGTGGCCAACCTGCACCAGGTGGAGGCCGCCTCCTGGTGCGGCGGGGTGCACCCGCACGACGTGGTGATCGCCGTCATGCCGTTCTTCCACATCTACGGCATGGGCGTGGTGATGGCCGGGGGCCTGGCGCGGGGCGCCACTATCGTCACGGTGCCGCGCTTCGAGCTGGAATCCTACCTGGCCCTGCTGCAACGCTACCGGGGCACCTACCTGTACGTGGTGCCGCCCATCGTGCTGCAGCTCGCCAGGCATCCGGCCGTGGAGCGCCACGATCTCTCGGCGGTGCGCATGCTGTTCTCCGCCGCGGCGCCGCTGGGCGTGGCCGTGGAGCGCGAGGCGCAGGAGCGGCTCGCCTGCGTCCTGGCGCAGGGCTACGGCATGACGGAGGCCAGCCCGGTGACCCACCTCTGTCCCGATGCGCCGGGCCGCAACAAGTCCGGCTCCGTGGGCCTGCTCATCCCGGGCACGGAAATGATGATCGTGGACGTGGCCAGCGGCGAACGCCTGGGGCCGGGCCGCCTCGGCGAGCTGTGGCTGCGCGGGCCGCAGATCATGAAGGGCTACCTCGGCCGCCCGGACGCCACCGCGGCCAGCATCGACCGCGCGGGCTGGTACCACAGCGGCGATATCGGCCAGGTGGACGAGGAGGGCTTCACCTGGATCGTGGATCGCCTCAAGGAGCTGCTCAAGTACAAGGGCTACCAGGTGGCGCCCGCCGAGCCGGAAGCGCTGCTGGTGACGCACCCGGCCGTGGCCGATGCGGCCGTCATCCCCAGCCCGGATGCGGAAGCGGGCGAGGTGCCCAAGGCCTTCGTGGTGGCCCGCGATCCGGAGCGGGCGCCGGCCGCGGAGGCGCTGATGGCCTGGGTCGCCGAGCGCGTGGCGCCCTTCAAGCGCATCCGGCGGCTGGAATTCGTGGAGCACATCCCCAAATCCCCCTCGGGCAAGATCCTCCGGCGCGTGCTGGTGGAGCAGGAGCGCCAGCGCACGGCGGGTTAGTGTTGTGTCCCTGAAGTAACTTACAGAATAAATGGGCTGCGGCATCGCGTTGGACCCCATCCCCCAACCCCTTCCCCGCTAGGCAGGGAAGGGGCTTGCTCGCCGCGAACGGTTTCGCAAACCCGCGCCCCTCCCTGCCGTGAGCCCCGCTCGCGGGGCGAACCGACGGCACCGGGGGAGGGGCCGGCCCGCGCGAGCGGGCCGGGGTGGGGTCCCAGCGAGGCGATTGCGCCCGGCCGTGAAATTATCAAGAAACTTGTGGGACATCACACTAGCGCCGCGCGGCGCGGAACAGGAGCGCCGGCGCCAGGCGGGCTGAGGGGCGGCGGCCGCTCCGCAGCGCGGTGGGTGGCCGGACGGGCCATTCCTGCTATACTGGCCGGGCCAACGCGACGCAGCCCTGCCAACCCGCTGGGACAGGCCCCCATGAGCGAAACGAGCGACATCACCTCTCTGGTCACGGACCCGCAGGCCAGCGCCGAGCCGGCCCCCGGCGGGTCGCCCGTCGCCGCGCCACCCGGCGGCGAGCCGGCGGAGGAAGCGCCGGCCGGCCCCGCGCTGCACCCGCTGCTGCAGATCCTGGACGACGTGTTCCACGTGCCGCGCGACGTGCTGGTGGTGGCCGATGCGGGCCTGCCGCGCCGGCTCGAGGCCGTCGGGCTGCTGCGCCAGACGCTCGTCAGCCAGAAGGTGGTGACGCCGGACGTCTTCCAGCAGGCCGTGGCGCTGCTGTTCGATCTGGACTTCTATCCGCAGTTGGACGATGCGAAGCTCCTGCCCGAATTCACGCAGGCCGTCCCCATCCGCTACGCCAAGAAGTTCAACTTCTTCCCCTTCGCCCTCACCGACGCGGAGCTGTGGGTGGCGCTGGAGAGCCCGGAGCAGATGGAGCCCGTGCTGGACGTGGGCCGGCACTTCAAGCGCCAGGTGCACGCGGTGGTTTCCACGCACGCGGCCATCCTGAGCCTCATCAACCGCGCCTACGACCGCAACCAACGCGGCACCGACCAGGTGATCGAGGACTTCGACGAGGCCGACGTGCCGGTGGGCAACTATGGCTGGGGCATCGAGGAGCCGGAGGACCTCATCGACGCGCGGGACGAGGAGCCCCTCAAGCGGCTGCTCAACAACATCCTGTACCAGGCCGCCAAGCACAACGCCTCGGACGTGCACATCGACGCCACGCCGGCGGAGGTTAACGTGCGCTTCCGCGTGGATGGCGTGCTGCTGACGGCCACCAACCTGCCCATCGCCGTGCAGCGCCCGCTGGTGAACCGCATCAAGATCATGTCGCGCCTGGACATCTCCCAGCACAGCCTGCCGCAGGACGGCCGCACGCTGATCCTGATCGCCGGGCGGCGCATCGACATCCGGGTCTCCATCATGCCCACGGTGCACGGCGAGAAGGCCGTGATGCGGCTGCTCTACCAGGATCAGGACCTGTTCGACCTGCGCAAGCTCGGGCTGCCGCAGGACGTCTACGGCGGCCTGCGCACGCTGGTGAACCAGTCGGGCGGCATCATCCTGGTGGCCGGGCCCACCGGCGCGGGCAAGACCACCACGCTCTATGCGGCGCTGGGGGAGATCGACCGCTACAAGAACAATGTGATGACCATCGAGGACCCGGTCGAATACAAGATTCCCGGCTACGTGCAGACCGAGGTCAACGTCAAGACCGGACTCACCTTCGCCAATGCCCTGCGCTCGGTGCTGCGGCAGGATCCGGACGTGATCATGGTGGGCGAGATGCGCGACCGCGAGACGGCGCTGATCGCCATCCAGGCCGCGCTGACGGGCCACACGGTGTTCTCCACCGTGCACACCAACGACGCCGCCTCCACCGTGACGCGGCTTGTGGACATGGGCATCGAGCCGTATCTCGTGTCCTCCACCGTGATGGGCGTGCTGGCCCAGCGCCTGGTGCGACGCGTCTGTCTGGAGTGCAAGGAGGGCGAGCCGGCCGTGCCCGAGCTCCTGCGCGAGCTGGGCCTGCGTGAGGAAGGCATCGAGGAAATCACGCAGATCTACCACGGCAAGGGCTGCCCGGCCTGCAACGGCACCGGCTACCGCGGTCGCCTCGGCCTGTTCGAGCTGATGGTCATCGAAGATTCGATCAAGAAGGTGCTGCACACCACCAACGAGTCCAACCTGATCCGCGCAGCGGCCATCAAGTCGGGCATGAAGACCATGCGGCACTGGGGCATCCGGCTCATTCGCGACGGCATCACCTCCGTGGAGGAAGTGCTGCAGGCCACCCGCCAGGACTAGGATGTGTCCCTGCAGTAACTTACATCATAAATGGGCTGCGGCATCGCGTTGGACCCCATCCCCCAACCCCTTCCCCGCTAGGCAGGGAAGGGGCTTGCTCGCCGCGAAAGGGTTCGCAAACCCGCGCCCCTCCCTGCCGTGAGCCCCGCTCGCGGGGCGAACCGACGGCACCGGGGGAGGGGCCGGGGTGGGGTCCCAGCGAGGCGATAGCGTCCGGCCGTGGCAAAAAGCCCCTCCTGCCCTGCCTAGCGGGGCAGGAGGGACGCAAGCGGCGCCGCAGGCGCGGCTTGCAGGGAGGATGAGGTCTCGCGCCGGTCGACCGGCACCCGCTCGGTCGGCCCGGGGCGTCGCTTCCCATGGCGCGGCCCCGGTGTTATGGTCCCGCGAATCCCCTGCTGCGCGCAGCCTGCGCAGAGGGGGCTGAGCCCGCTGCACCACTCCCGTCTGCCTCCATCCCAGCTTCCGGATGCCCGGCGCGGGCCAGTGGAGTCTTGCACCGCATCCAACCACCCCTGGCACTCCGCGCTGCGGAGGCCCTGCGTTTCCAGGTCGCCATGTTCCGGCACGCCCGCCTTGCCACCAAGATCTTCACCCTGGTGGTCGTCATCCTGTTGATCCAGCAGATCCTCGCCGCCTTCAGCCTGCTGCGGATCAACCAGATCGACAAGGATCTGCACGAGATCTCGGAAATTAATCTGCCGCTGTCCGACCTGATCACGGTCATCGCCCTGGCCCAGCTCGAGCAGACCGTGAACCTGGAGCGCATCCTGCGCTATGCCGGGGGCACGGCAACGCCCGAGACCACCGCCCTGCGCAGCGCCGCCCAGGCGGGTTTCGATGCGCTCGGCACGGAGGTGGGCAAGGCCGTTGCCGAGGCGCAGCGGCGGGTCGCCGGAGCCATCGCTGGGGCCCGCGACGACGGGACCCGCGAACGGTTCGGCTCCGTGCAGAACCGGCTCAAGGCCATGGTCGCCCAGCGCGCCGCCTACGAGCAGCAGGCCGGGGAGATCATCCTGCTGATCCAGGCCGGCAAGGTGCCGGAAGCCACCGCGCAGGCCAACAAGCTGGAGGCGGACCTGCAGGCGCTCACCCAGAACGCCGGCACGCTGCAGCGCGAGATCGTCACCCTCACGCAGCGCTCCGCCTCCGGCGCGGAAGAGCGCGAGGCCAGTGCGCTGCTGTGGGTGATCCTGGGCAGCGTGCTGGCGCTGCTGGTGGGACTGGCGCTGGCCTGGGCCATCACGCGCTCCATCGTGCGGCCGGTGGCGGAGATCATCGAGGGCCTGAGCCGCTCCTCCGGGGAGATCGGCTCGGCCTCCGCGCAGGTCTCCTCCGCCAGCCAGTCCTTGGCCTCCAGCAGCTCGCAGCAGGCCGCCAGCCTGGAAGAGACCTCCTCCACCATGGAGCAGATGTCCGGCATGATCACCAGCAACGCGCAAGGCGCCCGCGAGGCCGACACGGCCACCCGGGAGGCGCAGCAATCGGCCAACCAAGGGGCGGAGGCGGTGCGGCGCATGGTGGATGCCATCAACGAGATCAAGGCCGCCTCGGATCAGACCGCGCGCATCATCAAGACCATCGACGAGATCGCCTTCCAGACCAACCTGCTCGCGCTCAACGCAGCCGTGGAGGCCGCGCGCGCGGGGGACGCGGGGCGGGGCTTCGCCGTGGTGGCCGAGGAGGTGCGCAACCTGGCGCTGCGCAGCGCCGATGCCGCCCGCAACACCGGCGGCCTGATCCAGACCGCCCTGGACAAGGCGCAGCTCGGCGTGAATACCGCCGACGAGGTGGCCGGTCGGCTGGCCAGCATCCGCGTCAGCATCCAGCGCGTGTCCGAACGGGTCGAAAGCGTGGCCAAGGCCACTGCCGAGCAGGCGCAAGGGATCCGGCAGGTGAACGCCGCCCTGGGCCAGATCGATGCGGTGACGCAGACCAACGCCGCCAACGCGGAGCAGACCGCCTCCGCCTCGACGCAGCTTTCCGCCCAGGCGCGCAGCCTGAGCGCCCGTGTCAGTCAACTGGCCGAGCTGGTGGGCAGCCGCTCGCTGAGCCGGGAACGCGCCGCGGCGGCAGCACGGATGGATGCGGGCACGGCGCCGCGCCTCGAGGCGCCCCGCGCCTCCCGGGCGCTCCGGGTAACCCGGGCGCCCGCAGTCGGCGCGCGTACGGATCGCGTCGGGCCGTTGCGTCCCCGGCCGGGGCGCCCGGCCGCGCCGTCCGCACTCGGCCGGCCCGCACTCGGCCGGCCCGTTCGCCCCGCGGCTCGGCCCAGCAAGCCGGGAGCGGTTCCGCCGGCCGCTGCGCCGGACACGCCGGCCTCCGTGGCTCCGGCCGCGGAGCGGCCCATGGGGCTGCGCGAGCGCATCGAGCGCGAACAGGCCCAGCGCGACGCCACCGGCACCGGATCGGAACTGCTGCCGCCGGAGCTGCGGGACCTGAGCGACGAGGATTTCCGCGATATCCGCGGCTGAGCCGGCGCCCCTTCCTCCCCCGCGGCGGGGAATGCTAGGCTGAGTCGCGCAGGGGCGGCTGGATCGCATTCGCTCCGGCGCGCCGCACCGATCCACCTCCGGGCTGGGGCCATGCGACCGCTCATCACGCCCAAGCAGTTGGCGCCGCACGTGGGCCAGCCGGGCTGGCTGGTCGTGGACTGCCGCCACGCCCTCAGCGATCGCGAGCACGGCCGCCGCGCCTATGGCGCGGGGCACCTGCTGGGCGCGGTCTTCGCCGACCTGGATCACGACCTGTGCGGCCCGCTCGCGCCGGGCGCGGGGCGGCATCCCCTGCCCGCCTGGGCGGACTTTTGCGTCTGGCTGGGGCGCCAGGGCGCACGGCGCAGCACCCGCATCGTGGCCTACGACGAGGCCGGCGGCGCCTTCGCCGCGCGGCTGTGGTGGATGCTGGGCGCGCTGGGCCATGCCCACGCCGCGGTGCTCAACGGCGGCTACGCGCGCTGGGAGCGCGAGGGCTATCCCACGGAGACCGCCGTGCCGGCCCCCCTCCCGCGCCTGTACCGGGCCGAGCCCGACCCCCGTCTGGAGATGGCCCTGGACGAGCTGCAGGCGCAGCTCACCTCGCCCGCGCTGCTGCTGGTGGATGCGCGGGCCGGTGTGCGCTACCGGGGCGAGCAGGAGCCGATCGACCCCCGGCCCGGGCACATCCCGGGGGCCATCAACCTGCCCTTCCAGGGCAACCTGGATGGGCAAGGCGTGTTCCTCAGCCCCGCGCGCCTGCGCAAGCGGCTGCTGGCGGCCTACGACGCAACGCCGCCGGAGCGCACGGTGCACTACTGCGGCTCCGGCGTGACGGCCTGCCACAACCTGCTCGCCCATGCGGTGGCCGGGCTGCCCCTGGGCCGGCTCTATGCGGGTTCCTGGAGCCAATGGTGCGCCGATCCGGCCCGTCCGGCGGAGCTGGGCCCAGCTCCGCGCGTGGGCGCCTAGCCGCGCGTGGGCGCCGAGCCAGGCGCAGCGTCCCGCATCCACCCCCTTCGGCCAGCGTGAGCGAATGGCCATCGCGATCGGCGACATCCACGGCTGCCTGGCGGCCCTGCGGGCCCTCATTGCGCAGCTCCCCGGCGAGGAGGAGCTGGTGTTCCTGGGCGACTACGTGGACCGCGGGCCGGACTCCGCCGGGGTGCTGCGCTACGTGGAGGCGCTGGCCGAGGCGCGTCCCTGCCGCCTGCTGATGGGCAATCACGAGGCGCTCATGGCCAACGCCATCGCCCAGCGCGAGGAGATTTCGCTCTGGCTTTTCAACGGCGGCGACGCCACGCTGGCCAGCTTCGGGGAGGAGCCCTTCGAGTGGCAGCGCCGTCCGCCCGAGCGGCGCCAGTTGCCCGGCTTCGAGCGCTTCTCGCGCCGCCTGCTGACCTATTACGAGGACGACAGCGCCATCTTCGTGCACGCGGGCATCGACGTGCACATCGAGCGCATGGAGGCGCAGCAGCCCGAGGTGCTGCTGTGGATCCGCGAGCGCTTCTTCCGCAACCTGGCGCAGTGGCGCGGCAAGCCGGTGATCTTCGGCCACACGCCCACGCAGACCATGGGCCTGGCGCACGGCGAGATCTTCCACGAGCACGGCTGCTACGGCATCGATACGGGCTGCGTCTACGGCGGGGTGCTGACGGCGCTGGACGCCCGCAGCCACCAGCGCTGGCAGGTGCCGGCCCGGCCCGTGCCGGCGGCCGTGCCGCGCTGAGGCGGTTGCACCCCGTTGCCCACCATGTTAGGCTCATAGACCGGAAGCGAAAGGCTTGAGTCAGAACTGGGCCTATAGCTCAGCGGTTAGAGCGTCCGACTCATAATCGGATGGTCCCTGGTTCGAACCCAGGTGGGCCCACCACTTGCCAGCCTGGAACCAACCTCGTCCGAGATGCAGCTCAGGGTATTCGACATCGCGACCGAATCAGCAGCCGCTCCGGCGATCGCCGCCGGGGGTGGCCTGCTCCCCCGCCTGGCTCAGGCGGAGTGCAGCGTCGGGGGAGCGCAAGATACCGAACCAGATCAAGGTGCATCGAGTCCCGATGCACCTTTTTTTTTGCCCCGCTTCCGCATCCCTCCCTTTGTCCGTTTAGCGCCTGAGGACCGTTCGCCATGAACACCGCAACCGAGCACATGATCGCCGTGGGCGAGACCGACGCCCGTATCTTCGAACTGAATCTGAAGCTGCGCCGCATCCCGCAGCGCTTGGCCGAGGCCCGCCGCCAGCTCGAGGCGGAGGAGGCCCTGCTCAACGAGGTGCTGGAACCCTGGACGCTGTGTGAGAACGAGGTGCGCGAGCGGGACACCACCATCAAGATCGCCCTCGACACCATTGAGAAGTTCGAGGAGCACATGAAGCGGGTCACCACGCAGAAGGAGTACATGGCCGCCCGCAAGCAGGTGGATGAGGCGCGCCGGCTCAATACCCGCCTGCAGGACGAGATCCTCGAGCGCCGCGTGAAGCAGGAGGATCTGGCTCCGCGCCTGGAGGAGCGCCGCGCCACCTATGGCCGCGTGCTGGAGACCTACCAGGGCGAGGAAGCCGTCATCCTCAAGGAGCGGCAGGGGCTGGAGCAGGAGGTGGCCGAGCTGACCCAGCGCGTGCAGGAGCAGCTCAAGTCCCTCGGGGACTCTGCCTTCGCGTTGTACCAGCGCCTGATGAAGGGCGGGCGCCAGCCGGCCATCGTGGCCGTCGCGGCCGGCTCGTGCATGGGCTGCAACATGGCCTTGCCGCCGCAGACGTACAACCAGCTGCTGGCCGCCAACGGCAAGCTCTTCACCTGCCCCACCTGCCAGCGCATCATCTACCAGCAGCCGCCCGCCGAGAAGCCCCAGGTGGACGCCGCCGCCGGCTAGCCGCCGCCCGCGAGCCGCCCGCCCGCGCAGCCCGGAGTTTCGCCGCCGCCGACCTGGCGGCGCGCCGCGTCCCGCCGCCACCCCGGCGCCTTCCGCCCTTCGCTGCACCCCGCCCCAACCTGGCAGCACCGCACCGCACGGCGCCCAGCGCTGTCGCCTTGACACCCGTCAGGGGTTGGCCCCACAATCCCGACGGCGCAGCGCTGCGGATGGCGCGCGCACCCCCGCCGCGCCGGCGCACTGCCGCCCGCTGGGGCGCCGCCGAACCGACCTGCGGCAGCGTCCTGCGGCAGCACTGCCAGCCCCGTTGCCGCACACCTACGCCAGGCCCGCATGAATTACGGGTTCATCATCGACAACCGGCGCTGCATCGGCTGCCACGCCTGCACCGTGGCGTGCAAGGCCGAGCACGAAACGCCGATCGGGGTGAACCGCACCTGGGTCAAGTACGTGGAGAAGGGGGTGTTCCCCCAGACCCGCCGCACCTTCACGGTGCATCGCTGCAACCACTGCGCGGATGCCCCCTGCGTGGAAATCTGCCCCGTGCGCTCGCTCTACGTGCGGGCGGACGGCATCGTGGACTTCGACCGGGAGCGCTGCATCGGCTGCAAGGCCTGCATGCAAGCCTGCCCCTACGATGCGCTGCACATCGACCCGGATACGCACACCGCATCCAAGTGCAACTACTGCGCGCACCGCGTCGATCGCGGCCTGGAGCCCGCCTGCGTCATCGTCTGCCCCGTGCACGCGATCCTCTCGGGCGACCTGGACGATCCGGCCAGCGAGATCGCCAGCACGCTCAGCCGCAACCCCACCCAGGTGCGCAAGCCGGAGAAGGGAACGCGGCCCAAGCTCTTCTACATCAACGCGGACGCGGCCGCCCTGCGGCCCGAGCTGGCGCCGTCCAGCGCGGGCTACCTGCAGGCCGAGCAGGTCGCCGGGGTGGGTCACTTCGCCGGGGCGACCGCGGGCGCCGTCGAGCGCCTCAAGCTGCTGCCCTATTCCGCCGAAACGCTGGCCCGCGCCGAACGCCGCGTGCAGCAGGAGGGCGACGGCGCGCGGCGCGCCTACGACATCCCGCAGCGCGGCGTGCTGTGGGACTGGGAGGTGAGCGGATACCTGTGGAGCAAGTCCATCGCCGCCGGCGTGCTGTTCCTGCCGCTGCTGCTGCACCTGAGCGGCCTGATGCCGCTGCGCCCGCGCCTGCAGGTGGGCCTGGCGCTGATCTCGCTGCTGTTCCTGGGCGTGACGGGGGCGCTGCTGGTGAAGGACCTGGACCGCCCGTGGCGCTTCCTGTACGTGCTGCTGCGGCCGCAGTGGCGCTCCTGGCTGGTGCGTGGCGCCTACATCATCGCCGCCTTCGGCGGCCTGACGACCCTGTGGCTGGGGCTGGCGCTGGCAGGGCGGGGGGATGCCGCCTGGCTGCTGGCGCTGCTGGTCGTGCTGGCCGTGCTGTCCGCCGTCTACACGGCCTTCCTGCTGGGGCAGGCCAAGGGCCGCGACCTGTGGCAGAGCCCGCTGCTGCCCGTGCACATGCTCACGCAGAGCGTGAAGACCGGCGGCGCAATGGTGCTCCTGCTGGCGCTGCTGGGCGGCACGGGGGTCGAAGCCACGCTGGTCACGGCGCTGCAGGCCGCCCTCGTCGCCTACCTGGGGATGCTGCTGATCGAGTTCACGCTGCCCCACGTGTCTCACGATACCCAGGCGGCCCTGCACATGATCTGGCGCGGGCCGTTGCGGCTGCCCTTCTGGGCGGCGGTGAGCCTGGGCAACGTGCTGCCGCTCGTGCTGCTGCTGGCGGCCCCGGGCAATGGACTGGCCGTGTTCCCAGCGTGCGTGCTGGTGCTCACCTTCGCCGCCGTGAGCGAGCACGTGTGGGTGCGCGCCCCGCAACTGGTGCCCCTGCGCTAGCGCAACCCTGGCCCCGGTGCGAAAATTCCCCCGCATGGAGATCCTGATTGGGCCGTGGTGATGGGCGCCAACCTGGCGGAAACCGACACTCTGGACTTTCTTGTGTCATCAACCCCATGCTTGGATAGGGTCGCAAATTCCATCAACACGGGCGGGAGGTAGGCAGATGAGGAACAGTATCCTGAAACTGGGCATCGGCATTCTGGCAATTGCGTTGGGCGCGTGCAGCAGCGGAGGAGGCGGTGGTGGCGGGGGCGGAGGAGGCAGTAGCGACAC
>JBGOUY010000043.1:0-20057 GCA_041477795.1 bacterium
GCCCCTGGCCGTGCTGGCGGGGCTGGACAGCGGCGCGGGGCCGCCGCCCTGGCCGGCTGCCCCGCGCCTGACGCCGGCGGAGTTCGCGGCGTGGCTGGCACCGCTGGCCGCCGCGGGCGTGGCGATCCTGGGCGGGTGCTGCGGCTGCACACCCGCGCACATCCGCGCGCTGGCGGAGGTGTTGGCGTCGGCGCCGGCGCCGGATCGCGGCGCGGGGGGCAGCGGCGCGGGCTGATCAGCCCTCCGGATTCTCCTGCTGCTGCGGCTCGGGCATCAGCCGGCGCGGGGACGGGGCCGGCACGCAGCCCGGGCAGACCTGCTGCAGCAGGCCCGGCGGTGCGTCTGGGCGCAGCAGCACGGACTGCGTGTTGCCCAGCACGGGCAGGTACGGCAGCCCCTTGCGCAGCGCCGCTTCCCAGCCGGCGGGCTTGCCGCCCAGGGGCGCGTCCAGGCCGCGCAGGGTGTCCGTCCAGAGATCCTGCAGCGAGCCGTCGTCCAGGTCCATCACCTCCAGGCTCACGTCCGCCTCCCCCGCATCGATCAGGCGGTAGAACTGGTCCACCGTGAGTAGCTGCAGGCGCAGGGTCAGGTTGAGCGTCTTGTTCCACTGCGCCTGGATGCGGCTGGCCAGCTTCTCCAGGAGCGGGTGCTCCATCGTGACGAGGCGCAGCTCCGGCAGGTCGTGCTTGGCGTCCAGCCACATGCGGCGCGCCGTGAGGGTGTCCCAGGCCAGCGCCTCGGCGGGCTCCTCGGCGCCCGGCGCCTGCACCGGGGCCAGGAACGCCGTAACCGGCGCGAAGCGCCCCGGGCCATCCACCCGCGCCAGTTGCGCGCGCGGCAGCGCCAGCGAGAGCGCGAGGCGGCCCTCGCGCCCCAGCCGCCGGGCCACGTCCGGGCGGAAGCGCAACACGAGCTGCTGCGTGCCCAGCACCACGCCCCACTCGCCGAGCTGGGAGGCATGGTAGCGCTCCAACTCCCCGTCAAAATCCGGCCCCTCGAGCAGCAGCGCATCCAGGCGGCCGCGGAAGTAGTCCCGCCACAGGTCGCGCCGCTCGCGGTAGGCGTAGAGGTGGAACGGGCCGCCGCCCGGCCCCCCCGTGCCGCGGCTGCTGATCAGCTCGTAGGCGTAGCCCTCGCTCTCCGGCAGCAGGCTCACGCCGGCCGGCCAGCGCCGGCAGAGATCCTCGGGCTGCAGGCCGTTGCGCCCCATCTCGAAGGGCAGCACGCGGCTGCCCGCCAGCCGGCTGGGGAAGAAGGGGTCCAGGGCGGGCAGCGGCCCCCGCAACTGGGCCAGGCTGCTCGGCTCTGCCGGCCGGGCGCCGCGCACGCGCGAACGCAGCCACTCCTGCCAGGCGCCCAGGCGGTCCACCGCGTCGGCCTGCGGGAACTTGGGATGGCCCCCCTCCAGGCGGTAGATGGGCAGGCTCCACAAGGCCGCGGAATCCAGCGCCACGTTCATGCCCTGCGGGTCGTAGCGGGGCCAGGGCTGTGCCCGGTAGAACCACGGCCAGTCCAGCCGCTGCTCCGGCACACGGGCCACGCCAAAGACGAGCCGCAGCACGCGCAGATCGCGCTGGGAAGGCTCGTCGGCCAGGCACAGGCGCGGCCGCGGCTGGTGGATGCCCAGCCGCAGCGGCCGTTCCGGCGGAGCGGCGGCGGCGCGCCTTGCGCCCGGCGGGAGCGCCCCCAGCAGCGCCATTAGCACCACCGTCAGTACCGCCCGGCTGAGCGCCGGCTGCCGGCCCACGCCCACGCGAGCCGGCAGCGACGGCCACGAGCGGCGCAAGGCGGCCCGGATGCGCCCGGCAAGGCGCGACGTGCGGCAAGCTTGGCTCACAGCGGGCAGCGGGGCGGGGCGGAAGGGGAGAGGCGTGCCGGCGACGTCACGGCGACCGCGCAGGGGCTCATTGCAGGTAGAAGTTGAGCAGCAGGAACACGGTGGAGATGGTCGCGCTCACGCTCGGCTTGATGGGACCGGCGAAGCCCTGGCTCTGCACCGTCGCGAAGTCGGCCTTGTTGGTGTTGTAGGCCAGCTGGAGGCCCCAGTGACCGAAGTACAGCTCCGACCCCACGCCCAGCGCATACCCCCGCCCGCTGAAGCGGGAATCGTCCGTCACTTGCCCGCCGGGAACTTGGAAGTTGTTGCGGCGGTAATCCAGTTCGTAGCCCCCCAGGCCGCCCCGCACGAAGACTTCGCCGATCTGCCCGATGGGCGATCCCAGCTTGACGCCGAACTGCACCGAGCTCAGCGTCGCGTCGAAGGACTGCCGCGTGCCGTTGGGATCGAAGAGGGTCGCGTGTCGCGTGATGGAGAGCAGGAGTTCCAGCGCCACGATGTCGTTGAGGCCGAAGCCGGCATCGAAGGCGATGCCCCGCCCGGATTCCGGCTTGCCCATGCGGGCCTCCTGGGTCGGGCTGACGTCGGAGTTCTGGACGATGCGCGTGCCGTCGATGCCCGACACCACGTTCTGCTGGCTGGCGCCCAGCCCCATGAAGACACCGTCGCGGGCGGAGGCCCCCGGCGCGGCGAGCAGCAGCAGGGCCAGCACAGCCGCCGCCCCGGCCATCCGCCGAAGGCGCACGGCCCTTCCGGTGCGCTCGCTCATCGTGGTCTCGCTGGTCTGGCTGCCAAGGTCGTTCCGGCCTGCGCAAGCGGGGCGCGGCCGGGCCGCATCCATGCTCCGCCACGCAGCTTATCCGACCGTCACGGATTTCGCCAGATTGCGTGGCTTGTCGATGCTGCGGCCCAGCTTGAGGGCCGAGAAATAGGCGAAAAGCTGCGCGAAGATCAGGTGCAGGAACGGCGCCACCGTGGCCGGCACCACGGGCAGCTCGATGCGGTCGGGCACCAGTTGCTTGGCGCGGAGATCGTTCTCGAAAACGAATCCCAGCACGGGCCCGTTGCGTGCCTTGACCTCCTCCAAGGCGGAGAGGGTCTGCTCGTGCAGGGTCTTTTCCTCCGGCGGGGGCAGCAGGAAGAGGGAGAGCATCGACTCGTCCACCAGCGCCAGCGTGCCGTGCTTGAGGAAGCCCGCGGGCATGCCCTCCACATGGAGGTAGGTCACTTCCTTCATCTTGAGGGCCGCCTCCAGGGAGATGGGATAGAGAATGCCGCGGCCCAGCACGAGCCAGTTGCTGTAGCGCACGCCCCGCTCGGCCAGGTTGCGCACGAGGCCGGAGCGCTCGTTGAGCGCATCCTGCACCAGGGCGGGGAAGGCCTCCAGGTCCTTGTAGTACGCCTTGTAGCGGGCCGTATCAATGTGCCCGCTGCGCCGGCCCAGCTCCAGTGCGATGCGCAGCAGGATCACCATTTGCGCCAGCGCGGCCTTGGTGGAAACGACGCAGATTTCCGGCCCGGAGCCCTGCAGGATCACCTCGTCGGTCATCATGCTGAGGGACGAGCCCATCACGTTGACGATGCTGGCCGTGCGCGCCCCGCGCTGCTTGGCGCTGGCCACGGCGCGGCGCGTATCGTAGGTCTCGCCCGACTGGGAGATGGAGATGAGCAGGTCGCCCGGGCCGATCACGGCCAGGTCCTGGAACTCGTCCGCGCTCACCGCGGGCAGGAAGCGCCCGGCGAGCTGCGAGAAGAAGTACTGGCCGGTGAGCGCCACGTAGTGCGTCGTGCCCACGCCCATCAGATAGGTGAGCCGCGCATCCATCACCATCTGCGCGTACTTTTCGATCTCCGCGCGCGGGACGTTGAGCGCGTTGAGCAGCGTCTGCGGCTGCTCGAAGATCTCCTTGAGCATGTAGTGGGCATAGCCGCCCTTGCGCGACGTCTCGGCGTCCCACTCCACGCGGAAGGGCTTGCGCTCCACCTGCGAGCGATCCGCGATGCGGCGCAGCACGACGCGGTCCGGCCGCAACACGGCGTACTCGCCGTCTTCCATCACCAGCGCCTGGCGCGTGTGCGGCAGGAAGGCGTTCACGTCCGACGCGACGAAGTTGCGCTCCTTGGACAGGCCCAGCACCAGCGGCGAGCCAACGCGCACGCAGTAGATCGCCTCGGGGTCCGCCGCCGTCACCATGCAGAAGGCGAAGGAGCCCTCCAGGCGGCCCACCGCGGCCAGGAAGGCGTCCTCCACGTTGCCGAACTCCGCGTAGGCCAGGGCCACCAGGTGCGCCATGACCTCCGTGTCGGTCTCGGAAACGAACACGACGCCCTGGGCGCGCAGCTCCTCGCGAATCTCCAGGTAATTGTTGATGATGCCGTTGTGTACCACGGAAAAGCGCCCGTCCATGGAGACGTGGGGATGGGCGTTGACCTGCGAGACCTTGCCGTGGGTGGCCCAGCGCGTGTGGGCGATGCCCGCGCTGCCCTTCATGGCGGTGAGGTGCTCGCGCTGGTTCACCTCCTCCACGCCGCCCACGTTCTTGCGGACGGCCACCTCGCCATGGTTGACGACGGCCATCCCGCAGGAGTCGTAGCCGCGATATTCAAGGGCGCGGATGGACTCGTAGAGGATCTGCACCACGTCCCCGGTGCCGGTCACTCCGCTGATGCCGCACATGCCACACCTACAGGAGCGAAGGTTGCGTGATGGCGTCTTCCACGAAGGCGCCCGCCTTGATGCGCGTGCCGGGCCCCAGCACGTGCCGCGCGCCGATGTAGACGTCGTCGCCGATGAAGGCGCCGACCTTGCTCATGCCCGTGGAGATCGGGCCTTCTTCGGTCTGCACCACCACGTGCCGCCAGTCCGCGTGCACGTTCACCGTCGTGACGCCCGAGCCCAGCCGCACGCCCTCGCCGATCACGCTGTCGCCGATGAACGAGAGCCGGCCCAGCGTGGAGCGGCCGAAGAGCACGCAATTCTTCAGCTCCGTGCCGTAGCCCACGACGGAATCGGGGCCGAGGGAGGAGTATTCGCGGATGAGCGTGTTGTTGCCGATGTAGGAGCCGCGCCCGATGTAGCACGGGCCCTTCAGGATCGAGCCGCTGCCCACCACCACGTCCGCCTCGATGTGCACGGCGCCCTCGATGCGCACGCTGCCTTCCAGGCGCGCAGTGGCGTCGATCTCCGCGTTCTTCCACAGGTCCATGACCATGCGGTTGGCCTCCAGGATCTGCCAGGGCCGCCGCACGTCGATCCAGCCGCCCTCCCACAAGGTGCCGTGGAACTGGCCGTCGCGGATCAGCGTCTGGAAGGTCTGCTCGATGTCGTGCTGGCACTGGTCCAGCACCCGGAACAGCGTGGGCGGCAGCAGGTAGATGCCGGCGAACACGTAATTGGACAGGTGCGGATCGCTCGGCTTTTCCACCAGCCGCGTGATGCGCATGTCGTTGTCCAGGTAGACGTTGCCGAACTCGCTGGAGGAGGGCGGCAGGGAGAGCGCGGCCACCGCGGAGCCCGACTCGCTGTACTGCTGCAACACATTGGTGAAGGGCTGTCCGGTCGTCAGCACATCGCCATACACGAGCAGGAAGGGCTCCCCGTTCAGCTCCGACTCGCAGCGGCGCAGGCCGGCACCGATGCCGTCGATGGGCTCCTGCAGCACGTACTCGATGTTGAGGCCGAAGTTGTGCCCGTGCTCGAAGTAGCGCTGGATGCCCTCGCGCTTGTGGTTCACCACCACCAGCAGATCCACCACGCCGGCCTCGCGCAGGGCCGCGGCCATGTATTCCAGGATCGTACGGCCGGCGACGCGGATCATGGGCTTGGCCCGGGTCTCCGTGAAGGGCTGCAGCCGTTCGCTGCGCGCCGCCGCCAGGATGACAGCTTTCATGAATGCGATCGCCTTGCGAAAATGCCCCGCTGCTGTAGCGGGCGCGCCACACGTGTGGCGGCCGCATCACGGATCACTCAGCTCTCCGTGCGCGCCGGACGGCCCTGCACGGCCTCCACCAACCGATCCAGCACCTGCTCCAGCGTCAGCTCCCCGCTGTCGATGATCAGCGCGTCCGGCGCCGGCCTGAGGGGCGCGAGGTCCCGTTCCGAGTCCCGCCGGTCGCGCTCTGCCAGAGCCCGCGTCACCTCGTCCAGGTCGGTCGCGGGGTCGTCGCGCACCAACTCCAGGTAGCGCCGCCGGGCCCGCACGGCCGTGCTGGCCGTGATGAAAAACTTGTGGCGCGCCTCCGGAAAGACGACGGTGCCGATGTCCCTTCCTTCAAGAATCACGCCAGGGAAATGCCGGGCCCGGGCCAGTGCCGCGACGGTGTCCCGCTGCACGCCGTTGGAGAGCGCGCGCACTTCGGGCAGGGTGCTCAGCACGGAGGTGGCCTGCGAGATCGCGTCCGTGCGCAGTTCCGCGCCGAGGCTCTGCCCATTGACGCGCAGGGCGCCGGAGGGGTCCACCGCGATGCGCACGTCCTGCAGCAGGCCCGCGGCGAGCGGCTGCCCGGGCACCCAGCCGCGCTGCAGCGCGCACCACGCCAGGGCGCGATAGATCTGACCGGAGGAGAGGAAGAAGCAGCCCAGCCGCTCCGCCAGGCCGCGCGCCGTGGTGCTCTTGCCCACGCCGCTGGGCCCGTCCAATGCGATCACTTCGAAGCTCGCTGCGCTCATGTTCGCATGCGGTCGGGCCACGGGAGGTCGGGTTGGCTGTACTGTGCCACGCCCGGCCGGCGGGGGATAGTCCTTGCCCACCGATCTCGCGCTTGTGGTTCCGGGGCGGATTCGGATAGGTTGCGTTGCGGGGAACTGACTGCGGTGGTCTCTGTCCAAGAGCATTAGAGTCCCAGGGGGCCCTGGGATTGCCCTTCGCGCAGGAGGCGGGACGATGCAAGAAAGCCGGCCGGTGCCAATGGAGCTGGTTGGCTCCATCTACGAGGCGGCGCTGCAGCCGCACGTGTGGCACCAGGTGCTGGAGCAGGTGCAAGGGTACCTGGGGGCCACGTCGAGCATTCTGTTTCTGCACGACTTCAAGACGATGGACACCCCCTTCGTCGTCTCGCAGGGCCTCGATCTGCAGCGCCTGCAGACCTACCACGACTACTACATCCGCAAGGATCCCAACTTCGCCTACCGGCTGGACAAGCCGGAGGGCACGGTCACCGCTTCGCACCGGATCGTGTCCGATGCGAAGTTCCTGGAGTCGGAGTACTACCGCGACTTCCTGCGCCCCCAGGGCGCGTTCTACACGGCGGGGGTGACCCTCGCGCGGGACGCGACCCGCATTGCCACCTTCGGCGTGCAGCGCCCCAAGCCGGCGGGGCCCTTCGAGACCGCGGAGCTGGAACGCCTGCGCACGCTGTACCCGCACCTGCGCCGCGCCTTCCAGATCGGCCGGGAATTGGCCGGGAGCGAAGTGGAGCGCCAGGCGATGCTGATGCTGCTGGAGCGGCTGCCCACGGGCGTGCTGCTGCTGGACGAGCGGCGGCGGGTGGTGTTCCTGAATCGCCGCGCCCAGGCGATGCTGGCCGCGGGGGACGGCCTCGCCATGAGTCCGCAAGGCCTCACCACGGCCGACGAAGACCTGCAGGCCGCGCTGGACAAGCTGCTCCAGGCGGCCGTGGAGACCGGCGCCGGCCGGGGCACCCACGCCGGCGGTGCGCTCTTGCTGCCGTCCGCCGGCGGCCGGGAGGGCTACCAGGTGCTCGTCACGCCCCTGCGCACGGAGCGGATTCGGGTGGACGCCGGCCGCGAGCGCATCTGCGCCGCCGTGTTCGTGCACCTGCGCGACTCCCAGCCCGCGCTGTCCGTGGAGCTGCTGCGCGAGCTGTTCGGGCTCACGCCGGCCGAGGCCCGCGTGGCGGCGGCGCTCGGGCAGGGGCGCAAGCCCGAGGAGATCGCCGCGGAGGCGGAGATCAGCCGCTACACCGTGCGCGCGCAGCTCAGTGCGATCTACGAGAAGCTGGGCGTGCACCGCCAGGCCGAGGTGGTGCAGCGCGTGCTGAGCAGCCCCGCGGTGCTGGGCACGACGGACCGCGAAGGCTGACAAGGCGCGAGGAGCAAGCCCCCTCGCGCTCCCCCACAGCCAAAGATTCGACCGAACGGAAGGAGGGAGGCGCCGTCTCCCTCCGCCCCACCCCTAGAATTCCAGCAACCGCGTCACGCCGCTGAAGCTGGCCACGGCCAGCACGGTGGAGACGAATACGGCGCTGGAGATGCGCTCGGGCTGCACGCCGTAGCGCTCCGCCAGCACGAACACGTTGGCGGCAGTGGGGATGGCCGCGTTGAGAATCGCGGCCAACGCCCAGTGGGGCGGCACCTCGAAGGCGAACACCATCATGCCCAGCATCACCAGCGGGTGCAGCACCCGCTTGGCCCCGACCAGCAGGCCCACCGCGCCCAGGCCGCGCGCGACGGGCCGCAGGGCCAGGGTGCGGAAGAGCAGCGCGGGCAGGGCGAAGTAGAACACGAAGGTGTTGAGGCCCCCCAGGGCCGGGCATCAGGTGCAGCCGCCCCGCCCCGTACCCGCAGGCGATCAGCGCAAAAACGGGAGCGAAATCAGGAGGTTGTTCAGCAACGGGAGCGCAGGTGAAGGGGTCCGGGGGGAGCGCTGCGGGTGCGACGCGAGTTCCGTGCGCACGGAACTCGCCGCAGCCTCCCTCTGCTCCTAGCAGCGGCCGTCGCGCCTGGCAACCGGCGCTGCTCCCGGGGCGCTGTTTCACGTGAAACACTGCCGAGAGGGCGAACGTCGACACCCGTGTCACCTTGACGCCGCCCCGCAAATTGCCTATTCCTGGAGGCGTCGCGGGTGTAGCTCAGCTGGTAGAGCATCAGCTTCCCAAGCTGAGGGCCGCGGGTTCGAATCCCGTCGCCCGCTTCGGTCGCTCCTCCCCGCCGTGCTGCAGGGATGCGCGTCATGCAAATGACGCGGCGGCGGGGCTTGGACGGCCCATCGGCCCGGTGCCGCCTCGCGCGAGGCGCCGGCGGTGGGCGCGTAGGCAGGGACGCCAACGCAGGCAGGCCGCGCATGATCCATATCGCCATCCTTTCCGCCAAGGGCGGCACCGGCAAGACCACCCTGTCCATCGCACTGGCCCACCAGTACGCCGTCGCCAATCCGGGCCGGGAAATCGTGCTGGTCGACGCGGATAACCAGGGCAACGTCGCCATCTCGCTGCAAATGCATAGCGAGAACACGCTCGGCGCCTACCTGTACCAGGCCACCCACACCCTCGACCTGACCCGCTACAAGCCCGCGGTGCCGTTCCTGGTCGTGGAATCGGGGCGCATGCACCTCTACGAGGCGGAAAAGCGCATGCACCAGTCCGCCTCGCCGGTGACCTATTTCCGCGATCACCTGCTGTCCGAGTTCAGCCCCAACTCGATGGTGATCTGGGACCTGCCGCCCACGTTGTCCCTGGTCAACGACAATGTGCTCTACATCGCGGACTTCATCATCATCCCGACGCACACGGACTTCCTGTCGCTGACGGGCATCGGCAACCTGCTGGCCTACCTGGAGAGCTTCCGGGAAGCCCATCCCGTGCGCTGCCGGCTGCTGGGCATCGCCATCACGCTGCACCGCGATCACGTCACCCAGAATCGCCAGAACCGCGAGGCGCTGGCCAAGGCCTTCCCGGATCTGCTCTTCCAGACCGTCGTTCCCCTCTCCACCGCCATCGCCACCGCCGCGCAGAACCACATCACGCCCCTGGAAGTGCCCGATCCGCGGGCGCGTGAGTGCTACACGGCGCTGGTGAAGGAAATCCACCAACGCATGCTCCACGCCAACGGATCTCATGGCTAGACGGATACTCTCCGCCGAATCGGCATTGATGCCGCCTGCGCAGGCCTCGCTGTCCCCTTCCGTGCGCACGGAATTCCGCGGCGGATTCTTCCAGTGGCTGCAGGAACGCTGGGGCACCCTGCTGGGGCTGCGGCCCGAGGAGGTGCTGTTCGACTGGGACGACCGCACCGCGCTGATGAGCGAGATCGCCTTCGTCAACCAGGCCCGTGAGCGCCTGGACGAGGCCGCGCTCAAGCTGGCTCCGGCCATGCTGCGGATCGTGCTGACGGTGAAGGCGAACCTCGCCGAGCCGCGCGAGCAGCGGGCGTTCCTGGCCGAGCACGTGGACTGGGACCTGCGCCGCATCTCCGAGCTGTGCATCGCGGCAGACAGCTATGGCCTGCTCGACCCCGCCCGGCGGGAGTCAGGCAGCCGCGAGCTCGCCCGCTACGGCTGGAGCTGCGCCCTCAAGCTGGCGTACGTGCGCGACCCGGCGGAGCGGCGCGAGGTGTGGGAACGGGCGCGCGGCCTGCGCGAGCAGCCCAGCTATCGCGACGTGCTGGAGGAGATGCGCCGCTTCCGCGAGCGCAAGCTGCTGGGCCCGCCCGCCAGCAGCGAGGACGTGGATGCGCGTCTGCTGACGGCACAGCAGACCTTCGCCGCGCTCACGTCCGGCGCGCACGACCTGAGCCGCAGTGAGGGCTGCCAGGCGGCGCTGGCACAGGTCGCGCGGGCCCAGCGCGAGCTGGGCCGCCTCAAACGCGCCCTGCAGGAGCGCCTGCAGGCCGCCGAAACGGAGGCGCTGGCGGAATCCGCCTGAGCCGCTGGCGCAGCGGGGCTGCCTGAGGAGCGCAAAGCGCGTTTCGCAGCCGCGGGTGCGGCGGCCGCGGCCGGTGTTACTTGGCCGACTTGAGCAGCCGCTTGTAGGCCGCCGTCATGGCCTGGAAGATTTCCGCGTCGCCGCCCAGGTCCGGGTGGAACTGCTTGGCGAGACGATTGTAGGCGTGCCGGATCTCTTCCTTGCTCGCCCCCGGCTTGAGCTCGAGAATCTTGTAATCCGCCGCCTCGGCGACCTGGGCGGCGTCCACCTCCCGCACCGTGTGGAGACGGCCCCCATGGGCCTTCTTCCATGCGTCCCAGCCGGGCGGCGGGGGCGGTGGGGGCGGCGGCTCGTGCTGCGGGTCGGCCTGGGCCTTGGCGTTGTCGGCGGCGTCCTTCCCCCGCAGAATCCGGCCGCCGCTCGCCTTGAGCTTGGCCAGGTGCTCCTCCAGCTTGCGACGGTTGGCTTCCGCTTGGGACTCGTCGGCCATGATCGACCCTGTGCGTTGGGCGCCGCCGCGGGCGATTGCCCATCGCTCCGCGCTGACGGCAAATCCGGCAAAGGGATGCGTCGGCGCGGCGCTATCGCCGCCCAACGGGCTGTGCTAGGCTGTCTGCGGATGCCATGGGGCGTCCGCGTGCGCTCACGGTACCACCTCAACGACTTTCCGCAAGCCCATGACCGAAGCCACCCCGCACCGACCCGCTCCCACCGTGCCCCTGGAGGCGTTGCGCGAAAGCGTGCACACCCTGCGCCGGCGCCGGGACCCGCTCGAAGGCTATCTTTGACATCGCCGGCAAGACGGCTCAACGCGGAAAACTGCAGGAACGCTCCGCGGCGGCGGGGTTCTGGGAACGCCCGGGCGAGGAACGCACCCCGCTGCTCAAGGAGATGCGCGCCCTGAACCTCATTCTGGAGGACTGGGCCGCGGTCGAGCGCGAGCTGGAGGAGCTGGAGACCGGCCTGGCGCTCGTGGAGGAGGAGGCCGATCCGGAGCTGCAGGCCGAGATGCTGGGGATCGTCGAGCGCCTCGAAAAACGCCTGGGCGCGCTGGAGCTGAAGAACCTGCTGGGCGGGGAAAACGACGCGGGCGGCGCCATCGTGATGGTGCATTCCGGCGCGGGCGGCACCGAGTCCGCCGACTGGGCTGCCATGCTCTTCCGCATGTACCAGCGCTGGGCCGAGAACCAGGGCCATGCGGTCACCGTGCTGGACTACCAGCCGGCCGAGGAGGCGGGCATCAAGTCGGTCACCTTCGAGGTGACCGGGGACTACGCCTTCGGCAACCTGAAGACCGAGAACGGCGTGCACCGGCTGGTGCGCATCTCGCCCTTCGACCAGGCCAAGCGCCGCCACACCTCCTTCGCCTCGGTGTTCGTGTACCCGGACATCGACGACACGATCAAGGTGGAGATCAACGAGGCGGACCTCAAGGTGGACACGTTCCGCGCCTCGGGGGCCGGCGGGCAGCACGTCAACACCACCGACTCCGCGATCCGCATCACGCACCTGCCTTCGGGCATCGTGGTGAGCTGCCAGAACGAGCGCTCCCAGCACAAGAACCGCGCGGTGGCCATGAAGATCCTGCGCGCCAAGCTCTACGAGAAGGAGCGCCAGGAGCAGGAGGCGGAGCGGGACAAGCTCAACGCGAAGAAGAAGGAGATTTCCTGGGGCAGCCAGATCCGCAGCTACGTGTTGCACCCCTACCAGCTCGTCAAGGACCACCGCACGGACCACGAGACGGGCAACACGCAGCGCGTGCTGGATGGCGGCATCGACGACTTCATCGAGCAAGCCCTGCTCAAGAAAGTGGTGTAGCAGCCCTTCTCGCCGCGGATTCACGCAGATGAACGCAGATGGAAAAACCCGCCTGCTGCACTCGGCACTCACGGAGCGCATCATTGGCGCGTTCTATGAGGTCTATAACGAGTTGGGTCATGGCTTCCTGGAGTCCGTGTACGAGAAAGCGCTCAGCCTGGAGTTGCAGCGCCAAGGGCTTGTCGCGCTTCGGCAACAGCCCATCGCTGTGCGATACAAGGGCGACCTCATCGGCGATTACGTCGCTGATCTCATTGTGCAAGACGCCGTGATCCTTGAGCTTAAGGCGATTCAACGGCTTGATGCGGTCCATGAAGCGCAATTGCTCCATTACCTCCGTGCCACGGAAATCGAGGTGGGCCTTCTGCTGAACTTCGGGCCGAAGCCGGAATTCAGGCGGCTTGTGTTCGAGAACGGGAGAAAAACTATCCGCGCCTATCCGCGCCAATCGGCGGCGAAAGAATGAAGCGTGTGTACCTGGAAACGCTGGGCTGCGCGAAGAACCGCGTGGACTCGGAGATCATGCTCGGGGCGCTGGGCGGGGCGGGCTATGCCGTGACGGCCGACCCGGCCGCGGCCGAGGTGATCGTCGTGAACACCTGCGCCTTCCTCACCGCCGCGGTGGAGGAAGGCATCGACCGCCTGCTGGAGCTGAGCGAGTTCAAGCAGCCCGGCACGGGCGCCTGCGAGAAGCTGGTCTGCGCGGGCTGCATGAGCGAGCGCTACCGCGAGGCGCTGCTGGAGGAGGTGCCGGAGATCGACGGGCTGCTCGGCTCGAGCAACTTCCAGGAGATTCCTGCGCTGCTGGACGACCTCTACGCCGGGCGGCCGGGGCGGGCCATGCGCCTGCTCAAGAAGCCGCACTACGCGCACTACGAGCAGCAGGAGCGCGTGCAGACCACGCCCGCGCCCACCATCTACGTGAAGGTGGCGGAGGGCTGCTCCAACATGTGCTCCTTCTGCAACATCCCCTTCCTGCGCGGGTACTTCTCCAGCCGCACGGTGCAGGCGGTGGTGGACGAGGTGCAGCGGCGCGTGGATAGCGGCGTGCGCGAGATCAACCTGATCTCGCAGGACACCGCCTCCTACGGCCTGGACCTGGCGGACGGGAGCGATCTGGAGCGCCTGCTGCGCGCCGTCGACCGCGTGCCGGGCGACTACTGGGTGCGGCTGTTCTACAGCTATCCCAACACCTTCACGCGCGGGGCGATGGAGGCCATCGCGGGGGCCGCGCACATCGTGCCCTACCTGGACATGCCCTTCCAGCACATCGCCGGTGGCGTGCTGCGGGACATGAACCGCCGCATCACGGAGGCCCAAATCCGCGCCAAGCTGGCGGAGCTGCGCAGCGTGATCCCGAACCTGGCGCTGCGCACCACGTTCATCGTGGGCTTCCCCACGGAGACCCCGGCGGACTACCGCCGTCTGCGGGAGTTCGTCGCGGAGGGCTGGTTCGACCATGTGGGCGTGTTCGCCTATTCCCACGAGGACAACATCAAGTCCGCGCGCTTCGGCGATCCCGTGCCGGCCCGCACCAAGCGCCGCCGCCGCCAGGGCCTGATGGCCGCGCAACAGACCGTCGCGCAGGCCCGCAACACGGCGCGCGTGGGCCAGGTGCTGCCCGTGCTGGTGGAAGGCTTGGCCGCGGAGACCGAGCTGCTGCTGCAAGGCCGCGCGGCCTTCCAGGGGCCGGAGGTGGACGGCGTCGTCTACATCAATGAGGGCCAGGCGGCCGCCGGCGGCTTCCACGCGGTGGAAATCACCGAGGCGCATGTGTACGATCTGGTGGGACGCATCGCGGGGGATAGCGGCAATGTCCAATCAAACAGCGCATCCGCAGATTGCGCAGATTACACAGATTCAACAGCGCGATCCCAAGTCCTACGCGGTGATCGGCGCGGCGATGGAGGGCTATTTTAGGCTTGGCAGTGGATTCCTATTGGCGGTACTAGACTAAATTGATATCGATATGCGGAATAGGAGACCACCATGGACTTTATGGAACACATCCAGGCTCTGGCCAGCAAGATCGCGAAGCTACGCGATCAGATCGCCACTGAAGAAGCCACTAAGATCGCCTTTGTAATGCCCTTCATTACAGCGCTGGGTTACGACGTCTTCGACCCCAGCGAAGTGATCCCTGAGTTCACAGCCGATGTGGGCACCAAGAAGGGTGAGAAGGTCGACTACGTAATCCTACACGCCGGGGCGCCGATGATGATCTTCGAGTGCAAGAAGATCGGCGCACCCCTCGACGCGAATCATGCCTCTCAGCTCTATCGATACTATGGGGTCAGCAAGGCCCGGTTCGGAGTGCTCACCGATGGGGCCATCTATAAATTCTTCACGGACTTGGAAGAGCCGAACAAGATGGACCTGAAGCCTTTCCTCGATGTAGATATTTCCAATTCGCAACACCCGCTACTTGGTGAGCTTAAGCGGTTCACTAAATCCTCTTTCAACCTGGAAGAGACCGTCGAGGCGTCCAAGGAACTGAAGTACCTAGGCGGCATCAAAGGCGTCCTGACGGCTCAGATGGTTCGCCCCGCCGAAGAGTTTGTGCGATTTCTCGCCGCCCAAGTTTATCCGGGCCAGATGCGGCAGAACGTGCTCGAATGGTTCCAAGGTATCGTAAAGCGCGCCTTCAACGAGTTCATCAATGATCGGATCACGGATCGCCTCCGCACGGCCTTGAATCAAGGCGGGGCTGATCAGCCAGGGACGGGCACGGTAACCGGTCCTGCCGCGATAAAGATCAGGGACATCGAGACTTTGCCCGAAGAGATTGAAGCCTATTACATTGCACGCTCCGTTCTTCGGCAGAAGACGGATCCTAAACGCATCGCGATGAGGGACGCCAAATCCTATTTCAGCATCCTGCTTGACGACAACAACCGGAAGCCGCTCTGTCGGCTGTATTTCCACTCGGCGCAGAAATACATCGGGCTTTTCAACGAGCGCAAGGAAGAAACCCGGCATGCCATTGCCGATTTGGATGACCTCTACAAATTTTCGGAGCATCTCGCCGCGACTGTCGATTTGTACGACACCAATCAGATGACGGAGGGCAAAGAGCCAACTGCGCCAGACGGGGAATCTCAAGGCAACCGCACGCCCGAGCAGCTCCGTGAGGCTGCACTGAAGGCCGCGGCAACCCGCAGGCTGCGCGCCCAGCAGGCATCGGACGCGGAAGAGGTGTAGATCATTAACAATCTCAAAGCCTCCGGATTTCCCCTGGGACTGTTGCTCAACTTTGGGACGCGCTCTCTCGCGTATCGTCGATTCGTGCTATCCCAATCTGTGTAATCTGCGAAATCTGCGGTTCCAAGACACTAAGGGCGAAATGTCGGGCCACAGCAAGTGGAGCAAGGTCAAGCACTTCAAGGGCGCGGTGGACTCCAAGCGCTCGAAGCTCTTCACCAAGCTGGTGCGCGAGATCACCTCGGCCGCCCGGCGCGGCGGGGGCGACCCGGACGGCAATCCGCGCTTGCGGCTGGCCATCGAGAAGGCGCGCGCCGGCAACCTGCCCAATGACACCGTGCAGCGCGCCATCGCCAAGGGCGTGGGCGACACCGACGGCGTGGACTACGAGGAAGTGATCTACGAGGGCTACGGGCCAGCCAGCGTGGCGGTGGTCATCGAGGCGCTCACGGACAACCGCAACCGCACGGCCTCGACCATCCGCACCGCCTTCACCAGGGCCAACGGCAACCTGGGCGGCACCAACTCCGTGCAGTACATGTTCGAGCGCAAGGGCACCTTCTCCGTGGCCAAGGACGCCATCGGCGAGGACGCCCTCACCGAGCATGTGCTGGAGGCGGGCGCCGACGACCTGGAGGACGACGGCGACGCGTGGCTCATCACCTGCCCGCTGGAGGCCTTCGACGCGGTGAAGTCCTACCTGGAAGGCAAGGGCTTGCCGCTGCAATCGGCGGAGCTGCAGCGCCTGCCGCAAACGCGCGTCGTCATCACGGACGCGGAGCAGGCGCAGAAGGTACTGAACTTCCTGGAAGTGCTGGAGGACGACGACGACGTGCAGAAGGTGTATTCCAACTTCGACATCGACGAGCAGGTGCTGGCCAAACTGGCTTGAACGGATTCTGAGCCACGCATGCGCATCCTGGGGATTGACCCGGGCAGCCGCTTCACCGGATGGGGCCTGCTGCAGCGGGAGGGCAACCGCACCACCTATCTCTGCAGCGGCACGCTGCGCCTGCGGCGCGACGGCTCCCTGCCCGAACGGCTGCTGCAGCTCTCCGAAGGCATCGAGGCCCTGCTGGCCGAGCACCGGCCCGACCAGTGCGCCCTGGAGCAGATCTTCACCGCCAAGAATGCCCGCTCGGCCCTGGTGCTGGGGCACGCGCGCGGCGTGATCGTCTGCGCCGTGGCCCGGCGCGGCGTGCCGCTGCACGAGTACAGCGCGGGGCAGGTGAAGCAGGCCGTGGTGGGCGGCGGCCGCGCCAGCAAGGAGCAGGTGCAGCAGATGGTGGACCTGCTGCTGGGCCGGCGCGGCAGCAACGGCACTGGCCACGCGCTGCAGGAGGACGAGGCGGATGCGCTGGCCGTGGCCCTCACCCACGCCGCCGCCTCGCGGCAGCAACTTCGCGGGTTCCGCCCATGATTGGCTACCTGGAGGGCACCGTGCTGGCGCGGGTGGACGACACGGTGCTGCTGCGCACCGCCGGCGGCGTGGGCTACCAGGTACGCCTGCCGCTGCCGCTGCTGGCCGAGCTGCCGGTCGGCGAGGCCTCCGTGCGCCTCTACATCGTGACGGTGGTGCGCGACACGGAGATCGCCCTGTTCGGCTTCGCCAAGCCGGAGGGCAAGCGGCTCTTCGAGCTGCTGGTGAAGACGTCGGGCATCGGCCCCAAGCTGGCCATGGCGTTCCTCTCCGCGTTCCGCCCGGCCGAGCTGCGCACGGCCATCCTGCAGCAGGACGTGGCGCTGCTCTCCACCATCCCCGGCGTGGGCCGCAAGACGGCGACGCGCCTTTGCGTGGAGCTGGGCGATCGCATCGGGCGCGAGCCGCTGGGCCTCGCCGAGCCGGCGGATGGCGGCGGCAACGGCGCGGCGGACCGCGCCGGCGACCTGATCTCCGCCTTGACAAACCTGGGGTATCCAGAAAAGGATGTGGTTCCCATTCTCCGTCAGCTTGCGGGGGACGACCTCTCCTTCGCCGACAAGATCAAGCAGGCGCTGCGGCTGTTGAGCAAGCGCTGAGGCCATTCGCGCGGGGCGCATCATGAGCAATCTCAACAAGGTACTGCTGATCGGCCGGGTCGGCCAGGATCCCGAGGTGCGCTACACCAAGTCCGGCCAGGCCGTCGCCGACTTGCGCATCGCCACCAACGATTTCTGGAAGGACAAGCAGGGCCAGAAGCAGGAACGCACCGAGTGGCACAGCATCGTGCTGTGGGGCCAGCAGGCCGAGTTTGCGCAGAACTACATCAAGAAGGGCCGCCTGATCTTCGTGGAAGGGCGCCTGCAGACCCGCGACTGGACCGACAAGCAGAACGTCAAGCACTACAAGACCGAGGTCGTCGCCAACAACGTCCAGCTCCTGGACCGGCCGGCCGAAGGCGCCGGCGCGCCCGGCGGCGGCCAACGGGCCGAGGGCAAGGCCTACGCGGACTCTTCCCCGGCCAGCGGCCCCACCAGCTCCAGCAACGAGCCGGAAGGGGCCTACATCGAGGACGACATCCCGTTTTAGCCGCGCGGCCGCGGCACGCCGACCCCCCGGGAAGCCCCGCAAGAAGACCATGGCCAAGCCCATCATCACGCTGCAGGACATCGACCGCATCGCCGAGCTGGCCTCGCTGGAGCTGTCCGCCGAGGAGCGCCAGCGCTTCGTGCGCCAGTTCGAGGACATCCTCACCTACTTCAAGAAGATCGACGACGCCCCCGCGAGCGAGGTGCAAGATCACGCCGTCGATGCCGCGGACCACCTGCGCGACGACGTAGCGCGGCCCTCCGGCGTGAGCGCGGAGCAGTTCAGCCCCTACCTGGAAAGCGGCTACTTCAAGGTGCCCAAGGTGATCGAGTAGGCGCCGGGCCCGTCCCGCCGCGCAGGAGCGGCCAGCGGTCGCCTCGTCTCAAGCCTGGGGGGAAGCGCCATGTCCGACATCGAGCGGTTGTCCGTCAAGCACTACGGTCAGCGCAACCTGGGCGAGAGCATCCTGGCCGCCCTGCGTCGCATGGGCAAGGACGTGGACGCGCTGCAGCCCGAGGACCTCGCCGCCGTCGACGCCTTCCACATTCGCGGGCGCGCCGCCACCGAAGAGCTGGCGCGCTTCTGCAAGCTGGGGCCGGAGCACCACGCGCTGGACGTCGGCTGCGGCCTGGGCGGCTCGGCGCGCTACCTGGCGCTGCACTTCGGCTGCCGCGCCACGGGGCTGGACCTCACGCCCGAGTACGTGCAGACCGCGCAGATGCTCACGGCGCGCCTCAAGCTGGCGGACCGCGTGGACTTCCGCCTGGGCAGCGCGTTGGAGATGCCCTTCGATGACGGGGCGTTCGACCTGGTGTGGAGCGAGCACGCGCAGATGAACATCGCGGACAAGCCCCGCCTCTACCGCGAGATCCACCGCGTGCTCAAGCCCGGCGGGCGCTTTGCCTTCCACGACATCCTGCAGGGCGCCGGCGGCGAGCCGATCTTCCCCGCCCCCTGGGCCAGCGAGGCCTCCAGCAGCGCCCTGATCGGCCCGGCGGACTTCCGGCGCCTGCTGCAATCCCTCGGCTTCGACGTCAAGCGGTGGGAGGACAAGACCGCCGCCGGACGCGACTGGTTTCGCCAGCGCGTGGAAGCCGTGCGCGCCAAGGGCCTTCCCCCGCTGGGGTTCCACACCCTGATCGGCTCCATCGCCCCGCAGACGCAGGAGAACAACCTGCGCAACCTGGACGAGAACCGCATCGCCCTCGTGCAGGGTGTGCTGGAGAAGGTGCGGTAGGGAACCGCGGATGAACGCGGATACACGCCGATACTTTGACGTGAGGGACAAAACGAATGCGTCACGGTCGCCGGAGCGCGATCCAATTGCCCTACAGCGAACTTACAAACGTGAATTGTTCGTCAATCCGATACACGTCATACGCCTCGGTCCAATTCAACGGCGCGTTTCGCAACACAGCGTATAGGCTGGTCGTTAGAAATTCTTCCGCACGATGAATCAATGCTTCCGGGACCGCCCTTGCTTGGGCTTGGCGATAGGCAAGGCTGTGAAACTCTGAGCGTGTCGCGCTCGACATCATATCGACAGCCGGAAGCCCGGCAGCGACGGTCAGCATTCCGCCCGCTGTTAGCCCAGCAATGATAGTATTGATCTTCTTCGAATCAGACATTACTCTTCGCCCTCACCTAACGACAACGCCCCTTGCAGTTCATGAGAATCTGCGTTTATCTGCGTCCATCTGCGGTTCCAGCTTTCGTTTGTAGTGCATTTGCGGTTGCAGCCCTCAGATATCCAGGTTCTTGACCTTCAGCGCGTTGGCCTCGATGAATTGGCGGCGCGGCTCGACCTGGTCGCCCATCAGCGTGTTGAAGATGTCGTCGGCACCGACCACATCGTGCACGGTGACCTTGAGCAGGCTGCGCCGGGTGGGGTCCATGGTGGTGTCCCAGAGCTGTTCCGGATTCATCTCGCCGAGGCCCTTGTAGCGCTGGATCTCCGTGCCCTTGCGGCCGAAGCTGAGCAGGGTCTCGTAGAGATGGTCCCAGTGCTGCACCTCCTTCTCGGTGCCGTCGTCACCGTTCAGCGTGAGGGTCTCCCCGCCAATCTGCTTCTTGAGCGCGTTGTACTGCTCC
>JBGOUY010000080.1:0-15569 GCA_041477795.1 bacterium
CGGTGAACGGCTTGAGCACGGAGGCGCCCTGCACCTCGTGGTCGTACTGGCGCACCATCGCCTCCTTGGAGCACACGTTGAGCCGCCCGAGCAGGGTCGTGAGCATGGCGCTCAGGTCCGCGGGCGCGTGCAGCGTGGGGTGCGTCTGCGGGGGCGGCTGCCAGCGCGCCTCGATGTGCATGGGCGGCAGGCCGTCATGGAGGAAGTCCATGTCCAGCAGCGCGACCAACTCGCCCCGGTAGGTGGCGCGCAGCACGCCGCTGGCGGTGAACTCGCCCAGCACGGTGCTCTCCACGTCCATGTCGCGCGAGAGCGCCAGCAGCGCGGGCACCTGGCCCGGCGGCACGGCGAGCGTCATGCGCTCCTGCGCCTCGGAGACGAAGATTTCCCAGGGCTGCAGGCCGGGATACTTGAGCGGCGCCAGGTCCAGCGCGATGTCCGCTCCGCCGCTCAGGCGCGCCATCTCGCCCACGGAGGAGGAGAGCCCCCCCGCGCCGTTGTCCGTGATCGCCGTGTAGAGGCCGCGGTCCCGCGCCAGCAGCAGGAAGTCGAACATCTTCTTCTGCACGATCGGATCGCCGATCTGCACGGCCGTCGCGGGCGCGTTCTCGTTCAGCTCCAGGGAGGAGAACGTGGCGCCGTGGATGCCGTCCTTGCCGATGCGGCCGCCCACCATCACGATCTTGTCCCCGGGCGCGATCCACTTCTCCCAGCCGGGCCGCCCATGCAAGTTGGCCGGCAGCAGCCCCCCCGTGCCGCAGAACACCAGCGGCTTGCCCAGGAAGCGCTCGTGGAACGTGACCGAGCCGTTCACCGTCGGCACGCCGCTCTTGTTGCCGCCGTGCTCCACGCCCAGGCGCACGCCCTCGTAGATGCGGCGCGGGTGCAGCAGGCGCGGCGGCAGCGGGCCGTTGTGGAAGGGCGAGGCGAAGCAGAACACGTCGGTGTTGAAGAGCAGCTCCGCGCCGCGCCCGGTGCCGAAGGGATCGCGGTTGACGCCCACGATGCCCGTCAGGGCGCCGCCGTAGGGGTCCAGCGCGGAGGGCGAGTTGTGCGTCTCCACCTTGAACACGAAGCTCCAGCGCTCGTCGAAGCGCACCACGCCCGCATTGTCCCGGAACACCGAGAGGCACCAGTCGTCCGGCCCGAGCGCCTCGCGCACGCGGCGGGTGGCGCCCTGGACATAGGTGCGGTAGAGCGAGCGCACGGTCGCGCGGCCCCGCTCGTCCGTGCAGTCGATCTCGGCGTTGAAGATCTTGTGCTTGCAGTGCTCGCTCCAGGTCTGGGCCAGCACCTCCAGCTCCACGTCGGTGGCCTCGGGGCCCAGGCCGGCGGCGCGGCGCGCGGCGATCACCGCCGGCTGCGCATAGTAGGCGCGGATCGCCTCCGCCTCCGGCTCGCTGAGGGCGAGCAGGCGCGCCTTGGAGAGTGCGAGCAGGTCCGCCGCGCGGGCCAGCGCGAAGCGCTCCACGCGGATGGGCTGGGTCAGCTCCACGCGCGGCAGGCGGAACAGGCGCTCGCGGGCCGCGCCGGCCTCCGCGCGGGAGAGCACGCTCACCTGCTGGATCAGCTCGTTGGCCAGCCACTCGTCCGCCAGCGCCTGCACCTGCGCCCGGGTCAGCCGGCCGCGCAAGAAGTAGCCCGTCGCCGTGTGCACGTGGTGCCCCTCGGCCAGGGGGTGCCCCAGGCGCTGCTCCAGCGATTCCTGCGCGGTGCGGCCCACGTTGTCCGTCACGCCGGGGCGGAAGCCGACCTCCACGTACCAGTCGAAGGGGGAGCGCTCCAAGCCTTCGCCATCCACGCAGGTCAGGTGCAGCACGGGGTCGGCGAAGAGCTCCGCACCCAGCGCGCGCACGGCGGCCGCGTCCAGCGCCCTGCCGCGTCCGTTCCCCGCGAGGGCCTCTCGGACATTTCCTGCCTCGGCCAAGGCCTCGGCAGCGAAGCTGTAGACCGCGCAGGTGCGCAGACCGTCGAGCGGCAGGTCGGAGGCCGCCAGTTGCGAAAACCGGCGGATGCGCGCCAGCAGGCTCTGCCCGACCGGGTCCGCGTGCTGCGGGGCGGTGAGGATTTCGATGCGGTGGATCATGGGCGCGGGACCTCACCCCGGTCAGGCCAGCGGCCTGACCTGCCCCTCTCCCGTGCCGTCGGTTCGCCCTGCAAGCAGGGCTCACGGCGGAGCGGGGCGCGCCCATGCGCCGGCCGGGTCGTTCTCCCCCTCTCCCGTGGGAGAGGGGGCCGGGGGGCGAGGTCTCCGGCGTGCTGCGGGGCGGTGAGGATTTCGATGCGGTGGATCATCGCTGTGTGCCGGACGGACTGCGGGTGCTCGGGCTCATGTGGCCCGCTCCGCGCGGCCCAGGTAGAAATAGGCATGCGTGCACGGGCCGGGGCCGTAAAAGTTCTGCAGGGCCGCGATGCGCAGCGGCGAGGCGCCGATCAGGGCGTCGATCCGGCGCACCAGGTGGCAGCCGCCCGCGATGCATTGCTCCAGGCCGTCCAGGCGCTGCTGCCAGCGCGCGACGCCCGCGTCGGGCGAGAGGCCGTGCTCGACGAACAGGAAGCGCCCGCCCGGCTTGAGCACGCGATGGAACTCCGCCAGCGCCCGCGCCGGATCGGGGATCGTGCAGAGCGTCCACGAGGTGACCACGCAGTCCACGGCTCCGTCCGGCAGGGCCAGCGCCTGGCCATCCTGGCCGACGAACTCCACCGGGAACGCCGCGCGGGCCATGGCCGGGCGCGCCATCTTGCGCGCCCCCGGCGAGGGCTCCACGGCCAGCAGGCGCGTCACACCGGCCGGGTAGTGCGCCAGGTTCAGTCCGCTGCCGAAGCCCGCCTCCAGCACGACGCCCTGCGCCCCCGCCAGCGCCCGCGCGCGGATCTGGCCCAACTCCTTGGAGCCCAGCGCCAGGTGGATCAGGCGCGGCAGGATGTGGTTGCTGTAGATGCCCATCGCTCGCGTGCGGGCCGCTCCCGGTGGATGCTGCGCTACGCCCCAAAGCTCTGCCGCCCCGTGAACGCCTGGTTGAGCGTGACGTCGTCGGTGTACTCCAGGTTGGCGCCGACGGGCATGCCGCGCGCCAGGCGCGTGATGCGGCCCACCTTGTCCGCCAGCAGCCGCGACAGGTGCAGCGCGGTGGCCTCGCCGGGCATGGAGGGGTTGGTGGCCAGGATCAGCTCGGCGATGGGGGAGCGCTCGACGCGCGCCACCAGCTCGCGGATCTTGAGCTGGTCGGGGCCGATGCCGTCCAGTGGGGAGATCACGCCCAGCAGCACGTGGTACAGGCCGCGGTAGACCCCGCTGCGCTCGATCACGTAGATGTCGCCCGGCTGCTCCACCACGCACAGGGTGCTGGCGTCGCGGCGCGCATCGGAGCACACGGCGCAGCGCGGCCCCTCCGCATAGCCGAAGCACTCCTCGCAGAAGCGGACGCGCTCCTTCACTTCTTCGATGGCGTGCGCCAGCGCGTGGGCGCGCGCGGCGTCGTTGCGCAGGATGGAAAAGGCCAGGCGCTGGGCCGTCTTCTGTCCCACGCCGGGCAGGCGGGCCAGCTCCTGCACCAGCCGCTCCAGCGAGGCGGGGATGTTCACGAGGTCACTCCGGGGATGTTCAGCCCGCCGGTCAGCTTGCCCATCTCTTCCTGCATCATCTTCTGGCTGCGGCGCACGCCCTCGTTGACCGCGGAGAGCACGAGGTCCTCCAGCATGCGCACGTCGGTGCGGTCCACCGCCTCGGGGTCGATGTGGATGGAGATCGCCTCGCTCTTGCCGTTGAAGGTCATGCGCACCATGTCCCCGCCCACCGAGACGTCGACGGTGCGGCGGGCCAGCTCCTCCTGGCGCGCCTTGAGGGTCTCGCCGAGCTGCTGCGCCTGTCGGATGATGTCGCCCAGGTTGCCCTTAAACATCGTCGTTCCGGTTGGGGTGCGGCTCGTCGCCCGGCGGATCGCTCAGCGCGATTTCCACGATGCGGCCCTTGGGGAAGTAGTGCAGCAGGCGCTGCACCTGCGCGTCCTGCTCGGCCGCCGTGCGCCGCGCGGCGATGCGGGCGGCCTCGGCGCTGCGATTGCGGCCCGCGATGCTGTGCGTCTCGCGCGCCTTCTTCCTTGTATCATCTACGGGGCGGATGTGGAACGCGTCGCCGAAGGCCTCGCGCACGAACGCGGCGAGGGTTTCCAGCTCCGCGGCGCTGGGCCGGCTGGCGGCGTCGGCCGGGAGCAGCAGCACCTCCTGCGCCGCCAGCGCCAGCACCTCGGCCCGGCGCAGCTTGGAGGCGAGGCGCGGGTACTGTTCGCCCAGCGCCTCCACCAGCCCGCGCCAGCGCGGGTCGTCGCAGAGCGGCGGATCGTCACCGTCCGCGGCGTCCGGCAGGGGCGGGGGCGTCGGGGCGGTCGGCTCGGTCGGGGCGGCCTCGCCCGGCCCTGCAGCGGCAGGGGACGCCACGGGGGCTGCGGGTGCCGCCGGCGGCGTCGGACGTGGCCGGGGCAGGGCTGGTGGCGCGGCTGACGGCGCAGCTAACGGCGCAGCTAACGGCGCGGGGGTTGCGGCGGCCGGCTCGGGCTCGTCGGCATCCTCGGGCGCGCCGCGCTCTCCGCCGCTGCCGGAGACCCGGCGCGCCGAGGCGCCGGCCGCCTCCCGCGCACGCGCCTGGCCGCGGGCGGCGATGCTGGCGAAGTCGGGCGGCGGCGCGGAACGGGTCGTGGGGGCGACGGGCGGCGCGGAGGCGGGCAGCGCGGCGGGCGACGCGGCCGCTCCCGTCGGCGGGCTGGGCGGGGCCGCGCCCGCACGGGCGGCCGGCGGCGCGCCCTCGGCCGCGGCCTCGCGGGGCAGCAGGCTGCGCACCTGGCCCAGCAGCTCGCGCACGCCCAGCAGCGGCTCCACGCGGCAGGCCTTGACCAGCCCCATCTCGAAGCAGGCCTGGGCGAAGTCGCTGCGCTTGATCTGCTGCTCCACTTCCAACAGCAGGTAGAACAGCTGCTGCAGCTCGTCCAGGCTCACGGTCTTGCGGCGCTCGGCGAAGAAGGCGAGCGTGTCGGGCGGCCGCTCGGCCAGCGCGGCGGGGTTGCCGGCGAGGGAGAAGTAGAGCGAGAAGTCCTTCACCTCGCGGATGAGCGCCTCCAGCAGCACGCCCAGGTCGTGCCCGTGCTCGCGGATCGCCGCGGCGGTCTCCAGGGCCGCGGGCAGCGTCTTGTCGAGGATCGCGCCCAGCAGCGTCAGCACCTCCCGGGCGTCCGCCAGCCCCAGGATGCTCAGCACCTGCGCGTCGCTGGGCTGCTGGCCCGCGTAGGTAACGACCTGGTCAATGGCCGTCAGCGCATCGCGCACGCCGCCGGCGGCGTTGCGGGCGATGGTCTCGAGGGCGTGGCGGGAGAGCGTGATGCCCTCGCGCGCGGTCACGCTGGCCAGGTAGTCCGACAAGACGGGCACCGGGACGCGCGCGAAGTCGTAGCGCTGGCAGCGCGAGAGGATGGTGTCCGGGATGCGGTGCGGATTGGTCGTCGCGAGGATGAACTTCACGTGCGGCGGCGGCTCCTCCAGGGTCTTCAACAGGGCGTTGAAGGACTCCATGGTGAGCATGTGCACCTCGTCGATGATGTAGGTCTTATAGCGGCTCTTGACGGGTGCGTACTTGGTGTTCTCGCGCAGCTCGCGGATATTGTCGATGCCGCGGTTGGAGGCGGCGTCGATCTCGTAGACGTCCGGCGAGGTGTTGAGCGTGATTTCGCGGCAGTTGCTGCACTCGTTGCACGGCTCGCCATCGGCGGCGGGCCGCTCGCAGTTGAGGGCCTTGGTGAGGATGCGCGCGGTGCTGGTCTTGCCCACCCCCCGCGAGCCCGCGAAGAGGAAGGCATGCGCGACGCGATCGGTCAGGATGGCGTTGCGCAGCGCCCGCACCACCGTGTCCTGCCCGATCAGGTGCTCGAAGCGGGCCGGGCGCAGCTTGCGGGCGAGGACGACGAACTCCATGGGGCGCGCAGACCGGATGAGGATGCGTCAGGCCAGCGGCGCCGGCTGGCCGAAGGGGAAGCCGGATTTCCGCGGCACATCGTCGGGATCGTAGTGCTGCTTCCTTTCGGATCTGACACGGTTGGATGCCTTCGATTGCGCGGAAACCCGGCCCATCCCAAGGCCTTCCCACGCGCTCCGCGCGCGGGTGCCCACGGTGCCAGCAGCGGCATGGCGATGAGCGAAGGAATCAGGGGCGCCTAGTATCCGTTCTACCCCGGACCCCGGGAGCCCGCAACCCTGCCCCAGCCGGACCGCGTCCCCTGAACGGGCCAAATCGAGGCCCGCCTTGCAGAAGGGAGGGAACCTGTCATGCCATCCGGCTCGTTTCAACCCTAGTCAACCTAGGGGCCAACCGGGACGGCCTCGCCGCGCGTCGTCCCGGCAGGGTTTGGCGACTGACGAACGCCTTGAGTTGAAACGCGAACACGCGTAATTGAGATGCGCTGAGACAGGCGCGCGGCGGACCTTGTCGCGTCGCCGCCACGGCCGGGTCCGCCGGCAGCTCACCGCCCAGCCGGATTGCGGCCCGGGGCCGCGCCCCGAAGCCACCATGCTCCGTACTCTCTCGCTGAAGTACCGCATCGCGATCGCCATCTTCCTGCTGGTGGAGATGGTGATGGCGGCGGGGCTGCTGCCCATCCTCTTCGTCGAGCGGGAGCGCCACCGCGCCGAGCGGGCAATGCGGGTCGAGACGACGCTGACGGCCCTGGTGGCGGTGGCCCAGGAAGAGATGCTGGAGGCGAGGCGATACGGCAACCTGGCCAGCCACCTGGCGCGCGCCACCCGGGATCCGTTCGTCACCGGCGTGATGGTGGTGGATGCCCAGGGCCAGCTCGTCGCTGCCTCCCCCCCGGAGCTGCAGCGGCAGCCCTTTCCCCCGGCCGATGCCGCGACCGCCGCGGGGTGGGTGCAGCGGCCCCTGCTGCGTGGCCCGGGCGATCGCCTGGGCAGGCTCGCCGCGCGCTTTGCGCCCGATCGCCCAAGCGGGCTGCACTCCCGCGTGATCTGGATGCTCCTGGCGGTGGCGCTGGGTGGCGCGGCGGTGGCGCTGGGCGTGAGCCTGCTGCTGGGGCGCGTCCTCACGCGGCGCATGGCGAGCCTGCTGGAAGCCATGCAGCGCTACAGCGCCGGCGCCCCGGAGCTGCCCACGGCCGTGAGCGGCACGGACGAGGTGGGTCAGCTCGGCCGGGCCTTCCAGGACATGGCCGCGCGCATCGGCGCGGACCGCACGCGCGGGATGCAGGAGGCCGAGGCTGCGCTGGCAGCCAGCGAGGCGCGCTTCCGGCTGCTGCTGCTGCACGCCGAGGAAGGGGTCGTATTGCACGACCGCGCAATGACGATCATCGATGCCAACCCGCGCTTCTGCGAGCTGACCGGCTATGCCCTGGAGGAGCTGGTGGGGCGCCCCTACACGATCCTGGTCACGCCGGAGGAGTTGGAGCGCCAGCCGATGGTCCCGCCCGGCGCCCTGGCCGGCTCCAAGGCGCTGATCGAACGACGCTACCGCCGCAAGGACGGCACGGCGCTGACCGTCGAGCTGAGCGCCAACAGATTGGACGAGGAGCACACGCTCTGCATCGTGCGCGACATTACCGAGCGCAAACGGGCCGAGGCGGCCCTACAGCAAAGCGCGGAGCTTTCGCGCACGTTGCTGCAGTCCGTCTTCGACGGCGTCGTGATCCACACCAACGGCGTGATCCTGGAGACCAACCCAGCCTACGAGCGCATGTACGGCTACAGCAAGGAGGAGCTGCGCGGCAAGAATGTGCTGGAGACCCTGATCGCCCCGGAATGCCGCGAGCAGCTCCGCCAGAGGTTCGCGCTGCCCGTCACGCAGCCCCTGGAATCGGTGGGCCTGCGCAAGGACGGCAGCCGCTTCACCTTCGAGGGTGTGGGGCGCAACTTCGAACACCAGGGCGTGCCGGCCCGCATCGCTGCCCTGCGCGACATCAGCGAGCGCAAGCGGGCCGAGGCGGCCCTGCGGGAAAGCGAGGAGCTCTTCCGCACGCTGCTGAGCGCGGTCTTCGACGGCATCGTGATCCATGAGCACGGCACGATCCTGGAGACCAACGGCGCCTATGAGCGCATGTACGGCTACAGCAAGGAGGAGCTGCTGGGCCAGAATCTGCTGGAGAAGCTCATCGCGCCGGAGTCCCGCGAGCTCGTGGGCAAGCTGGTGCAGATGGAAGCGGCGCTGCCGATGGAAGGCATCGGCCTGCGCAAGGACGGCAGCCGGCTGTACTTCGAGGCGGTGGGCCACACGCAGATCTACAAGGGCCGCCGCGCGCGCGTCGGGGCCGTGCGGGAAATCAGCCGCCGCAAACGGTACGAAGCCGCGCTGCGCGAGCGCGAGAGCCACTTGCAGGAAGCGCAGGCCATCGCCAACCTGGGAAGCTGGGAGTGGGACCCGGCGGCCAACGCCGTGCTGGGCTCGCCCCAGTTCTGCCGCATCGTGGGCCGCGAGCCCAGCGAGCACCCGATCCCCATTGCCGAACTGCTGGCGACCGTGCTGCCGGACGACGCCCAGCACGTGCGCAAGACCACTCGCGAACTGGTCAAGGGCATGCGGGAGGCAGGCGAGATGGAATGCCGCATCGTGCGCGCCGACGGCGCGCTGCGCGACCTGCACCTGCGCGGCCGCGTGCAGCGCGGCGAAGACGGCCAGCTCGTGCGCATGGTGGGCACCCTGCAGGACCTCACCGAGCGCAAGGCGCTGGAGCGCCAGCTCGCCCAGGCCATGAAGATGGACGCGCTCGGCAAGCTCACCGGGGGCGTGGCGCACGACTTCAACAACCTGCTCACGATCCTGCTGGGCAACCTGCGCCTGCTGGAGCGTTCGGGCCTGGAGGGCAATCCGCTTTTGCTCGAGGCCGTGCAGGCCGCCGAGCGCGGGTCGAACCTGGTGCAGCGCCTGCTGGCCTACGGGCGGCGCCAGCCCCTGCACCCCGAGCCGGTGGACGTCAACGCGCTGGTGAACGACACGGTGCGCCTGCTGCGGCGCACGCTGGGCGAGGCCGTGGAGGTGCAGATCGGCCTGGCCGAGCACCCCTGGCCGGTGCAGACCGACCGCAGCCAGCTCGAGACGGCGCTGATCAACCTGGCGCTCAACGCCCGCGACGCCATGCCCGAGGGCGGATGCCTGGAGGTGACCACGGCCAACGTGCGCCTGCCCGAGGAGCACCGCTGCGGCATCGCGCACAAGCCCGGCGCCTACCTGCGCCTGGCCGTGCGGGACAACGGCACGGGCATGACCGAAGCGGTGCGCGAGCACGCCTTCGATCCGTTCTTTTCCACCAAGGAGGTGGGCCGCGGGAGCGGGCTGGGGCTGAGCATGGTGTACGGTTTCGCCGAGCAGTCCGGCGGCTTCGCGGAGATCGACAGCGAGCTGGGCCGCGGCACGACCGTCTCGCTGTACCTGCCCGGCGCCGCGCCCGTGGTGGCGCCGCCGCCGGAGCCGCCCCGTCCGTACGAGCCTGCGGCCGGCGGCAAGACGATCCTGCTGGTGGAGGACGATCCGGGCGTGCGCCTGGTCACCGTGCGCATCCTGGAGAGCCTGGGCTACCACGTGGTGGACGTGCCCAACGGCGACGAGGCGCTGCGCGCGCTGCGCTCCATGCCCGCGGTGGACCTGCTCTTCTCCGACATCGTGATGCCTGGCGGCATGAGCGGCCAGGAGCTGTCCACGCAGGCGCGCCGCCTGCGCCCCGGGCTGACCGTGCTGCTCACCAGCGGGTATGCGAGCATCGTCAGCCCCGCGCCTAGTGGCACGGCCCGGCCCTACTTCCTGCTGCCCAAGCCCTATGGCGTGACCGAGCTGGAGCGCAAGCTGGTCGAAGTGCTCGAGCCCAGCGCGTCGACCGGCTGAGGCGCCGCGGCGGGCAGCGGCCCCGCCCGGCGGCTTTGCTGTCCGCGCCGGACGTGCTAGGGAACGGCATGCCGCGCGCCGCCGGTCTGCCGGACTACCGTGCCGCCAGGCACGCGGGCCTCCTGCATCCGGGCCGCCCATGCACGCCAAGCCCTTCGCCGCCTTCACCGTCGGGGAACGCTTCACCACCTACGGCCGTACCGTCACCGAGGCGGACATCGTGCAGTTCACCGGGCAGGCCGGGCTCAAGCTGCCCGTGTTCATCGACGACGAGTGGTGCCGCCGCAACACGAACTACGGCGGCCGCATCTCGCCGGGGCTGATGACCGCCGCCTTCGCCGTGGGGATGATGGAGGACGTGCTGGGCGGAAACGCGCTGGCGGCCCTGGCGCTGGACGAGTTCCGCTTCCACGTCCCCGTGCGGCCCGGCGATACGATCCACGCCACCGTGGAGGTGACCGCCAAGCGCGACACCTCCGATGGCGCCCGCGGCATCCTCTCCCTGGCCGTGCGCGTGTACAACCAGCGCGACGAGCACGCCATGGGCTTTTCCGGAACCTTCCTGATGCGCAAAGGGGACTAGATGGGTGCGTTGCCGCTGCAGGGACTGCGCGTGGTGGACTTCGCCCAGGGCGTGGCCGGGCCCAATGCGGCGATGCTGCTGGCGGATCTGGGCGCGGACGTGATCAAGGTCGAGCCCGTGCGGGGCGACTGGATCCGCTCCGTCGGCCGCAAGGTGGAGCGCGCCATGAGCCCCACCTACATCAGCATGAACCGCAACAAGCGCGGCATCTGCATCGAGATGAAGGACCCGCGCGGGCTCAAGGCCGCACAGGCGCTGGCGGCGACGGCCGACGTGATCGTGGAGAGCTTCCGCCCCGGCGTGATGGAGCGCTTCGGGCTGGGCTACGACGCGCTGGCCCGCTCGCGGCCCGGCCTGATCTACGCCTCCGTCACGGGCTACGGCCGCAGCGGGCCCTACGTGGAGCTGCCGGGCTCCGATTCGGTGATTCAGGCCATGGGCGGCATCATGAGCCTCAACGGCGTGGAGCACGGCGAACCCCTGCGCTTCGGCATGTTCATGGTGGACGTGCTCACCGGCATGACGGCCTACGAGGGCATCCTGGCCGCGCTGCTGGCCAAGGCGCAATCGGGGCGCGGGCAGCGCGTGGACGTGAGCCTGCTGGATGCGGGGCTGGCGTTCCAGGCCTCGCCCCTCAGCGAATACCTGATGTACGGCGCGCCGCCGGAGCGCAACGGGAACGTCAACTCCTTCGTGGCGCCCGCCGGAGCGTTCCGCACGCGCGACTCCTTCCTGATGTTCACCGTGCTGGAGCAGCAGTGGGGCCAGTGCTGCGAGGCGCTGGAGCTGGGTGCGCTGGAGCAGGACCCGCGCTTCCGCAGCAATGCGGATCGCCTGCAGCACCGCGACGAGCTGCTGGGCATCGTGCGCGACAAGCTGAGCCGCCGCACCACGGCGGAGTGGCTGCTGCTGCTGCGCGAGGCAGATATCCTCTGCGCGCCGATCAACGAGTATCCGCAACTGGTGCAGGATCCGCAGGTGCTGGCCAACAACATGCTGCAGAGCCTGCGGCACCCGCTGCTGGGGGCCCTGCCGCTGGTGCGCAATCCCGTGCGCTACGGGGCCATGGAGCCGCGCTACGCGCCGCCGCCCATGCTGGGCGAGCACACGCGCCAGGTGCTGACGGACGAGCTGGGCTACAGCGAGGCGGAAGCGGACGCGCTCATCGCCGCGGGCGTGGCGCACGGGCCCGCCGCGGCCGCGGCCAGCACGGACGGCGCGGAAGTGGCCTGAGCGGCGCCGGCCCGCCACCCCCCGGGCGGTGGAGGGGCCGCCCGCCTTCAGCGCTGGCAGATGCGGCGCAGGGCCTGCCACTGCTCCGGCAGCAAGGCCGGGGCGAGGGCGGCGCTGCCGTGCGGCCCCGTCACCCGCGCGGCCGCCTCGATCTGTGCGATGCGGTCGGCGCTCAAGGGGTGCGTGGCCAGCAGCGCCGGGAGCGCGCCGGGGCGCGGCTCCTGCGCGGCGCTGCGGCGCAGGAATTCCGCCAGGCCGGTGGCGCGGATGCCGGCGCGCTGCAGCAGACTCACCGCGAAGCGATCGGCCTCCGACTCGTCCTGCCGCGTGTAGGACGTCAGCACGAGCGTCTGCCCGAAGCGCGCGGCGGCCGCATCCAGGCTGGCGCCGCCGCCGGTCAGCGCCTGCACCAGCAGCGCGACGCTCGTGGCCCGGATCAGGCCCCGCATGGGGTGGTGGCGCTCCACGTGCCCGATCTCGTGGGCCAGCACGCCGGCCACCTCCTCGGGCGTGTGGGCCGCCTGCAGCAGGCCCTGCAGCACGACGATCTGCCCACCCGGCATGGCGAAGGCGTTCACGCTGTCGGAGCGCACCACGTGCACGCGCAGCGGATAGGGCAGCGCGGTCTGGGCGCCAAGCCGCTCGCTCAGCGCCGTCAGCGCCTGCCGGCCCGCGGGCGCGGTGCAGAGCGGGTACTCGGTGGCGAGCTGGGTCACGATGCGCTCGCCCAGCGCCTGCTCCCAGCGCGCCGGCACCCACTGCGCCAGGGGCGCCAGCAGGCGCGGCAGCCACAGCGCCCCGGCCACCAGCGCGGCCGCCGCCAGCCCGAGCGCCAGCGCGGCCAGCGCCCAGCCCGGCCGCAGGCGGCCATGGCCGCGCAGGCGGCGCCCGCCCTGCGCCTCGATCTCCCGCAGCAGCCCGGCCCCGGCCAGCGTCAGCGTGGCCTCGCCCCGCTCCCGGTGGCGCAGGCGCACGGGCGTTTCCGCGCCATAGACCTCCTCGGCCGCGTACAGCCCGTCGTAGGGCAATTGCGCCAGCAGCGCGCCTTCGCGCTCGGTTATGGTAAGTGCCGTGCGCCCCGGCTGCACGTCCACCTCGTGCCGCTGCGCCGTGCGTCCGTCCGTGTAGTGACCCGGGAAGCGCATGGGGCGTCAGATGCTGCCGAGATCGAAGGCGTCGGCCAGGCCCTCGCCGGTGCGGGGCGCCTGGGCCGCGGCCTGCTGGATCGCCGCCAGATCCAGCGGGCCCAGCATGCGCAGGTGCGCCGTCAGCGTGCGCGCCGTGCGCACCACCACCCACGGGTAGGCCAGCCCGAGCGAGAGCAGGAGCGCCGCCACGTTGCTGACGTAGAGCCAGACATAGCGGCGCGTGGGAAGCTCCAGGGCGAAGCGTGTCGTGCCCAGCCGCGTGTGCGCCACGAAGTGCCGCAGCTCCCCCGCGCGGTACCACAGCCAGATGGCGCCGAGCGCGGGCAGCATCAGCAGCACGGAGCCCGCGATCAGCCCCGGCAGCAGCAGCTCCAGGTGCTGCGGCAGGTCCACGCCCCGCAGGAAGCTCAGCAGCAGCGGCAGGCTGATCCCGATCAGCGCGCCCCAGGCCAGCAGCACGCCCAGCATGAACACGCCCGCGCGCAGGTAGCGCCGCAGCAGGACGTCGTCCGGGCCGTCGTAGTGCAGGCGCTCGCTGCCGAACCAGGACTGCCCGATCAGGTGCGCCATGAGCCGGTTGCGCATGAAGGGCAAGTACAGCCCGAAGGTGACGGCCGTGAGCAGGCTGTACAGGAGCATGCGGCCGCCGTGGTCGCGGGCGCGCCCGCTGAGGGCGAAGCGGATGCTGCGCCAGCGCGTGCGGCTGAGCAGGTAGCGCCGCGCGCTGAAGGTGGCAAAGCCGGTGAGGAACACGAACACGGGATAGGCCGTCGCGCTGACCAGGATCACTAGCACCGGCTGCCGCGCGGCCAGCAGCGGCAGGACGTTGTACAGCGCGATGAGGGGCAGCAGCACCGCCATGGCGATGACGTAGCCCAGCAGCAGCTCCAGCCCCCGCCCGCTATACTCGAACGCCTCGCCCGCGAACCGCGTGTGGCTCCACACGTAGCGGCGCACGCGGGTCTTGGCCCAGAAGTGGTACACCCCCACCGTGCAGACCTTGAGCAGCAGGTTGACGGCGCCGATGGCCAGCAGCTCGCGCGTGCGGCCCGCGTGGTCGAAGGGCGCGGTCACCGCCGCCCCGCTGCCGGCCGGCGCTGCCGCTGCGGGCGCCACGCTCGCCCCGGCCGGGCCGGCGCTCCCGCTGTCCGCGGGAGGTGCGCCCGGGGGCGGCTGGACAGGGTCGCTCATGCTCGGGGCAGCTCCGCTGAGTGGGCGTGGCATCCGTCCGTGGAGGAGGCGGGTGCAGCCGTTGCGTCGGCCGCGCCGCTGCGGCGGGTCGTCATCACCCCTCCACGCTACCACCTGCCGCATGAAACGGAACCCGCGTGGCTCGCCCGCGCCGCGTTTTGCTTGCCGGCCGGAATGCGGCATACTCGCGCCAGTGAGCGAGGGCGTCCGCGGCACCGTCCTGGCACCGTCCCGGCACCGACCCGGTGCCGTTCCGGTGCCAGCACCTGGCGGGCGCGAGGGGAGCGCCCCGCCGGGGAGCCGTACGCACCCGCCGCGAGACGTACACGAACACCCGGGAGCCGGCGCGCCGGCGGGAGGGAGAGCAGCATGGCCGTCTCAGCGCAGAACCTATTGCTGGACAGGGCCGCCTATTGGGAGGCTGCCAAGCCGGACAAGGTCTTCCTGACCCAACCGCAGAGCGGGGGCAAGACCACCGACTACACCTGGCGGCAGACGATGGACGAGGCGCGCCGCATGGCGACGCACCTGATCGGCCTGAACCTGCCCCAGCCCTCGCAGATCGCCGTGGCGGGCAAGAACAGCGCGCACTGGATCATCGCCGACCTGGCGATCTGGATGGCCGGGCACGTCACCGTCCCGCTCTACCCCACCCTGTCGACTGAGAACGCGCGGCAGATCCTGGTGCACAGCGGATCCAAGCTGTTGTTCGTGGGCAAGCTGGACGACTGGCCTGCGATCAAGGCCGCCCTGCCCGCGGGCATGCCCCTGATCGAGCTGCCCCTGGCGCCCGCGACCGGCGCGCCCACCTGGGAGCGCATCGTAGCCGAGGCGCCGCCGCTGGCCGCGCTGCCCCAGCGCGACCCCAAGGAGATGGCGACGATCATCTACACCTCGGGCACCACGGGCACGCCCAAGGGCGTGATGCTGAGCTTCAAGGGCATGGTCGCGGCCATGGTGGATGGCCACAACGACATCGGCCTCAACGAGAACGACCGCTACCTCTCCTACCTCCCGCTCGCCCACACCTACGAGCGCTATGCCGGCGAAGGCAACGGCATCTACTACGGCCTGCACCTGTACTTCGCCGAGTCGATGGAGACGTTCCTGCACGACCTGCAGCGCGCGCGGCCCACGTTCTTCTGCTCGGTGCCGCGCCTGTGGGTGAAATTCCAGGCCGGGGTGCACGCCAAGGTGCCGCCGGCCAAGCTGAAGCGGCTGCTTTCCATCCCCATCGTGGGCTGGCTGGTGCGCCGCAAGGTGCTCAAGGGCCTGGGGCTGGACCAGGTGCGCGCGGCCTTCTCCGGCGCGGCGCCTCTGCCGCCGGAGGTGCTGGCGTGGTACCGCGGGCTGGGCCTGGAGCTGCTCGAGGGCTACGGCATGACGGAGAACCACTCCTACTCGCACGCCTCCCTGCCCGACGCGCAGCGCGCCGGGTACGTGGGCAAGGCCCGCCCGGGCGTGGAGACCCGCATCAGCCCGGAGGGCGAGGTGCTGGTGAAGAGCCCGACCACGATGATGGGCTACTTCAAGGCGCCGGAGCTGA
>JBGOUY010000148.1:0-10557 GCA_041477795.1 bacterium
GGCCCGTGCGCCCGCCGGAACTCACCGCCGCCGGCGCCCATCCGCACGACCGATCCGCCCCGGAGCAGCCATGGACGCCCAGCAAGTCCTCGCGGCACTGGAGACGGGCACGCCGCTGCTGACCGCCACGCAGCGCCTGGCGCGCGAATGGCGGCGCCGCTTCGACGCCGCCCAGCGCCGCCAGGGGCAGGCGGTGTGGCCCAGCGCGGACGTGCTGCCGCTGGAGGCCTGGGTGCGCCGCGCGGCCGAGGAGGCGCTGGACGCCGGCGCCCTCGGGCTGGCTCCCGCCGCGCCCGCCGCTGTGCCGGCTGCGGGCGCCGGGTCGCCTCCGGCCGGAGGCCAGCGGCCGGCGGGCGCCGCGCCCATCGTGCTCTCCGAATCGCAGGCGCGCCTGCTCTGGGAACGCATCGTGGCGGAATCGCCCCTGGCGCGCGACCTGCTGCGCGGTGCGGCCACGGCCGAGCGTGCCCACGCTGCCTGGACGCTGCTGGCGCGCTGGCGCTTGCCCGTCCCGGCGCTCCCCGCGGCCGCTGCGGCGGCGCCGCTCGAGCAGCGCGCCTTCGCCGGCTGGGCCGCGGCCTACGAGGCGCTGCTGGCCGAGCGCGGCTGGAGCGACCCCGCCCGCCTGCCGGAGCGCGTGACGGAGGCCCTGCGCGCTGGGGCCGTGGCAGCGCCGCCGCGGGTGCTGCTGGCCGGCTTCGACGAGCTGCCGCCCCAGACCGAGGCGTTGCTGGAGGCCCTGCGCGGCGCCGGCTGCGACGTGCAGACCGTCGACCCGCCGCGCCGCGGCGCCGCTGCCGTGCGCTGCGAGGCGCCCGCTGCGGAGGCGGAGGCCTGGCGCGCCGCGCGCTGGGCCCGCTACTGGCTGGAGCACGAGCCCGCGGCGCGCATTGGCCTGGTCGTGCCGGAGCTGGGGACGCGCCGCGCGCAGCTCGTGCGCGCCCTGGAGGACGTGCTGCAGCCCGGCGCGCTCCTGCCCGCGCAGGGCGAATCGGCGCGGCCCTTCAACGTCTCGCAGGGCATCGCCCTGGCCGAGTATCCCCTCGTGGCCGCTGCGCTGCGCCTGCTCGGCCTGATTCCCGGTAAAGCGCCGCTGGAAACGTGGAGCGCGGTGCTGCGCTCGGCCTTCCTGGCCGGCGCGGAGCAGGAGGCCGCTGCGCGCGCGCGGCTGGACGTGCAGGTGCGGCGCTGGGGCGCGGCGGAGCTTTCCGCGGCCGCCCTGCAGGCCGCCGCCGAGGGCACGCGGGACGGCGCCACCCCGCCCGCCGATGCTCCGGCCGACGGTACGAGCGACGCAGCGTCGTCCGCCGCCGGGGCCCCCCGCGCGCCGCTGCTGGCGGCGGCGCTGCGGCGCTGGCGGAGCCGCTTCGATGCGCTGCCGGTCCGGCAGGCCCCCAGCGCCTGGGCCCTCGCCTGCGCGGCGCTGCTGGCCGCGCTGGGCTGGCCCGGCGAGCGCGGCCTGGACAGCGCGGAATTCCAGACCCTCGAAAAGTGGCACGGCCTGCTGGAAGAGCTGGCGCGCCTGGACCTGGTGGCGCCGGTCGTCACGCGGGCCGAGGCCCTCGCCACGCTGCGCCGGCTCGCCGCCGAGACGCAGTTCCAGCCCGAGGGCAGCGAGGCGCCCGTGCAGGTGCTGGGCACGCTGGAGGCGGGCGGGCTGGCGTTCGACCACCTATGGGTGCTGGGCCTGCACGAGGAGGTGTGGCCCGCCCCGCCGCGGCCCAGTCCCTTCCTGCCCGCCGAGCAGCAGCGCCGGCTGGGGATGCCGCGCGGCTCCATGGCGCAAAGCCTGGAAAGCGCCCGCCAGACCACCGCGCGGCTGCTGCAGGCCGCGCCGGACGTCGTGCTGAGCCATCCGCGCGCCGACGGCGACCGCCCGCTGCGTCCCAGTCCGCTGCTGCGCGGGCTGCCTGAGGCGACGGCCGAGGCGTTGCCGGGCTGGAGCGGCTCCACCCTGGCGGAGACGCTCGCCGCCGCGGGCGCCGGGGCGCTGGAGCGCGTGGCGGATGCCCACGCGCCGCCCATCGCCGCCGGCACGCCCCTGGTGGGCGGCACGAGCCTGTTCCAGGACCAGGCGGCCTGCCCCTTCCGCGCCTTCGCCCGCCACCGCCTGCACGCCCGCGCGCCCGAGACGCCTGAGCCGGGCCTGGACGCCCGCACGCGCGGCAGCCTCGTGCACGCGGCGATGGAGCACGCCTGGCGCCAGATCGGCGACCATGCCGCGCTGCTGGCGCTGGGCGAACCCGCGCTGGCCGCGCTCCTGGCGCAGGCCGCCGCCACCGCCATGGAAGGCGAGGCCGCGCGGCAGCGCTGGATCGGGCCGCGCCTGCGGGCGCTGGAGCGCAACCGCCTGCGCGCGCTGCTGCACGACTGGCTGGCCACCGAGCGCGCGCGCGCGCCCTTCACGGTGGAGCACGTCGAGCAGCGCCAGCCGCTGGAGATCGGCGGCATCACGGTGACGGGCCGCGTGGACCGCATCGACCGTCTGCCGGACGGCCGGCGCGTGCTGATCGATTACAAGACCGGCCGCGCCAATGCCAACGCCTGGTGGGGCGAGCGCCCGGACGAGCCGCAACTCCCGCTCTACGCCGCCTCGGCCGGAGCGCCGCTGGCGGCGGTGGCCTTCGCGCGGGTGCGCCTGCGGGAGATGGACTTCCGCGGCGTGGCGGACGACGCGGCGCTCGTGCCCGGCGCGGCCCGCTTCGACCGCGTGCGGCTGCCCGCCGGCGAGGCGCCCTTCGACTCCTTCCCGGCCGTGGTGGAGCGCTGGCGCGCCACGCTGGAGGCGCTCGCCGGGCGCTTCCTGCAGGGCGATGCGCGCGTGGACCCCAAGCGCGCGGACACCTGCCAGTTCTGCGAGCTGCCCGGGCTGTGCCGCGTGGCCGAGCGGCGGCCCGCCTACGCGGCCGAGGACGAGCCCGCGGGCGACAGCGCGGACGAAGCGGAGGCGCGCGATGGCGTCGCGCCGGAGGCGCGCGATGGCGACGCCTGAGCCCCGGCCCGCCGCCGATGCGCACCTGCGCGAGCGCGCGCTGGATCCCCGCGCGTCGTTCATCGTGCAGGCGCCCGCCGGCTCCGGCAAGACCGAGCTGCTGATCCAGCGCCTGCTGGTGCTGCTGGCGACGGTGGAGCGGCCGGAGCAGGTGCTGGCCATCACCTTCACGCGCAAGGCCGCCGCCGAGATGCGCGCGCGCCTGCTGGATGCGCTGGCCGCCGCCGATGCGGCTGCCCCGCCCCCTGCCGCGGGCCACGAGGCGGCCACCCGCGCGCGGGCCGCGGCCGTCGTGGCGCGCGACCGGGCGCTGGGCTGGGCGCTGCAGGAGAGCCCGGCGCGCCTGCGCATCCAGACCATCGACTCGCTCTGCGCGGCGCTGACCCGCGAGCGCCCGCTGCGCTCGGGCCTGGGCGAGCCGGCCGGCATCGCCGAGGACGCGGACGCGCTCTACCGCGCCGCCGCCCGCGCCACCCTGGCCGCGCTGGAGGGCGAGGGGCCGGCTGCCGACGCCGTCGCGCGCCTGCTGCTGCACCTGGACGACAACCAGGCCCGCGCCGAGGCGCTGCTCTGCACCATGCTCGCCCGGCGCGACCAGTGGCTGCGCCATCTGCCGGCCCTGGGTGGCGCCGGTGCACGGGGCGCCGGTACAAGCGGCGCCGGTGCAAGCGGGGCGGGTGCGCCCGGCGCCGGTGCACGCAGCGACGACGCGGCCCTGCGCGGCGCGCTGGAGGCCGAGCTGCGCGCCGCCATCGCCGAGGCGTTGGGGGACGTGCAGGCGGCGCTGTCCGCCGCGGCGGGCGGGGCTGGCAACGCCCCTGCGCTCGCCGCCGAGCTGGTCGCCGTGGCCGATTGCGCCGGGCGGCAACTGGCCAGGGCCGACGGCGCTGCCCCCATCGCGCGCCTGCGCGGGCTCGCCGCGCTGCCGCCCGCCACGGCGGAAGCCCTGCCGCTCTGGCAGGGCCTGGCCGAGCTGCTCACGACGGCCGACGGCAAATGGCGCCGCACCCTGAACAAGAATCACGGCTTCCCCACGGACAAGGCCGCGGGCGATCCCGCCGCGCTCAAGGCGGACAAGGCGCGCGGTCTGGCGCTGCTGCAGGGGCTCGCTGCGCTGGCGGATGCGCCGGAGCTGGAGCGGCGCGTGGGCGGAGTGCGCCGGCTGCCGCCGCCGCAGTACGGCGACGCGCAGTGGCGGGTGCTCGCCGCGCTGCTGGCCGTGCTGCCGCCGGCCGTGCGGGAGCTGCGGCGCGTCTTCGCGGCCGCGGGCGAGACGGACTACACGGAGGTGGCCCTGGCCGCCGTGCAGGCGCTGCAAGGCGGGAGCGACGCGGACCCGGGCGGGACGGGCGCCGGCGCGCGGGACGACGCGCGCCACATCCTGGTGGACGAATTCCAGGACACCTCCCACGCCCAGTTCCGCCTGCTGGAATGCCTCAGCGCGGGCTGGCCGGCGGACGGATCGCAGACGCTGTTCCTGGTGGGCGATCCCATGCAGTCCATCTACCGCTTCCGCGAGGCGGAGGTGGGGCTGTTCCTGCGCGCGCGGCAGGCGGGGGTGGGGCAGTTGCGCCTGGAGCCGCTGCGGCTGAGCGTGAACTTCCGCTCCGACGCGGGGCTCGTGGAGTGGGTCAACGGCGTCTTCCCGGGCGTGCTGGCGCCGCAGGAGGTGCTGGCGACGGGCGCGGTGCCGTTCTCCCCCGCCGTCGCGCACCGGCCCGCCGGTGCCGCCCCGGCGGTGGCGGTGCACCCGCTGCTGCAGGCAGCCGGCCAGCCGCGCGCGGCCGTGGACGCCGCGGAGGGCGCCCGCATCGCGCAGATCGTGGCGGACGCACGCCGCGAGCGGCCCGAAGACAGCGTGGCGATCCTGGTGCGCACGCGCGCGCACCTGGCCGCCGTGCTGCCGGCGCTGCAGCGGGCCGGCTTGGCCTTCCAGGCGGTGGAGATCGAGGCGCTGGCCGAGCGGCCCGAGGTGCAGGACCTGCTGATGCTGGCGCGCGCCCTGACGCACCGGGGCGACCGCGTGGCCTGGCTGGCCGTGCTGCGCGCGCCGTGGTGCGGGCTGCCGCTGGCGGAGCTGCTGGCGCTGGCCGGGCCGGATGCCGACGCCACGCTGTGGGAGCGCCTCGGCGACCCCGCGCTGCGGCGGGGCCTCTCGGACGACGGCCGCGCGCGGGTGGAGCGCCTGCTGGCCGCGCTGGGCCCGGCGCTGCAGCGGCGTGAGCGGCGCAGCCTGCGGCGCTGGCTGGAGTCTGCCTGGCTGGCGCTGGGCGGGCCGGCCACCGTGGCGCCCGGGGCGCTGCCCAACGTGGAGGCGTGCCTGGCGCGGCTGGAGGCGCTGCGGCCCGAGCAGCAGCCGGGCGACCCGGCCGCCTTCGCCGCCCTGCTGGAGCGGCTCTACGCCGCGCCCGATCCCGGCGCGGACGCCCGCCTGCAAGTGCTCAGCATGCACAAGGCCAAGGGCCTGCAGTTCGACACGGTGATCCTGCCCGGGCTGGGGCGCGTGCCGCGCTCCGACGAGCCGCCCCTGCTGCGCTGGGTGGAGCGGCCCGTGCCGGCGCCGCAGGGCGCGGGGCTGCTGCTGGCGCCCATCCACGACGCGGGCTCCCAGAGCGACCCCCACTACGCCTACCTGGCCGCCTTGGAGCGGGAGCGGGCGCAGCACGAGACCGGGCGCCTGCTCTACGTGGCCGTCACGCGCGCGCGGCACACGCTGCACCTGCTCGGCCACGCGGAGCTGCGGGACGGCAGCGCCACGGCGCCGGACGGGCGCTCGCTGCTGGCACGGCTCTGGCCGGCCGTCGAGGCGGAGTTCGCGCGCGCCGCGCAGGACACGAAGGCCGCTGCCGCTGCGGCGGCCGACCGTGCAGCGCCCGCCGCCGCGCCCGCCGCAAGCGCCCTGGACGGAGCCGGGCTGCGGCGGCTGGTGCCCAGCTGGCAGCCGCCGGCGCCGCCCGCGGCGGTGCCGCAGGTTGCGCCCGCGGAGACCGCCCCCGCGCTCCCGCACGACGCGATCGAGTTCCGCTGGGCGGGCGAAACGGCCCGCCACGTGGGCACGGTGGTGCACCGCCTGCTGCGCCTGATCGCCCGGCACTCCGCCGAGCCGGCCACGCTGGCGCGCTGGCAGGGCGGCGCGGGGGCCTTCGGCGCGGGGGCCATCGCGGCGGCGCTGGGGGCGCTGGGCGTGCCGGCCGCCGAGCACGCGGCCGCCAGCGCGCGCGTCGTCGAGGCCGTGCGCCGCACGCTGGCGGACGAACGCGGGCGCTGGCTGCTCGCCCCGCACAGCGAGGGCCGCAGCGAATACGCCCTGACCGGCCTTAGCGACGGGGCGCCCGCGCACTTCGTCATCGACCGCACCTTCGTGGACGACGCCGGCGTGCGCTGGATCGTGGACTTCAAGACGGGCAGCCACGAGGGGGGCGACCTGGACGCCTTCCTGGCGCGCGAGCAGGAGCGCTACCGCGCGCAGCTCGAGGGCTACGCCGCCCTGCTGGCGCGCCTGGAGCCCGGCCGGCCGATCCGCCTGGCGCTGTACTTCCCGCTGCTGCAGGCCTGGCGCGACTGGCCCGCCCCCGTCGGAGGCTAGCCTGGCGGCCAGGGCGGCCTGGGCGCACCGCGCCTTGCCATCGTGCGGGGCCTGACCCTATAGTGGGCGCAATGCCGCCGCGCCGTGCCGCCCCCGGGCCGGGCCACCGCTGCAACCACCCGCATTTCCACGCACGCGCGTCCGTAGCTCAGCTGGATAGAGCAACAGCCTTCGAAGCTGTGGGCCGCAGGTTCGAGTCCTGCCGGACGCGCCACCTGGCTGGTGCGATCTCCCTCCGCCACGCATCAGCCACCCCGGCAGGGCACCGCGAATCCTTTTGCGTCGTTACAGGGAAGGCGCTAGGCTGACCGCACATCCGACAGCCGGCGCACCGCCTGCCTACCGCCCCACAGCAGGTGCCCCAAGCCCAGATACCAGAGGCCCCAGCATGGACCCGAACAAAGACGTCCCGGCGCAGGAGACCGACCGTAAGGAGCCGGATGTGACGCCCAGTGGCCGCTATATCCCCTACAGCGGCGGGTCGGCCGGCTGGTTCGAGAACTCGGGCGTGATGAAGTCGGAGCGGCGCAACAACTATCAGTTCGACAAGGAGATGGACCTGCCCGAGGTGCGCAGCAAGCAGTTCCAGCGCTGGGGGCCGGCCTTCGATCGCCGGACGGGGGACCGCAAGCGTCGCACGGTGCCGATCAACCTGCTCAAGGAGGGCAGTTCCACGGCCCTGACGACCTGGGACATCAACAACCGGGGCATCCGACTGCAGTTCGAGACGCCGCCCGCGCTGGTCATCGGGGAGCAGGTCAGCGTGGAGGTGCTGGATGCGCCCGGAGGCGCGGTTCTGGCGATGCTCGATGCGCAGGTGATCTGGCTGGTGCAGATGGGCGCCACCCGCGAGGTGTGGAACGTGGGGCTGTTCTTCCCCTTCGTCTCCGCGGAGACCGCGAGCCTGCTGGCGCAGCTCCTCGCGGAATGAGCGCACCGCCCGGCGCAGTTGACATCCCAGGCGCCGATGCGTGTATAATGAAATGAGTGTCGCAATGACAACCCGCCCGGCACGGAAGCCCCGGCGGGCACCGCAACGCGAGCCAAGAGCCTATGACGAACGTGGACTTGCACCAGGAGTATGCCCGGATCCTGGAGGAGAGCCGCCGGCGCGGCGACCTGATCGAGGAAAAGGGGGGGCAGGACCGTCGGACGCACCCGCGTCTGGCGGTGAAGGCCGCGGACCTGTGGATCAGTTCCGTGCCGGAGTATTCGATGGTGGATCTGTCGATCTCCGGGCTGGCCATCATGTCCAACTACCCGCTGCAGCCGGGCGAGGTGCTCACCATGACGCTCGGCAGCGCGCTTTCCATGGAAGCCGAGGTCGTGAACTGCCAGCTGGTGGAATCTCCCACGGACTACAGCGACGCGGTCTTCCGCATCCAGTGCAAGTTCCGGGAAGAGCTGAAAGGGATGGAGCTGGTGGTGAAGGTCAAGGCGCGCGAATACCAGAACTGATCGCTCCGGCGCGAGCCAAGGGCCCTCCCGCGGGAGGGCTTTTTTGTTTCGTGAGGCGTGGCCGGCCGGCAATGCCACGGCGGCCGGCCATGCGACAGCGGCCGGCCACAGCAGCCGGCGCGCCACCCTCCGCGCACCGGCTTGCGGCGCTAGTCCGTGCGGCGCTCGCGAGCGCGGCGTTCGCGCTTGCGGCGCGGCAGCCCGCCCTTGCTCCGCTCGTCCAAGCGGCGTTCAACCTCGCGGCGTTCGTTCTGACGACGATCGTCGCCCCTGCGTGGCTTCATGGGCTGCTCCCTGGTAAAGCCGGCGGCCGGCGTGGCGTGCACCCGAATGGTGTCGCAAAACGCTCTACTTCTACCAGGGGTGCCCGGTCGCGCGCAAGGCCCGAGCGGGGGCGCCTGCAGGGGTTCCGCGCGGGCACCCGCGGGCCCGCTTCGCGGCCTCAGGTCTGGCCCGGCTCCAGGTGCGCGGCTTCCAGGGACTTGAGGGAGAAGAAGAAGCGCAGGCCGGCCTGGGCATCGGTGAACGTGCAGTTCACGCGCATCTGCCCGGCCACGGCGCCGGGGTCCTCCACGTCGGGCCAGCACTCCACCACGCGCGCCTGCACCGTGGCCCCGCCCTCCACGGAAACCGGCACGATGTCGCCCACCGCGTAGCGCGCGTCGCTGAAGAAGGCCAGGCCGCCGCGGGACAGGTTGATCAGGTACACCCAGGGATCGTTTCCCACCACGATGTGGGGCGCTTCGGGCCGCACGCGCACCTCCCGCCGACGCTCCCGCTCGCTGCGCTCCTGCTCGGTCTCGCCGCGCAGGCGGCTGTGCTCCACCAGCAGCGCGAATTCGCGTTCCAGTTCGTCATTGCCCATGGGCTGCTCCCCCGTCTGGTTTCCAGCGGCGCTGAACGGGCAGTGTAGCACGGGCCCGCCCGGCGCTGCACGGGGTCGTGGGGCGCGCGCCAAGCCGGGGCTGCGAACGCACCGCCAGCAGCGCCGCAGGCCGGGGGCGCACGCACTCCCCGCGCCGCCGCCTGCCCCGGCCCCTTTCGCCCCAGCGCGCGATCGGGCTATAAGGGGCATGTGACGAATAGGATCTTGGATTTCGGGGGCGCCGCCCCCGAACCCCTGGCAGGGAGCACCGCTCCCTGCACCCCTTGCACATCAAGCATTTGCGCGGCTGCAAAGCAGCCGCGCAATTCCATCAGGGGAGCGCGAGGGGGCTTGCTCCCTCGCAGCAGTTGTTTTTCACAGCCTCTATATGGGGGCGAACCGCACCCCCCCCACTTCAGCCTCGGGAGTCCCCTCTCATGCGCAAGACCACCCAGCTGCGCCGCCTCATCGAGCGCGAGGAGATCCTCATCGCGCCGGGCGCCTATGACCCCTACCTGGCCCGCTGCGTGGAGCTGGCCGGCTTCGAGGCGGTCTACATGACCGGTGCCGGCGTCTCCCACTCCTCGCTGGGCATGCCGGACCTGGGGCTGCTCACCTTCACGGAGATGGTGGAGCGCGCCGCGCGCATCGCCGATGCGGTGGCGATCCCGCTCTTCGCCGATGCGGACACGGGCTACGGCAACGCGCTCAACGTGCAGCGCACCGTGCGGGCCTACGAGCGCGCCGGCGTGGCGGGGCTGCACATCGAGGACCAGGAGATGCCCAAGAAGTGCGGGCACTTCGACGAGAAGCGCGTGATCCCCCTGCCGGAGATGCTGGGCAAGCTCAAGGCCGCCCTGGACGCGCGCGTGGACCCGGACTTCATCGTGATCGCGCGCACAGACGCACGCACGGCCATCGGCCTGCCCGAGGCCATCGAGCGCGGCCAGGCCTTCGCGGAGGTCGGCGTGGACATGGTGTTCGTGGAGTCGCCCAAGAGCGAGCCCGAGCTGGCGCAGGTGGGCGCGGCCATCCACAAGCCGCTGCTGGCCAACATGGTGGAGACCGGCCTCACGCCGATCCTGCCCGCCGAGCGGCTGCGGGCGCTGGGCTTTGCCGCGGCCATCTATCCCGGCGCGCTGGGGCGCTTCATCGGCAAGCAGGTGCTCGAGTTCCTGCGGCGCTTCCAGGCGGAGGGCACCACGCTCTCCCAGCTCGACCGGATGCTGACGTTCAAGGAGCAGAACGAGATCGTGGGCCTGCCGCGCTTCCAGGAGCTGTCCCGCAAGTACGGGGTATAGGCGCCGCCGGGCGAACACGGTGGCGCAATAGCTGCTGGGATATGGAAGCTGCCAAGAGACAATTCAATTCCAGTTGAGGGACGGCGATGAATCCTCAGACTGCCAGCGCAGTTGCAGCTATTGCAGCAGCAATTGCCGCTGTGTTCTCTGCCATAGCGGCGGGATTTTCAGTCTACCTTGTTTGGAGAGGCCAACGGACTAGAGCCGATATCAGCATCATAGTTGGGACCTTGCTTACACCTGGGGAAGCCCCACTTGAGAATCAAATCGGCGTGTTCATTGCTAACACGGGATTGGTGCCGATCAACGTCACCCATTTCGCAGCGAATGTGCTCGAGAATGGGAAACGTCAAGA
>JBGOUY010000143.1:0-10703 GCA_041477795.1 bacterium
CTGAGGAGTCCTGCGCAGCAGGACGTCTCGCAGGGCGCGTCGGCGAGAGGCGATCTCTCCGCTGGAGCCTGACACCCATGCCGATCGACCCCTTGACGCTCTCGGTGGTGCGCGGCTCGCTGGAGCAGATCACCGAGGAGATGGACCTCACGCTCAAGCGCACGGCCTTCTCCCCCGTCATCAGCGAGGGCAACGACCTGGCCAACGGCTTCTACCAGCGCGAGACGGGCGAGGTGATCGTGCAGGGCAAGTGGGGCCTGGCCATCTTCATCGGCGTCATGCAGTTCACCTGCGAGCACGTCATCGTCGAGGCGCGGCGGCGCGGGGTGGAGCCCGGCGACGTGTTCCTGGTCAACGACCCGTATTCCGGCGGGACGCACCTGATGGACATGGGCATGGTCAAGCCCTTCTACTTCCAGGGGCGGCACCTGCTCTGGATGGCCAACCGCGGCCACTGGCCGGACATGGGGGGCATGGTGCCCGGCGGCTTCGCGGCCAAGTCCACCGAGGTCTACCAGGAGGGCCTGCGCATCCCGCCGGTCAAGCTCTTCAAGCGCGGCGAGCTGGACGAGGACGTGCTGCGCATCCTGATGACCAACATCCGCGTGGCCGAGGAGCGCTACGGGGACTTCAAGGCGCACCTGGCCGCCTTCTCCGTGGGCGAGCGGCGCCTGACGCGCCTGCTGGAGCGCTACGGGGTGGAGACCGTGCTCGCCTGCATGGACGAGCTGAAGGCGCGCTCGGAGCGGCAGATGCGCTCCTACCTGGCGGAGATTCCCGACGGCACCTACGAGTACGAGGACTTCCTGGACAGCGACGGCATCGTCAACGAGCCGCTGCGCATCCACCTGGCGCTGACGATCCGCGGCAGCGAGGCCTGGCTGGACTTCTCGCGCTCCTCGCCGCCCTGCCGCGGCCCCATGAACAGCGTGATCTCCACCACGCTCTCGGCGTGCTACCTGGGCTTCAAGCACATCTTCCCGGACATCCCGGTGAACTCGGGCTGCTTCGCGCCGCTGCACATCGAGGTGCCGGAGTCGACCTTCCTCAACGCGCGCCTGCCGCGCCCCGTGGCCGGCTGCGCCGCGGAGGTCTCGCAGCGCGTGGCGGACGTGGTGATGGGGGCGCTGGGCCGCGCGGCGCCGGCGCGGGCGCAGGCGGGCATCTTCGGCACGGTCAACAACTGCTCCATCGGCGGCACGGACCCCGAGCGCGGGCCGTACGTGGCCTACATGTTCAACGGCGGGGGCTACGGCGGCTTCGCCGGCGGCGACGGGCTCAACTACGGCAGCCCGGTCATCAGCGTGGCGCGTTCCCAGCCGGCCGAGCTCTACGAGCAGCGCTATCCCTTCCGCGTCAAGCGCTTCGCCCTGCGCGACGGCTCGGGCGGCGCGGGCCAGTGGCGCGGGGGACTGGGCGCGGAGATCGAGCTGGAGTTCCTGGGCGAGGAGGGCAGCCTGGCCTTCATCGCCGACCGCGGGCGCTTCGGCCCCAAAGGCTTGCACGGCGGCGGGGAGGGCGCGCGCACCGTGCTGGAGGTGCGCGAGGGCGAGACGTGCTACGTGCCCGAGCACCTGACCAAGGACGCCGGCATCGCGCTGCACCCCGGCACGCTGTTCCGCCAGCTCACCCCGGGCGGGGGCGGCTACGGCGATCCGCTGGCGCGCGACCCCGCCGCGGTGGCGGAGGACGTGCGTAACGAATACGTGTCACCCGCGCAGGCCTGCGACGACTACGGCGTCGTGCTCGCTCCGGATGGGGCGGTGGACGCCAGGGCCACCGCAGCGCGGCGCAGCGCCCTGCGGCGGCGGCACGCCCGCAGCGCGGCCGGTTCCGCGCCGATTGACAGCCGCAAGGCCCCACGCTAAGCAAGGTCCCGCACGCCCGGCCCGCCTCCCCGCACCCGTGCGGCGGCGCCGGCCGGAATGGCGCGCGAAGGCAGGCCCGCCGAGCGACTCGCCCCGTGGCCCGCGCCGTCATTGCAGGGCGTCCTGCACGGGCGGACTCCACCTCCTCCCCCGCCTGAAGGGGGTTCCTCCGCGACCAGAGGCATCGATCCGACCATGAGCAAGCCAATCAAGCAGGGCATCACCCGCCGCAGCTTCGTCAAGACTGCCGGAGCGGCCGCAGCGGGCGTCACGCTGGGCTACTTCGGCGGCAAGGCCCCCGCCCTGGCGCAGGAGCATCAGTTCCACAGCCTGCAGCTCAGCGGCTTCGTGCCGGCCCTCGACGAGGCGGTGAACAAGATCGCCGAGGAGTTCGGCAAGCAGGCCGGCGTCAAGATGCGCATGGAGTACATCAGCCTCAACGACGTGCTGCCCCGCGCCATCGCCGGGGTGGAGAGCAGGACCGGGCCGGACCTGTTCCTGCTGCAGTGGAATCAGGGCTACCTGTTCGACACCAACTTCGTGGACGTGGGCGACGTGGTGCAGGCCGTCGGCGGCAACAAGATCTACGACTTCAACCGCGCGGCGGCGTACGTCAATGGCGTCTACCGCGGCGTGCCGTACTACAACGTCGGCAGCGCCATGACCTACAACAACGCCATGTGGAAGGAAGGCGGGCTGACCTCGTTCCCGGATACCTACGAGCAGCTCCTCAAGGACGGCGCCAAGATGAAGAAGCTGGGCTGGCCCGTCGGCTGGTGCCTGGGCCACACCATCGGCGACGGCGCCTTCGGCAACTACCCCATCCTGTGGGCCTTCGGGGGCTACGAGCGCGACGAGCAGGGCAAGGTCGCCATCGACAGCAAGGGTACCCGCGCCGCCTGCGACTTCATGCGCGAGTTCTGGAACGCGGCCTGCGACGAGGGCGGCATGGCCTGGAACGACTCCAGCAACAACCAGGCGTTCCTGGGCGAGACGATCTCCTGCTGCCTCAACGCGGCCAGCATCTACATGAAGGCGCGGCGCGACGGCAACAACGTGCTCGCCGACCAGATCCGCCACAACGTGGCGCCCAAGGGCCAGGCCGGCCGCTACGAGCTGATCCAGCAGTACAACTACCACATCCCGGCCTACTCCAAGAACGTGAAGGTGGCCAAGGAGTGGCTGCGCTTCCTGCTGCGCCACGACAACTACGAGAAGATGTTCGTGGCCTCGGGCGGCTTCGCGCAGGGATTCTCCGCGGAGTGGGAGACGCACCCGCTGTGGGACAAGGACCCCCCCATGAAGCCCTATAGCGAGCTGAGCAAGTACGGCCGCAACATGGGCTACAAGGCCGCCTACGACCGCGCCTCCTCGGAGGTGCAGGCCAAGTACATCGTCGCGGACCTGTTCGTGCGCGCCATCAAGGAAGGCACGAACTCCGCCGTCAAGTGGGCGGAAAGCGAGCTCAAGCAGGTGTACGGGGCCTGAGCGCGCCTGGCAGGACGCACCGCCCGCGCGGGCGCGGCCGGTGCGCATCCCTCGTCCGCCGCGCGGGCCGTGCCTGCGGCCCGCGTGCGCCGCGGAGGCCCGCCGGACGTAACCGCTGCCCGCATCGACCTCGCCTCGAGCCGAGCCGCGCATGAATCCCGTCAAGCAGCGCCTCGCCACGGGCCAGCGCGCCCTGGGCGTGCTGGTCACCATGCCCTCGCCGCAGCTTGCGCAGACCCTGGCGCGGGCCGGGCTGGACTGGCTCTTCATCGACATGGAGCACGGGCCGATCGACTTCGCCGATTGCCACGCCCTGATCGCCGCCACCCAGGGCACCGCCTGCGCGCCGCTGGTGCGCGTGCCCATCGACAACCTGGCCGTGGCGCGGCCGGTGCTGGATGCGGGCGCCTACGGCGTGATCTTCCCGATGGTCTGCTCCGCGGCGCAGGCGCGGCGCGCGCTGGCCTACCTGCGCTATCCGCCGCAAGGCGAGCGCGGCGTGGGACCGGTCTACGCGCCCCAGCGCTGGGGGCTCTCCATGGCCGATTACCTGCGCGTGGCCAACGACGAGCTCGCCGCCTTCGTGCTGATCGAGCACAGCGACGCCGTGCGCAACCTGCCGGAAATCCTGGCCGTGCCCGGCATCGACGTGGCCCTGATCGCGCCCTACGACCTCTCGGCCTCCCTGGGCCGCCCGGGCGACCTGCAGCATCCCGCCGTGGCCGCCGCCATCGCCGAGGCCGAGCGAACCATCCTGGCCAGTCCCGTGGCCCTGGGCGGCCTGGCCCTGAGCGCGGAGGACGCCGCCGCCAAGCTCGCGCGCGGCTATCGCGTGCTGATCCTGGGCATCGACGTGTTCATGATCCAGCAGCAGGTCGCCGGCCTGCTGGCGGCGCTGCGGACGTAGGCGCGGCACCCGCGCCTCGCCCGCAAGCTGCGGGGCGCGGGGAGAGCGGCCGCAAACCTGCACCCTCTCCTGCGGAAGGGGTTAGGTGCAGAGCCGCCGGCCGTCCTGACCGGTTTCTCCCGAGGATTCCCGATCATTTCTGCTGCGCCGGGCGCCGACTTGCGGTATACTGGGTGAGTCGCCAGGCCGCTCTGGGTGCGGGTCCGAGCGGTTATGTGATTTTTCCAAACGAAGCCAGCGGCCGGAGCTTCACCCCCCCAGCCCCCTTCTCCACTTGCGTCAATACTGTTCACTTAGCGGCTCAGGGCGGACATCCGACGCCGCGCCCTTCGAGACGCTCGCTACGCTCGCTCCTCAGGAACGCGGCTTGTTCCGTGTTCCTGAGGAGGGCCCGCCTTGGCGGGCCCGTCTCGAAGGGCACGGAACTGTTGCGACACAGACTGCCTTAAGTGAACCGTATTGCCACTTGCGTGGAGGAGAGGGAGCATCGCCCGTGGCAAGGCCCTGCGTCCCTTTCCATGGAATAGAGAGGGACAGCCCGGCGTCGGCCGGGCAGCTGAGGCGCCGCGCCGGAAGCGGCTTGATGGGGTGCCGGAAAAGCTTCCAAACGAACCCGCTGGCCTTCTGGAGCCAGGCGCGGCGGGCTGCCGCGGCGCTGGCCTCCCGCGGCTCCACAGGCTAAGGTGACGCCCAGCGAGGGGGACGGGGCCCGCATGACCGCACGCAAGACCGCAGCCGCGCAGGAGGCCGCCGAGGCGCACGCGCTGGCGGCGCTGGACTTCGGGGCCTATCTGGAGGCCCTGCGCGCCTGCCGGCGCTGCCCGGGGGTGCAGCCGCCGCCCGTGCTGGGGGCGGTGCCCGGTGCGCGCATCCTGCTGCTGGGCCAGGCGCCCGGGCCGCGCGAGCGCGACGAAGGGCGGCCCTTCGCCTGGACGGCCGGCACGACGCTGTTCCGCTGGCTGGCCTCCATCGGGGCGGAGGAGGAGGCGTTCCGGCGCACGGTGTACATGGGCGCGGCGATCCGCTGCTTCCCGGGCAAGAACGCCAAGGGCGGCGGCGACCGCGCCCCGTCCCGCAGCGAGGTGGCCAACTGCCGGCGGCACTGGCAGGCCGAAGTGCTGCGGCTGCGGCCGGCGCTGCTGCTGCCGGTGGGGCGGCTCGCCATCGCCGAGCTGATCCCGCACACGCGGCTGGAGGAGGTGGTGGGGCGCGCGTTCGCCATCGAGGCCGCCGGCCACGCCTGCACGGCCGTGCCCCTGCCGCACCCCTCCGGCCTCAGCGCCTGGCACAAGACCGAGCCGGGGCGGACGCTGCTGGGCAAGGCGCTGCGGCTGCTGGCCGCGCACCCGGCCTGGCGCGAGGCCTTCCCGGACGCGCGATAACGGGAAGCCGGGCCGGCACGATGGCGGCGCTGGCAGGATGCCCGCGCATCTTATAGAATAGGGGCTGCCATCCGGCCTTGCATGCGCCGGCTTGCAGCGACCCGCGACGGCAGAGGCCCGTGCGCACCCAGGCGTTCCCCTTTCAACTGCGAATGCTGCCATGACCCGACGGCGTGTCTGCCCGTCCGCGGCCCGGCTGGCCGTGCTGCTGGCGCTGCTGCTGTGGGTGCTGCCCGCGCTGGCCGCCGCGGCCCAGGTGACCTACCTCGTGCGACCCGTCGAGATCAAGCACAAGGGCGCCACCGAGTTCGCGGTGCTCAAGCTCGGGGACAAGGTCAACGCCGGCGATACCATCCGCACCGGCTTCGGGGCGCGGGTGGAGATCACCATCAGCCCCAAGCGCGTGTTCCGCATCGGCCAGGCCTCCGAGGTGGAGCTGCCGGAGCTGGAGGACTCGCGCGACAAGGGCATCCGCGCGAACTTCAACCTGCTGCTGGGGCGCTTCTGGGCCGGGGTGCTGCGCCCGATCGAGAACCTGCAGGCCGAACGCTTCCAGGTCAACACGCCCACCGCCGTGATCGGCGTGAAGGGCACCCAGTTCGGCGTGGACTACGACAAGAAGCAGGACGAGACCAGGGCCCTGGTGATCGAGGGCACCGTGGCCGCCCAGCCGCCGCCCAAGGAGGAGCAGGGCCCCACCGAGATCGCCGGCCCGCGCGAGGTGGCCCCGCCGCAGGAAATCTCGCGGGACGAGTGGCTGCTGCTGGTCACGCGCGACCAGAAGGTGACGATCCGTCCCGGCGAGGTGCCGCAGGCCGAGCCGCTTACGGACGAGGACAAGGCGGACGAGTGGGTGCGCTTCAACACCGAGCGCGACGCCCAGCTCGCCGCTGCGCCGCAGTAGCCGGCGCGGTCCCGGCGGGGACGGCCGCGCGCGGGCGCTGGAAGAGATGAAGCGCGTGCCCGGCGGCCGGTTGCGGCGGGACAGCGAGGGCTGGCGTGGCGGGTGCGGCGAGGTCCGATCAACGGCGCTGGCGGGTGCCCTGGGGGCGGGAGGCGGCGCTGGCGGACGGACGAGCGCAGGCGAGAAGCGGGGTCAGTTGATGCGGCCCTTCCACTCCTTGACCTGCCGGATGATGTCGCGGTCGCCCTCGCGGAACTGGATGCCGACGCGCACGCTGCCTTCCTCCATCTTGATCCAGCGCACATGTCCGCTCGCCAGGAGACGCCCCTCGAAGATCTCCACCTCGACCGGGCTGTCGATGTCCATGGAGATGGGCACCTGCGCGCCCATGCCGCCGGCGCAAAAGTCTTTCATGCGGGCCCGGAAGACCTCCGGGTAGCGAAAACGGATCTCCACGTCGATGGGCACACGTTCCTCGTGGCGGACCTCCTTGGCGTCGACGTCCGGCATGGCTCCGCTCCCTGTGGCAACACCGGCATCCTAGGCCAAGCGCGCCTGCGCCACAATGCGGCGCTGGCGCGGCAGCCCGCTGTCTCAAGCGGCTGCCCCGGGCAACTGCTGCGGTCGGCGCTGCACCCAGGTCGAGAGGACAGGGTCGCTCCGTGCCGCGGAAGCCCGCCCGCTCCCGGCGGATGGCGGTGCGTCTGATGGGGGACCCGTCGCGCGGGTCCGTGGGGTGATGACGGTGGCCCCCTCCCAGGGCCGTTGTGCCGACCGGCGGCCGACACTCCGCATTGAGGGAAAGCTGTCTTCGTCTATCGCACTTCCGATGGACTTGCCAAGTCCGTCCGGCCGCTGCAGAGGACCGCGCCAGCGGGCTCGCAGCGGGCCGATGCCGCGCGGGCGGGCTCCCGCGCCGCCGCCGGGGCCTGCCGCCGCAAGGGGAGTCGGGTGCAGGCCCGGCCGGCGGCCCGGCGCGGGCCGAGGCGGCCGGTGGCGGTAACCTATGATTTTTTGCTTGCCATTTACAGATAGCTCTTGGTAGCGTTCGTTGTGCCGTTAATGCGTTCTAATCTCTATGGTAATTTTAATTGCTCTATGGAAGACCAAGACCTCCCGGATGATCCGCAACCCGACTCGCCCCGTTGGCAAGCGTCGGTCAGTCGGATAGGTTCGAAGCCGTGGGATGCCAAGCCACGGAGCGGCCCCAACTTGCAGCAAGGAGCAGCCATGGAACAGGACAAGACACGAGCGGTCGAGCTGGCCATCGCCCAGGTGGAGCGGGCCTATGGCAAGGGCGCGATCATGCGCATCGGCGAGGGCGCGATCGCGCGCATCCCGGTGGTGCCCAGCGGCGATATCGGGCTGGACATCGCTCTGGGCGTGGGCGGCTACCCGGTGGGGCGCGTCACGGAAATCTACGGCCCGGAGGCCTCCGGCAAGACCACGCTCGCCCTGCACGCCGTGGCCGAGGTGCAGAAGCGCGGCGGCATCGCCGCGTTCATCGACGTGGAGCACGCCCTGGACCTGCGCTACTCCAAGCTGATCGGCGTCAACACCGAGGAGCTGCTCGTCTCCCAGCCGGACTGGGGCGAGCAGGCGCTCGAGATCGTCGAGATCCTCGTGCGCAGCGGCGCGGTGGACATCGTCGTGGTGGACTCCGTGGCGGCCCTCGTGCCCAAGGCCGAGCTGGAGGGGGACATGGGCTACGCGCACATGGCCATGCAAGCCCGCCTGATGTCCCAGGCCCTGCGCAAGCTGACCGCCATCATCTCCAAGTCCCGAACCATCGTCGTCTTCATCAACCAGCTGCGCATGAAGGTGGGCGTGATGTTCGGCAGCCCCGAGACGACGTCCGGCGGCAACGCGCTCAAGTTCTACTCCACGATCCGGCTGGACGTGCGGCGCATCAGCCCCATCAAGGACGGGGAGAGCGTGATCGGCTCCCGCGTGCGCGTCAAGGTGGTCAAGAACAAGGTCTCGCCGCCCTTCCGCCAGGCGGAGTTCGACATCATGCACACTGGCGGCATCTCCCGCGAGGGCAGCCTGCTGGACATCGCCACCAACGAGGGGATCGTCCAGAAGAGCGGCACGTGGTATGCTTTCGAGAACGAGCGCATCGGTCAGGGCCGCGAGAACGTGAAGAAGCTGCTGGCCGAGCAGCCCAAGCTGGCCGACCGCATCGAAGCCCTCGTGCGCGCCAAGTACGGCCTGGACGTCCTGCCCGAAACCACCCCCGCCCGGCGCGACGGCACGGAGCGGACGGCGGACAAGGGCGGCGATAAGGCCGAAGAGAAGGCGGTCAAGCTGGCCGTCAAGGCGGGCCAGGGCTAGCGCCCCCTTCCCCCTGCGCGGAGCTTCCGCCGACCGGAGCGAATGACGGCACCCGCAGCCACTCCCGAGCTGGACGCCATCGGCACCGCTTTGCGCGAAGCCGCCGCCATCGTGGACGTGCGCTCGCCGGGCGAATACGCCAAGGGCCACATCGCCGGGGCCGTCAGCATCCCGCTCTTCTCCAATCAAGAGCGGGCGGAGATCGGCACGCTCTACAAGCTGCTCGGCAAGGACCCCGCGATCCACAAGGGACTGGATTTCCTCAGCGACAAGCTGACCGACTTCGTGCAGCGCTTCGAGCCGTACCGCGCCGCGCCGCTGCTCGTCTACTGCGCGCGGGGCGGCATGCGCTCCGCCGCGGTGGTGGGGCTGCTGGGCTCGCTGGGCTTCCCCGTGCGCCAGCTCCCCGGCGGGTACAAGGCCTACCGCAACTACGTCCTGTCCGTCTTCGGGCACGGCCTGCCGCCGCGCCTGATCGTGATCCAGGGCCAGACCGGAGTAGGCAAGACGCTCCTCCTGCAGCGTCTGCGCAACGCGCTGGACCTGGAGGACTGCGCCCAGCACCGCTCCTCGGTGTTCGGCGGCATCAACCTGCAGCCGCGCAGCCAGCAGCAGTTCGATGCGGAGCTGCTCGCGGCGTTGGGCCGGCTGGATGCTGCGCGGCCGGTGTGGGTGGAGGGTGAAAGCCGCAAGATCGGCGACGTGACCATGCCCGACGCCCTGCGCCTGCGCATGCAGCGTGCGCCGTGCGTGCTGGTCACCGCGCCGCTGGATCTGCGCGTGGGGCGCATCGTGGCCGAATACGGCCGGCCGGACGCCGCCACGAAAGCGCAGTGGGAGGTCGCGCTGCGCTCGCTGGTGATGCCCCTCGGCCGCGAGCGCGTGGAGGGGCTGATCGTCCGCGTGCACGCCGGCGACTACGCGCCGGTGGTGGAGACCTTGCTGCTGGACTATTACGACCTGCGCTACCAGCACTCCATGCGCAACTACCGCTACGATCTCACGGTGGACAGTGCCGACCTGGACGCCGCCGTGGCGGAGCTGGAGGCGTATGCCGCCGCGCTGGCGCCAGCCGAGGCGGACGACGCCTCGCAGGCCGCCGGGCCCTCGCGGCCGCTGGCGGGCTGACGCGCGCGTCGGGCGGCGCCGCTCACAACAGCAGCTCGATCGCCGCGCGCGTGTCGGCCGAGGGCACCACGGGCACGATCTCGAACTCGATCAGGTCGCTCCACGCCGCCACCCATTGCTGAAGCAGGCGCGCATCGTCGCATTCCATCAACTGGAAGCAGCGGTCGAAGTTGGCCTCGATCCAGCTCCCGACATAGGTGAGGCCTTCCGGCGCGGCGCGCCCCTGGTCGCGGAAGCGCCGGTAGACCGCCTTGGCGTCGCGGTTGCGGAAGCGTTCGATCACCATGAATTGCATCGCGGCACCTCGGGCTGGGGTCGGGCAGCGCGGTGCGGCGGCCCCGCACCCGCTGCGGCACGTCGCCAGACTGCCCCGCCGCGAAATCGCTTGCAACTGCGGCTCGGTTTCCTCTAGCGTTGGAGGTTGCCATCCACGCACGACCTCGGGGTGTAGCGCAGCCTGGTAGCGCGCTTCGTTCGGGACGAAGAGGTCGGAGGTTCAAATCCTCTCACCCCGACTTTCATTTCAATCACTTACGGTACCGCCAGGCAAGGATGCTTAGCTGTGAGTGCGTGGTAAGTGCATGATGCAATGATCTAGCCCGGATATTTCACCACAGCGCCGGAATCGGCAAGGATCGCCAGCCGCAGGGGTGGCGGGGGATCAATCGTGCGGCAGAGGCCGGTTTTTCCGC
>JBGOUY010000314.1:0-4712 GCA_041477795.1 bacterium
CTCGCCAAGGCGACGCAGGCGATACCGGTGTCCGCCTCGCGCTGATAAGATGAAAGCAAGCCCCCGCTTGGGGAGCCGCGCTGACTCCGGGCGCCGGATGCGGCCGGTGCTGCCGTGCCGCCGCGACCAGGCCCTGGCGGCCCGGCCTCGCAGTCCGGTCCCGCAGACCGGTGCCGGCCCCTGCAGGATGGAACCGACAAGGAGCCTAACCTCATGCGCTACGAGCTTCACAATGGCGAGATTCATGTGCCGCCATCCCTGGAGAAGGCCATCGGCCGCAAGGTCGACAAGATCGACAAGCGTCTGAAGCGCTATCATCCGGATGTGGCCGATCTGGAGATCCGCCTGAAGCGCGTGGACAAGGTCGACGAGTACGAGTGCAAGCTGGAGCTGCACGCCTTCAAGGAGACCCTGCACGCCGACAAGTCCGCGCCGGAGTTGCGCGTGGCCGTGGACAAGTCCTTCGAGGCCATGATGCGCGAGCTGGATCACTACCGCGTGAAGCTGAACAAATCTCTGCAGGACCATGGCTGATGCGAGGCCCGCTGCAACCCGCGCTGGCCACGGGGTGCGCCGGGCGGGGCCGGCGCCGGTGACCGGCCGTCCGCAGCCGAGCGCACCCGTAACGCCTCTGCCCGCGGCGACGGTGGTGCTGATGCGGGATCGCCCGCGTGGGCGACCGGAGGTGCTGCTGTTGCAGCGCGATCGCGCGGCGCGGGCCGGGCCAGGCGCCTATGTCTTCCCCGGCGGCGTGGTGGAGCCCCAGGATAGCTCGCCGGTCGCGCTGCGGCTCTCGCCCGGTCTTTCGCCCGTGCAGGCGCCGGCGCGCCTTGGCCTGCAAGGGGGGGCGGAACCGCCCGAGGCGGCGCTGGCCTTTTACGTGGCCGCCATCCGCGAGACGTTCGAGGAGGCGCTGGTGCTGCTGGCGGAGCCCGTCGCGGGCGGGGCCGGCACGCTGCCACCCCGCGCGGCGCTGCTGGAGGCGCGCGAACGCATGCACGCCGGGGCCCTGAATTTCCTGGACTGGGCCGCGGCCGCGGGACTGCGGCTGGTCACGCAGCGTCTCGTCTACTTCGCCCATTGGATCACGCCGGAGGTCATCGCCGAGCGCTTCTCGGCGCGCTTCTTCCTGATCCGCGCGCCGGACGGCGCGGCGGTGGAGCCGGACCGCCGCGAGGTGCTGCAACATCGCTGGTTGGAGCCCGCGGAGGCTATCGCATTGCGGCGGCAAGGTGATATCCACTTGATGGAGCCGACGGTGCGCAACCTGGAGCTGCTGGGCGCCTTCGCCAGCACGGAGGAGGCGTTGCGGGAATTGAACCGACGCCCGGTGCAGGCCATCCTGCCCAAGCTGAAGGTGCACGCGGACGGCTCGCGCACCCTGCTCTACCCCTGGGAAGACGAATACCTGCTCGCCTGAAGCGGGTGGCACCACGCGGAAACAGGAGGCTGATGACCGAACCGATTCAGGGACGAATGCTCGCGGCATGGATGCACTGCGTGGGCCGCCTGTGCCTTGCGGCGCTGCCGGCGCTGCTCGTCCTGCAGTGGGCGGCCGGCGCCGCCCGCGCGCAGCAGCCGAACTTCCAGCCGCTCGAGCGCGGCGACTTCACCGAGGTGGACGAGCGCGTCGTCGTCACCAAGGGACTGGAAATAAACACAAACTATGCATACCGCATCCGCGTGAACCGGCAGCGCGACCTGCCGCCCGACCTGAAGGATACCGACCAGAGCCACGACCTGCGGCTGCGCCTGGATACGATCTTCAACTCGGACTTGCACGTGCACCTTACGCTGGAGCTGGCGAACCAGACCTTCTCCGGCACGCAGATCCGCGAGGCTCCGCCCGACGCGCGCGGGCGCCTCACCGATGGGTTTCCGACCGCGCTCAACGCCCGCGAGGCCTATCTGCGCTACAACTTCAACCCGCGCTCCGGGCTGATCATGGGCAAGCAGGAACTCTCGCTGGGCGATCGCCGCGGCAAGGTCTTCGACGCGCTGGTGCCCGGCGTCACGTTCGATTGCCGCGCCGGGACGTGGTGCGTGCCCTTCGGCATCGCCAACATCGGCGCCAGCAACGCGGATGCGGTCACGCACCTGGCGCTGCAGTACACCGCGTGGGACACGGTCGAAGACGCCGTGCGCCACGTGCTCCAGGTGGAAGTGTTCCGCATCCGCTACAAGGAGGGCAACGTGCCGCTGGGCCGCAACCTGGGGCCCGCGCACCTCAATCCGGACGATCCCACCGGCCAGACGCCCCTGACGGCGCCGCCCGATCCGACGCAACTGCTGGACGCGACCGCCAATCTGCCCGTCTACTACGACGCGCACAGTCAGGATTATTTTGGTTTGCGGCTCAACTGGCAGGGGTCGCTGCTCTTCGTCAACTTCGACCTGACGAGCATGCGCGGCCAGCGCATCTATCATCTCTACGACACGCCGGGCGTAGGGGTGCCCGGCAAACTGGACGTGAACAACGCTGCGCTTACCGTGCAGTCGATCGCCGGCACGACCATCGAGACCGAGCTGGGGACGAACTGGGCCACGGGCCGGGCCGGGCTGCGGTACATGACGGCCACGGGCGACGATTACCGCCAGTACAGCAATGGGCAGTCCTACGATCGTGGGCTCAAGGGCTACTTCGAGATCACGCCAGGCAGCTACACGGGTACGCGGCTGTACTTCAACGGCGCCAACTCTACCGTGGATCTGGGCGCCGGCCTGGGACATTCGATCAACGACACGCGGCTGCTGGGCCTGTTCATGGACTACGCGGAGCCGGACAAGCACACCCCCGGCTATTCGGGCGGCCTGTACCGGCTTAGCCTCAACCACGCCATTCCCGATTCCGACGGACATCTGCAGCGCGACATCGGGGTGGAGTGGGACAATATGATGACCCTGTTTCTTCGCAAGGGCGTCAAGCTGGAGTTCGAGGCCAACGTGCTGGTGCCGGGCGGGGCCTTCCGGATCAGCGACACGTCGGTGCCGGATTCGCGGAAGAACCAGTTCCTGCAGTTCATCGGACGCTTCGTCTATTCGTTCTAGGGCGGCTCCGCTTGGGAGCGCCGGCCGCGCAGGACGGTCGGGTCCCGCGCCGCCGCATCCACGCCAGGAGGGAATCGGCATCATGGCTTCTCAATCCCGCCAGTTGCCGGGCGAGCGTTCGGCCGCCCTGTTTGCACGGGCGCAGCAATCCATCGTGGGGGGCGTCAACAGCCCCGTGCGGGCCTTCAAGTCCGTCGGCATGGGGCCGCTGTTCATCCAACGCGGGCGGGGCTCGCGCATCGTGGACGCGGACGGCAACGAGTTCATCGACTACGTGGGCTCCTGGGGTCCGCTGATCCTGGGCCATGCGCACGCGGCGGTGCTGGAGGCCGTCTCGCGCGTGCTGCGGGACGGGACGTCCTTCGGCGCGCCCACAGAGCTGGAGATAGAGCTGGCCGAGCAGCTCATCGCGGCCTGCCCCTCCGTGGAACGCCTGCGCTTCGTCAATTCGGGCAACGAGGCCACCCAGGGCGCACTGCGCGTGGCGCGGGGATTCACCGGGCGCGACTGCGTCATCAAGTTCGCCGGCTGCTACCACGGCAGCGTGGATTCCCTCCTGGTCAAGGCCGGCTCCGGCGCTACGACGTTGGGCGTGGCCGATTCCAAGGGTGTGCCGGCCGCCTTCGTCGCCACGACGCTGGTGGCCCAGTTCAACGACCTGCAGTCCGTGCTGGACCTCGTGGAGGAGTATCCGGGCGAGATCGCCGCGGTGATCCTGGAGTACATCCCCGGCAACATGGGCGTGATCGTGCCGGAGCTGTCCTTCCTGCGCGGCCTGCGCGACGTGTGCGACCGCGAGGGCATCCTGCTCATCTGCGACGAGGTGATGACCGGCTTCCGCGTGGCGCGGGGCGGGGCGCAATCCCTGCTGGAGGTGCAGCCGGACCTGTCCACCTTCGGCAAGGTCATCGGCGGGGGCTTCCCTGTCGGCGCGTACGGCGGGCGGGCCGATGTGATGGCGCACGTGGCGCCCGAGGGCGGCGTGTACCAAGCCGGCACGCTCTCCGGCAATCCGGTGGCCATGGCCGCCGGGCTGGCCACGCTCAAGCAGCTCGAGGACGAGTCGGTCTACAGCGAGCTGGGCGCCAAGTCCCAGCGCCTCACCGGCGGCTTCCGCCAGATCGCGCAGGAGCGCGGCGTGCCGCTGCAGACCGCGTGCTTCGGCGGGATGTTCGGCTTCTTCTTCGCCGAGCGGCCCGTGCGCAATTATGACGACGCGCTGGCCTCGCGGGGGGCTCTCTATCCGCGCTTCTTCCGCGGTATGCTGGAGAAGGGCGTGTACCTGGCCCCCTCGCCGTATGAAGCCGCCTTCGTTTCCACCGCGCACAGCGAGGCGGACCTGGAGCGCACGCTGGAAGCGTTCCGCTACGCGCTGAGTCACCTCTAGGCGGCGTGCAGCCGGCGGCGGTGGCCAACGGATTGCCGCTGAGCGTGCCGGCCTGAAAAACTTTACCCGCCGGCAACACATGATCCATCACCTCGGCTCGGCCGCCATAGGCGCCAACCGGCAAGCCACCGCCGACGATCTTGCCGAGCGTCGTCAAATCCGGGTCGATGCCCAATAGTTGTTGGGCACCGCCGTACGCCACGCGGAAGCCGGTCATCACCTCGTCGCAGATCAGTAGGGCGCCGTGCTGCCGAGTTACGTCCCTCAGCGTTTTCAG
>JBGOUY010000018.1:0-28093 GCA_041477795.1 bacterium
ACTGGCGGCGAAGTTCGAGGTGCATCCGGCACTGATCACGGCTTGGCGGAAGGAGTTGATGGAGCGGGCAGGCGAGCTGTTCGGCAAGGGCCGGGAGCGGGCCGAAAAGGACAAGGACGTGGAGGTGGCCGAGTTGTACCGGCAGATCGGCAAGCTCAAGGTGGAGCGCGATTTTTTGGCGCAAGTGCCCGGTCTGTCGACCGGGCGCGGCGCAAGGCGATGATCGGCAAGGGGCCGAACAAGCCCAGCATCGCCCGGCAGTGCCGATTGCTGGGGCTGAGCCGCTCGGGCTTCTACCACAGGCCCAAGGCCTGCAAGACGGACGATCTGGCGCTGCTGCGGCTGCTGGACGAGGAGTCCCTGTGGACGCCGTTCTCTGGCAGCCGGCGGATGACCGTCCATCTGCGTCGGCTGGGGCGCTGCGTAAACCGCAAGCGGGTCTGCCGGCTGATGCGGCGGCTGGGGTTGCAGGCGATCTATGCGAGGCCGAGGACCTCCACGCCGCACCTTGAGCACAAGGCGTATCCCTACCTGCTGCGGGACGTGGCGGTGACAAGCCCCAGGATGGAGCGGTCCAGCCGCGTACCCGCAAAGCCGCATTCACACGGGGGCACCGGCGGTGCCCGTACTGGGAGCGTCGGGGCACGTGGTCGGACCCGGGACGGCCCCGCGCTCTCCCTTGCGTCGACCCCCGTGTTATTGATACGTTCCACTCGACCAGGGGGCGGCGTCCGCGTCTTCCTAAGGCAAGGATTCAGTTGCCCAGTGCAACCTAGGGTCCGGCAGCGGAATTGTCCCAGGCGACGCGAGGTCACTGGATAGGGCGGAGCAGGTGGCGGAAGCATCGATGCCTCCGCCCACGTTGGAGGAGAACCATGATCGACTTGGTCATTCGCGGTGGCATGATCGTCGACGGCTCGGGCCGGCCTTCTTTCCGTGGCGATGTCGGCATCCAGGGCGAGCGCATCACGACGATCGGCGGCCTGGAAGGTGTGCAGGCCGCGGCAGAGATCGATGCTGCCGGCCAGGTCGTGGCGCCGGGATTTATCGACATGCACACCCATTCGGATTTCACCCTGCTGGTAAATGGCGCGGCAGAAAGCCAGATCCACCAGGGTGTCACGCTGGAGGCGGTGGGCAACTGCGGGCACAGCTGCGCTCCCGTGCGCGATCCGGAGGTGATCAAGCGGGCCATTTTCGGCTACAGTCCGCACGTGGACATCACCTGGCGCACTTTCGCCGATTATCTGGAACGCCTGGAACAAGCCGATCTTGGGATCAACACCGTCGCGTATGTGGGACACGGAGCCATCCGGCTGGCGGTGCTGCGTGGTGAGCAACGTCCGGCAACCCAGGACGAGCAGGCCGAGATGGAAATTCTGGCCGACGAGGCGCTCGAGGCCGGAGCGATCGGGCTCAGCTCGGGCCTCGAGTATTCGCCCGGCAACTCGGCCCGGACCGAGGAGGTGCTGGCGCTATGCCACGTCGCCAAGCGGCACGATGCGCTCTACGCCACCCATGTCCGCAACCGGGACTACTTCTACGAACAGGGCTTCGGGGAGGCGCTGGCCGTGGCCCGGCGCACGGGGGTGAAGCTGCAGATCTCCCACATCACGCCCAAGTTCGGCGCCCCGCCGCACGCCATGGAGCACACCCTGGACATGGTGCACTGGACGCGCAAAGCCGGGGTTGACCTCGCCTTCGACATGATCCCTCACGAATGGGGCCCAACGAGCATGTCGGCTGTCCTGCCGCCCTGGGCCTTCGAAGGCGGCGTGACGAAGGTGCTGGAACGGCTGGGCAACCCGGCCATGCGGGAGAAGATCAAGCGGAACCCGCTCCCCATCTGGAAGCTGGTGCAGGCCGGGAAGTGGGACCAGATTATGCTGTTCGAGTCGGCCCAGAACGCCGAGCTAATCGGGATGACATTTGAGGAGATCGGACGCAAGCGCCGCGTGGACCCCTACGATGCCGTGCTGGACATCCTGTTGGAGGAGGGCGAAGGGCTGTACGGCGTGACCTGGGTGGGCCACCTGATCACCGAGGACGATCTGAAGATGACGCTCCACGAGCCAGAGTGCGCCGTCATCTCCGACACCATCACCCTGGCGCCGTATGGGGCTCTGGCAAACACCAAGTGGTCGCCCAGCACTTACGGCTGGACCGCCCGCCTCTTCCAGCGGTTCGTGCGTGAGCAGCCGGTGCTGAGCCTGGAAGATGCCGTGTACCGCCTCACTGGCCTGCCCGCATCCCGGCTGGGGCTGAAAGAGCGCGGTTATCTGCACCCAGGCGCGTTCGCCGATGTGACGGTGTTCGATCCGGCGACGGTGACCGATACCTCCACGCTGAAGGCGCCCAATAGTTACCCGACCGGGATCAATCACGTGCTCGTCAACGGCCAGCCCGCCATTCGGGATGGCCAGCGCACCAACAGCAACGCGGGCCGGGTGCTGCGGCGGACCTAGCGCACCGCAGCCCCGTGCCCCTCTTGATCCGCGGCCTCCGCACAGTGGCGGGCCGCCGCGGCGCGCGTGGCCGAACGGGACGGCACAGGAGCTCTCATCACGCCGTAATCGGCTGGCACCTAACCTCCGGGCGGGCGCGTGGGGCGCTATCGCATCAGGTGAAGGGGCAGGGTGGAACGGCCATCGGCTTCTAGCATAACCAGCCATGGTGAAGACCATGACCACGGATGACCGGATCAAGCTGACCCTGATCCAGATGAACAGCGCTCTCTCCCGGGATGAGAACGTGGCGCGCGCCTGCGCGTTTGTGGACCGGGCCGTGGCGGAAGAGCATCCGGACATGGTGGTACTGCCGGAGTTCTTCAACTCGCCGTATGTTTTCCAATACCGGGACTACAAGCACATCGACTGGGCCGAGCCGGACAGCGGCCGAACCATCACCCGCATGCGGGAAAAGGCGCGGGAGCACGGCATCCACCTGATCGCCACCATCTACGAGGAGGATGGCGCGGGCGTCTACTACGACACGGCGATGGTAATCGCGCCGGACGGGCGGATCGTCGGGAAGTACCGCAAAGTCCAGCCTGCGGCGGTGCAGAGCCTGGAGAAAATCTACTTTCGCTACGGCTCCCACTTTCCCGTGTTCAAGATCGGGCCGTGGCGGGTCGGCTTGAATATCTGCTACGACACCTTCTTTCCCGAGTCGGCCCGCTGCTCCACCCTCAACGGCGCCGAGCTGATCCTGGTGCCGTTCGCTGCGCCGGGCCGCCATTTCTGGAAGGACGTCATGGTGACGCGCGCCATGGAGAACGGCGTGTACTTCGCACCATGCAACAAGGTGGGCCAGGAGGGCGAGTGGGTCTTCGGGGGACGCAGCATGATCGTCTCGCCCAGCGGTGAGATCCAAGCCGAGGCTAGCGACAGCGAGGAGGCCGTCATCTCCGCCGTGATCGAGCGCGACCAGGTGTTCCAGGCGCGGCGCAGCCACCCCATGCTGCGCGACCGGCGGCCGGACTTATACACCCCGATCTGCACGGCCACCGAGGATATTCCCCGGGTCGACTGACGCGCCGGCCGCCGTCGGGCCGCACGGAGCAGCCGGCTCAGTGCCAGACGCCTTCCGCCCGGTCATAGGCGCCCACGCGCAGATCGGCCTTGGCGTTGCGCAGCTCGCCCTTCGCGATCCGCTCCGAGGGGGTGCGCGGCAGGTCGGCCGCATACTCCCAGTAGCGTGGCACCTTAAAGTAGGCCAGCAGCGCGCTGCAGTGCGCGATGAGGTCCTCCGGCGGCGCGGAGTGCGGCGTGTGATCCCGCTTGAGCACGACGTAGGCCTTGACCTCCTCCCCGCGCACATCGTCCGGTACCGGAACGCAGGCTGCCAGGCCCACCGCCGGATGCTGCTGGATCACCTCCTCCACCTCGCTGGCAGAGATGTTCTCGCCGCTGCGGCGGATGATGTCCTTCTTGCGCCCGAGGTAGTAGAGGCGGCCGGCCTCGTCCATGCGCACCAGGTCCCCGGTGTGGAACCAACCGTTGCGGAACGCGGTGTTGGTCGCCTCCTCGTTCTTGAAATAGCCCTCCATCATCCCCGGGCCGCGCAGCACCAGCTCGCCCAGCGCCTGGCGGGGCAGGGGGCGATCCTCGTCGTCCACGACGCGCGCGTCCCGGTGATCTAAGGGGCGGCCGATGGAGCCGGTGCCGACGAGCTCGTCGTGCTCTGCGGGGATCACGGCAATGTCGCCGCCGGTCTCAGTCATGCCGAACACCTCGTACCACGGCACGCCCCAGCGCTCCTCCAGCTTGCGGTGCAGCAGCGGAGGGATGGCGGAGCAGGTGACGTAGCGAACGCGGTGGTTCCGGTCCTCCGGGGTCTCAGGCATCTTGTACAGCAACGTGGGCATAGCGCCCAGGCAGTAGAAAAACGTAATCTCGTAATGCCGAATCCGCTCCCAGAAGGTCGAGGGATGGAAGCGGTCCAGCACCACCAGCGTCGCCCCCACGGCAAGCGACAGCGTCAGGATCCACTGCGGATCCATGTAGTAGAAAGGCTGCGCGGTCAGGATCCGGTCCCGGTCGCTCAGCTGGAATGGGTGTTCACTGAAATTGCGCGCGATCCGCAGCCAGTAGCCGTGGGAGATCATACAGCCCTTGGGCTGGCCGGTGGTTCCGGAAGTGTACTGGATGTTGACCAACTGCTCCGGATACACCGTTATCGCTGGTGGAGCCTCGCTGGCATCGCGGGTGCACTCCTGCAGGTCGAGGACGCCCTTTCCCGCGCTGCCGTCGGTGGAGAAGAGATGGCGCAGGGCGGGAAGCCCCTCCTGCACGCGGCGGAGCAACGGCAGGAACTCTGAAGCCGTCACCACGGCCTTGGCTTCCGAATGCTCCAGAATAAAGCGCGCGTCGTGCTCCCGATAGAAGACGTTCAGCGGCACCATCACCGCGCCGATCTTGCCCAGCGCCAGCCATGTCAGCGCGAACTCCGGGCGGTTGCGGAGCATCACCCCGACGCGATCCCCCGGCTCGATCCCCAGCGCCATGAGGCTGTGGGCGATGGCATTGGAGCGGCGCTCCACGTCGTGGAAGGTGAGCCGAGTCTCGGGCGACTCGAACAGCAGCGCGACCTTGTCGCCCCAGCGCTCTGCGGCGCGGGCGACCAGCGTCGTCAGGTCTTGCACCCTTGCAAGGTCCAGGTCGGCCAGGGTGGACGATGGCGTCATAAACTCCTCGGTGTGCGCGAGTTATTTCCGGCCCCGGAAGCTCGCGGCAGCGTGGGCCGATTCCGAGGAGCGCGTGGTCACCGCGGCGTAGCCCACCTCCATGTTCAGCGTCGATTCCATGTCCATGTCCGTGCCCCGGTCCAGCACGGCCTTCGCAAAGGCCAACGCCAGGGGAGGCTGGTCCCGCAGCGCCTGCGCCAGCTCCATCGTGACGGCTTCCAACTCGCCCGGCTCCACGACCCGATTGACCAGGCCGAGCTGCAGCGCCTCCTCGGCGCTGAAGCGCTTGCTGAGCAGGATCAGCTCCTTGGCGCGGGCGTGGCCCACGACCATGGGCAGGATGCGCGAGATGCCGCCGGTGACGCTCAGCCCCACGCTGACCTCCGGAAAGCCGAACTGCGCGTCGCGAGCCGCCACGATCAGGTCCGAGCACAGCGCAAACTCGCAGCCGGCCCCCATCGCGTAGCCCTGCACCGACGCGATCACCGGGAAGGGCGCCTGGCGCACTTTGCGGGTGATGTCCTGGAGACGATCCATGCGGCGCCGCTCCTCCATCTCGTCCAACTGCTCCGGCTCCTGCTTCAGGTCGTAGCCGGCACAGAATGCGCGCCCCTTGCCGGCCAGCACGGCCACCCGCACTTTCTCCGCCAGGCCGCGGTCCAGCGCGGCGCAGAGATCCTCGACGAGTTGCGAGTTGACCGCGTTCAGGCGATGGGGGCGGTTAAGATGGATCCAGGCGATGCCCTCCCGGGCCTGATACGTTACGGTGTTGTGCTCCTGTTGCGCTTTCATAAGCGGGATCTCCTCGTTGCTGTGGATCGGTCGCGCTGCCACGGCGCCGTATGTCCGGCTCGGGTGGAGCTGCGACGCATGCACCGGACGACTGGTCGGTGGGGAACGCCCCTGCGGTCGCCCCGGAAGAGCTGGGGAGCCACGGAGCGGGATGCGTCGCGTCGCGCTGGCCCCGGGGTGTCGCGGCGAGCGCTGCGTGCATCCTGACACTAGACGGCGATGCCGATGTGCCGCTCGAAAATGCTCGGATCCCCCGCCAGCACCTCCGGCGGGCTCTCGTGCACGATTTTCCCGTCGCTGAGGATGTAGATGCGGTCCGCGAGCTCCATGGCCATGCGGATGCTCTGCTCGACCAGCAGCACGCTCAGGTTCTCCTTGCGCAGCTCGCGCAGGATGTCCAGCACAGCGTTCACGATCAAGGGCGCCAGCCCCTGGGAGGGCTCGTCCAGCACCAACAGCTGCGGGCCGGTCATCAGGGCGCGCGCGATCACCAGCATCTGCTGCTGGCCGCCGCTGAGGTTGCTGCCTTTGCGGTCCATCAGGTCGCGCAGCGGGGAAAACCATTCCAGAATGCGGGGCATCGTCCAGGGGGAGCGCGGATCGTGCGCCAGCGTGAGGTTCTCCTCCACGGTGAGATTGGAGAACACGTCGCGGACCTCGGGCACGTAGGCGATCCCCTTGCGCGCGATCTGGTAGGGCTTTTTGCCGGAGATGACCTCGCCGTTGTACGAGATCGTGCCGCGCGCCGGAGGGGTCAGGCCCATGATGCTGCGCAGCGTGGTCGTCTTGCCTGCGCCGTTGCGGCCGAGCAGGCCAACGAGCTCTCCGGGCCGGACGCGCAGGTCGACGCCGTGCAGCACGTGGCTCAACCCGTAGTAGGTGTGGATGCCTTCAACTGCCAGTTCCATCGCTAGGCCCCGAAGTAGGCTCGTTTCACATCGGCGTTGTCTCGCATTTCCTGGGGCGTGCCCTCGGCGATGATCTCACCAAAGTTCATCACCGAGACGCGATCGGAGATGTTCATCACCACGTCCATCTTGTGCTCGATCATCAGCACCGTGTACCGGGGCACCAGGTCCCGGATGAGCCGAGCCAACTTGCCCGTTTCGTTCTGGGCCAAGCCGTTGACCGGCTCGTCCAGCAGCAGCAGCTTCGGAGAGGTCGCAAGCGTCACCGCGATCTCCAGCAGGCGCTGGTCGCCATAGGATAGCTCCATGGCCATCTTTCCGGCATGGCTGCTCAGGCCCACCAGCTCCAGCAGTGAGGTCGTCCGCTCGTTCAGCGGCGGGTAGCCGGTGTAACGGCGCCAGAAATTGAACGAGCCCGTGCCCTCGTGCTGGTACACCGCCACCCACACGTTGTCGTACACGGTCTGGTTGGCGAAGATGCTGGTGATCTGGTAGGAGCGCCCGATGCCGAGCCGGGAGATCTCGTAGGGCGCCAGCCCGGTGACGTCCCGGCCCTGGAAGAAGATCGCCCCGGTCGTCGGCGGCAGGTCCTTGGTCAGCACGTTGAACAGCGTGGTCTTTCCCGCCCCGTTGGGCCCTATGATGCAGTGCAGGTGGCCTTCACGCACACTTAGGGAAACGTCCGCGACGGCCTTGTGGGCGCCGAAGTTCTTGCTCACGCCCTCGGTCCGGAGAATTTCCGTGCTCATGAATACCCGCATCCCCGCGTTGGATGGTTCGCCCGGCAAGCGCCGCTTGCGCTCGCGTCCGAGGGCAAGCCCGGCTCGTGGCCGGCATCCTCCGGTTTTCTCAACCGCCGGCCCGAAGCGCTCAGCCGCCGGCTTACCGCGCCTCGGCCACCAGCGCCCGGCGGCGCTGCAAATAAGTCGCGGCGCGGCGGAACAGCTCGATCACCCCGCCCTGGAGGAACAGCACCACGGCCACCACCACAGCGCCGAACAGCAGCAGCGAGCGGGCCCAGAAGATGGAAAGCAGGTCCTGCAGCCAGATGAATATTGCCGCGCCCAGCACGGGCCCGAACGGGCTGCTCGTCCCGCCGATGAGCACCATGAACACGATGTTGCCGGAGTTGAGCCAGTGGATGGAGTCGATGGGCATGATCCAGTACAGCATGCTGTAAATCGCCCCGGCCAGGCCGGTGATCGTTCCGGAGATTACGAACATCAGGATCTGGGCTCTCTGCACGTTGTAACCGATTGACGCGGCGCGCCGCGCGTTGTCCCGGGCGGCAATGACGATCTTCCCGAAGGGGGACTCCACCACGCGGAACATGATGGCAAAGCACACCGCGAAGATCACCGCGATCAGGATGTAGAAGTTGAGATCGGAGTTCAGCGAGATTTCCGGCAACAGCGGCAGATGAATGGCCGGCCGTGTGATGCCCGTCATGCCGTCCTCGCCCCCGGTGACCGTCCGCAACTGGTAGGCTAGGTAATAGAACATCTGGTTGAAGGCAAAGGTCAGCATAATGAAGTAGATGCCCGTGCGGCGGATGCAGAGCGCCCCCACCACCGCTGCCACGAAGCCACCCGCCAGCGCGCCCACCAGCAGCGGCAAGATCAGCGGCAGGTGGTAATGCGCCAGCAGGTAGCCGGCAGAGTAGCCGCCGAAGCCGAAGAACGAAGCCTGCCCGAAGGACAGCAGCCCGGAGTACCCCAGCAGGAGATTGGCGGCCACCGCCACGATGGCGTAGATGAGGATCTCCGTGGCCATGTTCCATGGCAGCACCATGGGTAGCACGATGACCCCGGCGGTCAGCAGCAAGGCGGCGTTGCGATTGAATGATCCTTTCATGGCTCCTCACCGCTCTCCCAACAGGCCCTGCGGCCGAACCGCCAGGATCAGCGCCATGACGACGTAGATCACGACCGTGCTCGCGGCAGGGAACCAAAGTGCGGCCAGACTTTGGATCACCCCGATGATCAGACCGGCGAGAATCGCGCCGTACAGGCTCCCCAGCCCGCCCAGCACGACCACCACAAAGGAGATCGCCAACATGTCCAGCCCCATCGACGGGGTCACGCCCACCAGCGGCACCGCCAGCGCGCCGGCCATTGCCGCCAAGCCAGCGCCGAGGCCGAAGGCGCAGGTGAACAGGAGGTCTACGTTGATGCCCAGGGCGCTGACCATCTCCTTCTTCTCGATCCCCGCGCGGATGATGGCGCCATAGCGCGTCTTTTCGATGATGAGCCAAATGCCCGAGATGATGACCGCGCTGGCCAGCGTCGTGAACAGGAGATACTTGGGATAGATCGTAACGCCCAGGTTGAAGGCGCCGACTAGGTAGGCGGGGGGTGAAACGCTCTTACCCACGCCGCCCCAGATGATGATGATCACCTCCTGAAGCATCAGGGCCACGCCGAACAGCAGCAGCAACTGGAACAGGTAGGCCGAGCCGTAAACGCGCCGCACGGCCACCCGCTCAATGAACATGCCCAGCAGCCCCACCGCAAGGGCCGCTGCCAGGATGCCGAGCCAGAACGAGCCGGTGCCCTGCACCACGGAGTACAAGATGTATGCGCCGCACGCAAACAAAGCGCCGTGGGCAAAGTTGGGGATGTTCAGCAACCCCTTGATGATGGACAGGCCGAAGGCGAGCAGCGCGTAGAGCATGCCAATGGCGATGCCGTTGAGTAGCTGGGCGAGAATCAGACTGGAGTTCATGAACGGCCGCTAATCTGGGCGGTGGCTTCCCTGCGTCGGCTCGAGCGATGCACACGCATGGAGCGCGGGGTCCGCCAGCCGTTCGGCGGCCACCCCGCGCCCACCGCGCGGCATCGTTTCAGGAGCCTTAGAACGGTCCGAGCCCCTTGCACTCGTTGAGTTCCTTGGGCTGAGGGTCGGAGGATTTGTGCACGACACTGGCGTAGTCCTCCGCGTTGGACATTTTCGCCTCGGCCTTGCCTTTGACCACAAAGTAAGGGCGGACCGTTTGATGCGTCTCCGCATCGATGCTGGTCGGGCCGAGCACCCCTTCGAACGACATGCCTTCCATCGTCTTGATGACATCCGGCACATCGGTGCTTTTGGCCCGCTCCATCGCCAACAGGATGGTGCGGAACGCATCGTAGCCGTACGCGCTGGCGTAGCCGGGCGAAGAGCCGTTCTTCTCACGGAACCGCTTGACGAACTCCCGATTCACCGGGGTGTCGATATCGTGGTAGTAGTTTTCCCCGAGCACCAGCCCGTCGCGCATGTCCGGCGTCAACTCCCGCAATTGGTCCACCTCCAGCGCCCAAGGCCCGACCACATGCACGCGCTTCGTGGCGCCGAAGCCATAGAACTGGCGCACACAGATGGCCGCGTCCTGCCCCCCGACCAGGATGCACAGCACGTCCGGCTCCTGGGCCATCACCTTGGTGAGGTACTTTGTGAACTGCGTTTCGCCCAGGGGCACAAAATCGTTGCCTACAAACGTGATGTTCTTTTTCTCCGCGACGATCTTGGCGTACTTTAGCAAGGCGTGGCCGAACACGTAGTCATGCGTGATCGTGTACCACCGCTTGCCCTGCGGCAGGTCGATGTCCATGAAGTCCATCACGGCCTTCAAGGCGGTGTACGCGTTGGCCGACCACTGGAACGTGTAGCGGCTGCAGCGACTGCCGGAAAAGTCATCGCTCCCCCCGGCGGCATACTGGAGCGCCTGATGCTTGCGGGCCAACTCCGATTCGGCCAGGCCGACCGCGCTGGAAAAATTGCCGGCGAAGTACTTCACCTTCTCGGTGGCGACCGCCTCGCTCAGGCGGCGCACCCCGACGGCCGGCTTGGTCTCGTCGTCGCGCTTGATGAAGTTGATCTTCTTGCCGAGAATCTCGTAGTTGCGCTCCTCCAGCGCCAGCTGCATTCCCTTCTCCACCGCCGGCCCCGCATAAGCGTATGCACCGGTGAACGGCCCGATCTGGCCCATCGTGATTGTCTCCGCGGCCCGGCCCGACCTGATCAGCATCGGGCCAAACGCCGCACCGGCAGCGCCCCCCGCGATTCCCTTCAGAACCTGTCGCCTCGACAACTTGATGATTGACATCGCGTCTCCTCCTGCACTTCGACCCTTAGTTTGGTTGGTATTGCGCGTCCGAGAAAAACAGTACAATAATACGTATTATGGGAGAATTGTGCTCCCTTGATGCCCCTTCGCCCAGCAACAAACCTTTGCGTTGGACCGCTTTGCGACACGACGATGGGCCGGACGCACGTTCAGCAAATGACAGTAGCGTTCATTTCCTCGCTGCGGTGCTCGTTGTCAGTCCGCTCTCCCGGCCGCCGCTGCGGCGCCCCCCGTGGGACTCCCAGCCTGTTCTGCCGTCAGGAGAGCGAGCGCTGCCGCAGGATTGAGGGCTACAGTCCACTGTCGATTATCACTGCGATTCGGTTAGGTCAACCATTTACCATCGCATCGAATGTTGCTGTTCGTCTTGCTTATCTACCGGCCGCTTCGTCTGGCGAGGTAGCCCCGGCATCGACCTTTCGCCGCAGAGGCCCGCCACCAGCCGCCGCATCAATCCCGAGTGCGAGCACATTGCGGACGAACTGCGCGCACTGCGCCTGCACCGCCAGTTCGATGCCCAGTTCGTTCACGACGCCCTCGTGTATCCGCGCAGCGACGCCGAAGCCCGCATCCGCGCCATGGCCGTCAACAAGTGGCAGACCACCGGCCCCAGCCTGGACGTTCCGGAGGAATCGAAAGGCGAAGCGTACTACGACCTTGAGGAAGTGACCCGCACACAGATCGCGCAGTTGATTGAGAGGAAGTTCAAGGGCAAGAACCTTGAACGCTTGGTGAACGCAATCCTGAAGGCCAAGGGCCACACAACGCTTTGGGACCCCCGGCAGAAAAGTGATGGGGGCGTGGACATCCTTGCGGCTTCGGGCCTGATGGGCTTCGGGAACCCCAGGATTTGCGTGCAGGTGAAATCGGAAGCAGGGTCGGTCGGAATTGAAGTCCTGGACCGCCTGGTCGGCACCATGGACAAGGTCAAGGCCGATCAGGGGCTGCTGGTCGCGTGGGGTGGGTTCAAGGATACCGTTCTGCGCGAACAGCCCAACCACTTCTTCCGTGTCCGCATGTGGGATCAGGACGACATCATCGACGAAGTCTTGGACAACTACGAAAAGTTGGGCGATGAAATCCGTGCTGAACTTCCACTTAAGCGCATCTGGACAGTCGCAGCGGACGAGGACGAATAGCCGGGCGATGCTTTCGCCAAGGTCAAGGCCGCTGTGGTCGGGGATACACGCGGCCGTCGAGTCTGATCCCCGTGATCCCGAACCACCCAGGCTGAAATGAACAAGCGCGCAGGTCCGCCTGACATCGGCAACGCGGCCAAGGGCGCCTGGTTCGAAGCACAGGTGAAGTCCATCCTGGAAGCGCAATGGGGCTTGCTTCTGCGTTCGGGGGTGGCCCTGCCCATTGGCGACCCGCCGAAGGCGCGCCGCTTCGACCTGATTGGCGAAGATGGCCAGACGGTGGTCGAATGCAAGTTCATCGCATTGACGCAATCCGGCAACCTGCCTAGCCCCAAGAGGGTTGAGTGCAACAAAGCGGTCTTCTACCTGAACCGTCTTCAAGCTGTCGTTTACCGCTATCTTGCCCTGCCGATGGTCCGTCCCCGTGGTTATGAGTCCACTGCCAGGTACTACTGGCGCACCAGCCGTCGCCTGCTGGGACCTGTGCAGGTGCTGGAAGTGGACGTGGACGTGGGAATAGCAACGGTAGTGGGTAGTGATCCGAAGTTACCACGTAGAACCGTGGCGCGCACAACGCGCCCGCCGACTGTGGGTCAGTCTGCCAGGGGGCGAGTCGTAAGGGTCCGTCGCGTCACCTATTGGGTCTATGAGAATTGGGCGCAGAAACGGGCGCGCGTGCACCGGGCTGACTGCGTGCATTGCAACGCCGGTCAGGGCACGCGTGGTGGATCGTCGGGTCATATGGTCAGATGGCATGGCCCATTCAGAGACAGGGTCGAAGCGTTCCATAGGGCGGCACGTACAGGACACCTGGATACACAAGGCTGTGAACGCTGTGATCCGTAGCCCGTGGAGACATGGCCATGGCCAGCGAATTGGAACGCGACTTCGAAGACCAGATGCTGGCCTTGTATGAAGCGTAGAAGGCGTTCGGCTACCGGGCTAACCGCTTGCTTCAGGCCGTACGGAATCGGGGCCGGGTGGGTGCTGCGAAGCGCCTGCTGGCCCACCTGGGCGCCATCGTCCACGCAGTGGCCTGGATGAAGACCATCCAGTGATGCTTGGTGCGTGGCCCACCACCCCTGCTGCCCGCCGCGTACCTGTTGTCCAAGGTGCCTGGAAATCCCGCAGGCGCCTTCGGGCACGGCCAGTCCCCCGACCCGCCCCCGTCCACCTGCTGATCATAAGGGCGACTGCAAGCCCCTGAAACGAAGGCCAATGACGGCCTTCCCACCCAAATTCGAAGAACGAACTATCTGTAGGGCTTCCCGTGTGCCGCTAGCCCGCGCCTGTGGCCGCTTTGCGGCTGGCCTAAGCTGCCGGCGGGGGCCGCCCCTTTTCCAATTTCGGAGAGATATGTTGGGAAGGGTGTTGGGAAACGAAAAACCAATGGCCGACGCCCCGTGGGGGCCATCGGCCAGGAATCCGCTACCAGCGCGGCGGTGCTGCGAGTAGCGGGGGGAGGATTTGAACCTCCGACCTTTGGGTTATGAGCCCAACGAGCTACCGGACTGCTCTACCCCGCGATCTCAATGCTGCCGTACGGCGAGAGATGGAGCGGGAAACGGGATTCGAACCCGCGACCCTCAGCTTGGAAGGCTGATGCTCTAGCCAACTGAGCTACTCCCGCACTGGGTCCAAGGTAGACAAGCCTCCAGGGGTTGTCAAGGCGCGCCAGAGGCTGCGCAGGCCCCTGCGCGACTTCCCGGCGGCAGCGCGGGCACGGCTAGCGCGCCGGCGACGGGCCGTCCATGGCCGCGAATTCCTCGACAGCGGCGAGGAATGCGCCGCGACCGGCCGGAATGCCCGCGTACACGGTCGCCTGCAGGAAGAGTTCCTTCATCTCCTCGCGGGTGACGCCGTTGCCTGCGGCGGCGCGGATGTGCAGGCGCAGCTCCTCCTCGCGGTGCAGCGCGATCAGCATGGCCATGACGATCAGGCTGCGCGACCGGCGGTCCAGGCCGGGCCGCTGCCAGATCTCGCCCCAGGCGTGCCGCGTGGCCAGCTCCTGGTATTCGGCGTCGAAGGCATTGGGGCGCGGGCTGGAGCGGTTCACGTAGGCGTCGCCCAAGACCTTGCGGCGCATCGCGAGACCGCTCTCGTAGCGTTGCTTCTCGTCCATGGGGCTCTCCTCGCTGGGCAGGACGTGACGGCGCGGACGCGCCGGGGCCGAGGGCCGCCGGGCGCGCGGGTTCCGCACACCCATAGCGGCAACCCGGCCGCGCGGCAAGGCGGCCGCTGCACGAGGCAGCGGAGCCGCGTGGCCCGCTAGAGGTTCCAGGCGCCCGAGACGACCAGATTGGCGCCGTTCACGTAGTCCGCGGCGGGAGAAAGCAGGTAGTCCAGGGCGCCCAGCAGGTCCTGCGCGCGGCCGGGCCGTCCGGCGGGGATGGGCGAGCCGGGCTCGCCCAAGCTCGTCTCCAGGAACCCCGGCGAGAGCATGTTCACCGTGATCCCGTCCGGGGCCAGCACCTTGGCGAAGCTGCGCGTCAGCACGTGCACGCCCAGCTTGGCCACGTGGTAAGGCGTGGCCAGCACGCGCGCCGTCACGCGGTCCGCGCCCGAATCGCCGATGTTGATGACGCGCGCCCCGGCGCCCTCCCGCGCCGCGGCGCGCAGCAGGGGCACGGTGCCGCGCGTGAGGTGGAACACGGCGCTGCAGGTGGAGTCCAGCACCGCCTGCCACTGCTGTGGCGTGATCTCCAGCAGCCCGGCCTGCGGATACACGCCCACGTTGTTGATCAGCACGTGCAGGACCGGGGTTGCACGCGCCACGGCCGCCAACAGGCGCTCGCGCTCCTCCAGCACGGCCAGGTCCGCCTGCAGGAGCACCGCTGTGCCGCCGCGCTCGGCGACGGTCGCAGCGATCTGCTCGGCCCCGGCCGCGCTGCTGCGGTAGTGCAGCAGCAGCCGCGTTCCAGGCCCGGCCAGGTGCAGGGCGATCTGCCGGCCCAGGCCACTCCCGGCGCCGGTGATCAGGCAGGCGCGCGGGCCGCTCATGCCCCCTCGCGCGTGACGGTGAGGCTGACGGCCGGGCCGTCCGACTCGTTGATGGCCTGGGGCTTGCGCACGTGCAGGGACACGCGGGCCAGCCCGAAGCGCTCGCACAGATGCACGCCCAAGCGCCGCGCCAGCGTCTCCAGAAGCTGGAAGCGCCCCTCGCGCACGAAGTCCCGTGCGGCCGCGGCGACGGTGGAGTAGTTGACCGTGCGCTCCAGATCCTCGCTGGCGGCCGCCGCGCCGAAGTCCGCAGGCAGGGCGATGCTGATCAGGAGCGGCTGCTCATGCTCGCGCTCGAAGGGGCGCACCCCCACGATGCAGCGCACCTGCAGGTTGTCGATGTGGATCGTCTCGTCGTCGAAGCGCCACATGCCTCGCTCCCGGTCGCGTGGCGCCGCCCGGCCGGGTCATCCGGGGGCGGGCGGCGCTGGCGGTATCATGGGGCCAAGCCGCGAGGCGTGGCAAGCCGGCAGGCCCCCGCCCGGCTGCGGCGCGGGCAGCGGGGCGCGGGCCCGCGGGCGCTCAGCCGCCGGGACTGTCCGCGCCCAGGAAGGACTGCATGTGGTGCAGGTCCTCGGTGAGATCGTTCACCAGGTACTGCAGGATGTTGCGGATGGAGAGCATGCCCTGCACCGTCACACCATCCTCGGAGAGGGGGATGTGGCGGATGTGCTTTTCCAGCATCAGCGCCAGCACGTCCCGCGGGGCCGACTCGGGCGCAAGGCTGATCACGGGCGCGGTCATCACCGTGCGGACGCGCGTGCTGCCGGGGTCGAGCCGCTTGTACACCACCTTGAGCATCACGTCGCGCTCGGTGAAGATGCCGACCAGGGCATTCTTTTCCACCACGGCCACGGCCCCGACGCGGGCGGGCAGCGAGGCCTCGATGGCTTCAAGCACGGTGGCATCCGGCGAGACGCAGATGGCGGGAACGTGAGCGATCTTCAGCAGGTTCATGGCCGCCTCCCTTCGCACGAGGGTGAACCGTAAGCGAAGGTTGCAGGGAACCCGGAACCGCGCGCCCGGCTGCCATGGCGTAACCAGGGGCGCGGATCCGCCGCCGACCTCCGCTCAGCCTACGAGGGAATGAGCAGGTCACCACCCTCTCACACGCGGCGGGAAAAGGCCATGCCCAAGCTGCGGAACGGGGCCGCAACGGAGACGCAAGATCAGAGGGTCGCCAGCACCTCGTCGCGCTTGCGGCGGTATTCGCCCTCGCTGAGGAGGGCGTGGGCGTGCAGCTCTTTCAGCGTGCGCAGCGTGGTGGCGACGTCGGAGCGCGCCAGATGCTCGCTTTCCGCGTGAGCCTGGGCGCGCGCGGTGTCCTCGTAGAGGCGCCGCAGCGCCTCCGGCTGGGGCGCCTGACCGGCGCAATAGAAGGCGTGCGCCACGCGCCCGAGGGCATAGGTGGCGCCGTAGATGCGCGAGAGGAAGGGCAGCGGCCCCACCAGCGGCAGCAGGCGGAACACTTGTCGCAGCACGAGGCCGCCCCCCAGTGCGGCGCCCAGTTCCCAGAGCGCCTCGCGCCCGGACTTGTCGTGGCCGTGGACGCGGGCGATGGCGCGCACCATGGCGGCCTGCACCGGCAGCTCCAGGAACGGCACGGGGGTGGCGGCCATGGCCATCGCCGCCAGGGCGGAAAGCCCGCTGATCTGCTCCACGCGCTCGCGCCGCTCGGCGTCGCTCAGGTCCGCGAAGCCGCCGCGCAGGAGGCGGCGCAGCGTATCGTCGAAGTCCTGCAGCAGCGCCTCGCGGAACAGGGGCCGCAGGTGCGCCTGGCTCCACTCCCTCAGGCGCCCCAGGCGCGAAACGCGGCGCCAATCTCCCGCTCCATGGTCGCGCATCGGGCCTCCACCTCCTCGAACCGCCAGCGCTCGGCAAGGGCGGCCAGCCGCTGGCAGTGCTCCGGCCGCAGCTCGTGGCGCCCGTCGCGCTCGTGGAAGCCGAGGCGCTCATCCAGGGCGCTGATGTCCGCATAGTCCGCCTGCAGACGCTCCATGATCGCATGGGGCGCGGGGGCCGTCCAACTGACTCCCGGCGTGCCGGCGGCGCAAAGGAAGTGCGTCTGGGCGAGAAACTCGTAGCCGATCAGCCCGCCCACCGCGAATTTGAGCGGCACTACCGGCCCGCTGGCGCGGCGCTCGTGCGCGGCCTGCTCCACCAGCCGCCCCAGCATGTGCCAGACGCGCCGCGCGATCTCGCCCGGCGGCAGGGCGCGCTGCTGCCAGGTCGCGGCGATGGTCGCGATCAGGTCGCGGCCCAGCGCCTCATCGCCGCAGACGGGCCGGATGCGCGTGAACGCCTGGTAGTTCCACACGTCGACACCGGCGCTGTCCCCCGGCGTGAGATACGTGCGGTAGGCCCCCAGGCTGGGCACGAGCACGCCCTTGTTGCCGAACGGCCGCAGGCGGTGATCCAGCACGTAGAGCCGCCCGAATTGCGTCTGCGAGGTGAGCAGCGTGCCGATCTTCTGCACCAGCTTGGTGTAGAACTCGTTGTGGCTGCGCCCGCGGGTGGTGGTGCCTTCGTCGCGGTAGACGAAGACCAGGTCCAGGTCCGACCCGAAGCGCATCTCGCGGCTGCCCAGCTTGCCCATCGCCAGCACGGTGAAGCCCTGCGGCTGCTGCGGGTCGGCCCCGTGCGGGACGCCCAGGCGCTCGCAGAGCACGCGCCAGGCGAAGCCCGTGCAGGCGCGCACGGTCGCATCCGCCACGTCGCTGAGCAAGGCGTGGTGCGCGCCGTAGTCGGGGTCGTTGAGGTAGACCGTCAGCGTGCGGATCAGCCCCTGCGCCTGGATGGATTGCAGGTCCAGCAGGAATTCCTCCTCGTCCCGCGCGGTGCCGAGGATTTCGGCGAAGCGGGCCGTGAACGTGCGCCAGTCGTCGCCCAGGGAGAAGAAGGACTCCAGGAATTCCGGGTGCCGGATCAGCGCCTCCGCGTGCCGCCCGCCCTCGGCGAAGATTTGGCTCACCCAGGGCACGATGGGCGGGTGGGTCTCGATGAGCGTGTAGAGGGCGTTGCGGTTGCCGATCTGCTCGATGAAATCGAGCCAGCGCGGCAGGGCGGCCTGCGTGCCGCCCCGGTACACCTCCGGGCGGCCCAGCAGCTTGGCCAGCTTGAAGACGCAGCGCTCGCCCATGCGCGTGTCCATCAGGCGGCCGAACAGGCCATCGAGCCGGCGCAGCACGGCCTCGCGCTCGGGCTCAGGCAGGTGTGCGGCGACGTGGCGCCGCCACGCGTCCATGTCCGCAAAGCCCTGCTCGCCCAGCCCGGCAAAGAGCGCGCGGAAGCGCTCCTCGGTGCGTCGCCGCGCCGCCTCCAGCGCGGCCCAGGCCGCCGGCTCGCGGCGCGGGAAATCCGGGGCGAAGTCGTGCAGGACGCGCCTGAGCTCCGCGGGGTCGGCGGGCAGCTCGTGCGTCTGCGCCTCGGCAACCATCTGGATGCGGTTTTCCACGCGCCGCAGCAGCCAGTAGTCCTCGCACACGCTGGCGCTCTCCTCCGCGCTCAGCACGCCCGCGGCAGCGAGGCGCTCCAGCGCCGCCTCGTGCCCGGTCACCTGCAGCTCGGGGCGCTTGCCGCCATAGAGCAGTTGCAGCGCCTGCACGAGGAACTCGTTCTCGCGGATGCCCCCGCGGCCCAGCTTGATGTTGACGTCCAGCGCGCTGCGGTGCACGCGGTCGATGTCGTGCTTGACGATGGCCACGCCTTCCAGCACGCCGTAATCCAGGTAGCGCCGGAAGACGAAGGGGCGGATCATGACCGTGAAGCGCTGCGCCAGCGCCGGCGGCCCGGCCACCATGCGCGCCTTGAGCATGGCCGTGCGCTCCCACTCGCGGCCCTGGTCCAGGTAGTACTGCTCCATGAACGCCACGTTGGGCGCCAGGAAGCCCGCCTTGCCGTTGGGCCGCAGGTCGCAGTCCACTCGGAATACAAATCCGTCCGCCTGCTGCGTGGAGAGCAGGCGGATCGTCTGGCGCGCCACGCGGTTGTGGAAGTCGAAGCTGATGCCGCCACTCGCGGGCGCCTCCGCGGCGCGCCCGGCCAGGGCCTCCCAGTGGGCCCAGGCCGCGGCCTCGGCGGCGTCGCCCGTGTCCAGCGCGGGCGGCGCGAGGTCGCCCGGCTGGCGGCAAGGGCCGTCGTCGCCCTCCTGCAGGAAGATCAGGTCGACGTCCGACGCGTAGTTCAGCTCGCGGCCGCCCAGCTTGCCCATGCCCAGCACGCCGGCGAAGGCGGCCCCGCCCTGCTTGCGGAAGGGCAGGCCCAGCCGTGCCGCGTGCTGCGCGAAGGAATAGCCGTGGGCCAGGCGCACGGCACCGTCGGCCAGCTCGGCCAGGCGCGCACAGATGACGCGGGGCGCCTGCAGGCCCAGCAGATCGCGCGCGGTGAGACGCAGATAGTTGGCGTACTTCCAGCGGCGCAGGCGCGTCATCAGCTCCGCCTCGTCCAGGCCCGCGACGCCGGCCGGATCGGCGAAGTCCCGCCAGGGCAGCAGGGCGTCGGAACGGTGCAGCGCGACCAACGCGCCCTCGCTGAGCTGCTCCGGCCGCCCGGCCAGCAAGCGCAGCAGGAAGGGGGCGGCATAGGCCAGCCGCACCAGGGCGCGCGCCCCATGCGGCTCGGCCAGCACGGTGACGGGCACGCCCGCGTCCGCCATGCGCTCCAGCAGGTGCACGAGGGCCTGCACGGCCTCCGGCGGGCGCTCCAGCGCGTCCAGGCCCTGCGCCAGCTCCACGGCCGCGGCGGCCGGCACGCCGAAGGTGCGTTCCCAGTGCGGCAAGGCGTCGGTCATCGGCGGGACGATGGCTTCCGTGAGGTCGGTCGGCACGGGCGGCTGCGCTGGCGGCGTGGGCCTCAGCCGCGGCGGAACGGCCCGACCCGCGCCATGGCCCGCCGCGCGCGGGCCCGACGAATCGGCAGGCGCGGGTGCGGTTCGCGCGGCCACGCGCTCAGAAGGTGACCCCATGGTCGGAGAAGATGGCGTCGATGCGGTGGCCCCACTCGGTCTCGTAGCGCTCCAGCAGCTGGTCGGCCAGCGTCTTGCCGGTCGCCACGATGCCATGCAAGGGCGCCAGCAGCTTGGCCTCGTTGTCGCCCCAGCCGTCGCGCACGTCCAGGCGCTCCAGCCCGCCCTGGGCGATGCGCAGCAGGTCGCGCGACCAGTCCTGCAGGCTGCGCCCCTGGGCCATGGCGCGCAGGCCCACGCGCGCCGCCTCGTGCTGCAAGGCGGGCAACTGCTCCGGCGGGAGCTGCCCGAGCAGCGCGTCCGCCTCGGCCAGCGCGGTGTCGTCGTAGAGGAGACCCCGCGTGATGGCGGCAAAGGCGCAGATCATGTCGAGCGGGCCCACGTCCGCCATGCGCAGCTCGATGTACTGCTTGACGCGCACGTGGGGGAAGAGCGTGGTCAGGTGCAGCGCCCAGTCCTCCGCGGTGGCGCGGTGCCCGTCCAGCCCTTCCTCCAGGAAGCGCCGGAAGCTGCGGCCGGCGTAGTCCAGGTAGTGCCCGTTGCGGTGGATGAAGAACATGGGCACGTCCAGGGCGTACTCCACGTAGTCGCGATAACCGAAACCGGGCTCGAAGACGCCAGGGATGAACCCGGCGCGGTCCGGATCGGTGTGCTCCCACACCAGCGAACGTGTGGAGAGGTAGCCCGTGGGCCGGCCCTCGGCGAAGGGCGAGCTGGCGAACAGCGCCGTGAGGAAGGGCGCGGCGGCCATGGCGACGCGCAGCTTGCGGCCCATATCCGCCTCGTCCGCATAGTCGATGTTGGTCTGCACCGTGCCCGTGCCAAGCATCATGTCCGAGGCCATGCTGCCCCGCGTGGGCAGGTAGCGGCGCATGATCGCGTAGCGCTCCTTGGGCATCCAGGGCATGGCGGCGGAGGAGATGACCGGATTGCGGCCCACCATCAGCATCACCAGGTCCAGATCCTCGGCGATCTCCTTCATCTCCCGCACATGCACGCCCAGCTCGGCACAGGTGGCGTGAGCGCTGGCCACGGCCGCGCCGCTCAACTCGAACTGGCCGCCGGGCTCCAGCGTGATGCTGGCCTCGCCACGGGTGAGGGCGATGACGTTCTCGCCCTCGCGCACGGGCTGCCAGCCGAAGCGGGTGCGGAAGCCCTCGAGCACTGCGAAAATGCCGCGCTCGCCGCCGAAGGGCAGCGGCTGGTGGGTGCCGCGGGAGAACAGGAGCTTCTCGTGCTCAGTGCCGATGCGCCACCGTTCGCGGGGCTTCTCGCCTTCGCGGAGATGCTGCACCAGGTCGTCCGACGAGGTGACCAGCGGGGAGTCGCCTTTGAATACGGTGGTGGTCATGCGTGGCAAGTGAGAGCGAGACGATGCACACCCGCACCGGAAGCGCGGACCGGAGCAGGGAGCCCGGATCGGAAGGCAAGTGCTGGCATGCGCTCGGCCGCCCGCACTGACGGCAAGAGGTTGCGGGCTCGTGACTCTCGAGGCCGTGCCCTGCACCTGTCTGATCCGCTGGTGAAAACTCCCTCGTGCCAGCATGCGCCATCCGCAAAGTCGGGGCAAGCGGGGGCTGGCGGGGGGGCGGGGGCGGCAGGACCCGCTCCGCGCGGCTCCCTGGCGGAGCGGATGCGCGCGGCGCACCCTGGCTGGAGGGGCTCCGCAACGGCTCCGGCGCAGTGCTGTGCAAGCCGGGGCAAAAGTGATAAGGCGATGAATCACTGGGACCCCTCTTCAGCCCGTCCGACCCCGCACCGCGCAAAGTGGCCGCGGTGGGGCATCTGAGCGCTATGAACCGTCTCGTCCTGCAGTTTACCGCTCAGCTCCATCTGAAGAACTACTCCCCCAGCAGCATCCAGAACCATCGCCTGGACCTGCTGCGCTTCAAGAGCTGGCTGGAGGAGCAGGAGCTGGCCACGCTGCCCAAGATCCAGACGCTCGACGCAGAGCGCATCGTGACGTACCAGGCCCATCTGGCCAAGCGGCTCAAGCCACGCTCCATCAATCGCCACCTGTCTTCGCTGCGGCTGTTCTTCCGCTTCCTGGAGGAAGCGGGGCTGATTCGCATCAACCCGATGGACCACGTGGTCTTCCCGAAGACCGTGCCGCCCCTGCCCACGATGCTGCTGCCGAGCGAAGTGGCCGCGCTGCTGGAAGCGCCCAGCGAGAATCATTACCTGGGCCTGCGGGACAAGGCCATGCTGGAGGTGCTGTATGCCACGGGCGTCAAGCTAAACGAGCTGATCGCGCTGAACGTGGATGCGGTCGAGCTGGCCATGAATTTCCTGCGCGTGAACGGCAAGCGCCAGCGCATGGTGCCGCTGACGGACAAGTCCGTGGCGCTGCTGAAGCGCTACCTGATCGATTGCCGGCCCGGGCGCGTGCTGCACCCCAACGAGCCGTGCCTGTTTCCGGGGCGCAACGGCACGCGCATCTCCCGCGTGGGCGTGTGGAAACTCATCAAGAAGTACGCGCAGAAGTCGGGCATCCAGCGCAACTTCAACCCGCGCACCCTGCGCCACGCCTTCGCCATCCACCTGATCCTGGGCGGGATGGACCTGGATGCAATCAAGTTCCTGTTCGGCTACAAGAAACTGGAGGCCACCGCGCTCTATGCGCACGTCAATACGCCGGACTTCAAGGCCGCCTATCAGGCGTACCACCCCAGCGCGGCCAAGCCGTAACCGGCCTGCCCTGGCCAGCGGATGCGGACGATAGCCGAGCGCATCCGGCTGGAAGTCCTGGAGTGGGGGTGTATCGGCGCCCCATCGCAGTGGAAGGGGGGCATCATGAGGACGCGAATCGGGAAGCTGGTGTGCGCGACGGTTCTGCTCCTGACAGCGAGCGCAGGGACGGGCTGGGGCGAGTGTCCCAAGTGGACTGACCCCCTGAAAGCCGCGCCGAACGCCAAGGCTGGGAACGATGTCGCAGGGGCACTGGCATTTTTCTCATCATCGACGACGGTCATCGCCTCCTCGGCGACGGTGACCGGTGCGCATGCTTCCGGGACGTCCGGCTGTCCCAAGCACGCGCAGCTCGAACGGGAAGCGCATCAATTCATCGCGGCCTCGGGCACGCACTTGCTGCATCAGATGTCCCAGGGCCAGGGCGAGCGGCTGACGGGGCTCGCCACCCTGCTGGGCTGCGATGCGACGGCGCTGGCGGTATTCGGGGAGCTGACGCAGGCGCGCTTCGAGGAACTCGTGCCGGGCGTTGCGCCGCAGCCGCAGGCGCTGCTGATGCGCCTCAAACAGGCGCTGCGCGCAGATGAGCGCACGGCCGGGCGGTGCAGCGAGGTGTGACGGTGGGGCCGCGTCGCCCCGCGCGGAGCTTTGCCATGCACCCGCCGTGCACGGCGGCGCGTCCAGCTGGCCCGGCGTGACCCGAGACGCTCAGGGCAGCTTTTCGAAGGTGATCCGGTCGGCCTCGATCTTCGTCACGCGCAACTGCTCGCCGGTGGGATCGAACTGGATCACGTCCCCCTCGGCGACTTGCGTGCGAAACGTGCGGTGGTGGGTTTCGAGCGTGCGGTCGGCGCTCTGGAGTCGGGCCGGCGCCCGGGCCCTGCTGTTCTTGACGGCGCTGGTCTTGACGGCAGCGTTCTTCATCGCAGCACAACCTCCCTGTCGCGTCGAGGCGGCGAAGTTCCCGCTTCCTTCCTTTGGATGCCGGGAACCGTTTCATTTCAACCGCCTACGCTACCCAATACGGGCTGGCCGCCCATTTGTCAACTCCTGCGGGCTAAGCACCCGCAAACATCCTTTGCGGGGGGAGCGCTCAGCCCGGCTTGGAAGCTTACCTGGGACGGGCTATACTTGCGCGGGCGGATGGTTCGCCGAAACACAGGACCTCCGCGCCAATAGCAATGCCGGAGTCCTTAGCTTTCATTCGGAATCCTTATCCTCAGTGGACAGCGCCACCCCCATTGCTCCCGATCCGGAGCGCCTGCGGGCACGGCTGGCGATCGGGCCGCGGCCCTGGGTGACGCTCAAGGCCGCGGCCACGCTCGATGGGCGCATGGCCACGCGCAGCGGCGAATCGCAGTGGATCACCGGCGACGAGGCGCGCGAGCACGCCATGCGCCTGCGGGCCGGCCACGACGCGGTGCTGGTGGGGCTGGGCACGGTACAGGCGGACAATCCGCGCCTGACGGTGCGCGGGCCGGCGGCCCAGGGCTTGGCGGCGCCGCCGGCGCGCATCGTGCTGGATTCGCGCGCCCGCATCGACCTCTCCGCGGCGCTGCTGGCCGCGGACGGCGCGCGGCGGATCGTGGTGGTCGGCAGCAAGGCCCCGCGCACCCGCGTGCGCGCGCTGCAGGCGCTGGGCGTGGAGGTGATCGCCTGCACCACTCCACGACCGGAGCCGGCAGAATACCTGGCGCTGCTGCGGACGGCCGGGGTGCGGGCCTTGCTGGTCGAGGGGGGCGCGCGGGTACACGCGAACCTCATTGCGCAGTTGGCGGCCGATGAACTATTCTTGTACTTGGCTGGCTGCATGCTCGGGGATGACGCCGCTCCGGCTTGGTGCGGCCCGCTCGGCGCGGAGCGCCTGGCGGATGCCCAGCGGGTGCGGCTCGACCCGCCGCAAGCCATCGGTGCCGACGTGCTGCTGCACGGTTGGTTCCCACCCGCGCCGCCCCTGGGGCGCGGCACCGCCTGATCGCTTCGTTTGGACGGATCGCTGACACAACGATGAAATCGGAAACCGAACCCACGGCGCCCGACCGGGCCGACAAAAGCAAGACCCCCCCCATCCCGGCGCGCCGCTTTGACTCCATCGAGGATGCCATCGCGGACATCCGCGCGGGCAAGGTGGTGATTCTCGCGGACGATGAGGACCGCGAGAACGAGGGCGACCTTGTCTGCGCGGCGGAGAAGGTGACCCCGGCCATCATCAACTTCATGGCCACCCAGGGCCGCGGCCTGATCTGCCTGGCCATGGAGCCTGCCATCGTCGATCAGCTGGGCCTGCCGCTGATGGTGGAGAACAACACCAGCGCCTATGGCACCAACTTCACTGTCAGCATCGAGGCCAGCAGCGGCGTCACGACGGGCATCTCCGCCCACGACCGCGCGCACACGATCCTGACGGCGGTGCAGCCGGACGCCCGGCCCAGCGACCTGCGCTCGCCGGGCCACATCTTCCCCCTGCGGGCCAAGCGCGGCGGCGTGCTGGCGCGGGCGGGGCAGACCGAGGGCTCGGTGGACCTGGCCCGCCTGGCCGGGCTGCGCTCCGCGGGCGTCGTGTGCGAGATCATGGACGAGGATGGCTCCATGGCGCGCTATCCGCGCCTGCGCCAGTTCGCCGATCAGCATGGGATCAAGTACATCACCATTGCCGACCTGATCGCCTACCGCAAGCGCAAGGAAACGCTGGTCAAGCGCATGGCCGAGGCCGCCCTGCCGACCGCCTTCGGCAAGGGGTTCCGCGTGATCGGCTTTCAGAACGTGTACACGGACGACGACTACATCGCGCTGGTGATGGGCGAATGGAAGGAGGACGTCCCGGTGCTGGTGCGCGTGCACTCGCAGTGCCTCACCGGCGACGTGTTCCACTCCCTGCGCTGCGACTGCGGCCAGCAACTGCACGCGGCCATGGCTATCGTGGCCGAGGCGGGCCAGGGCGTCATTCTCTACCTGCCGCAGGAGGGCCGCGGCATCGGCATCATCAACAAGATCAAGGCTTATGCCCTGCAGGACGAGGGCGCCGACACGGTGGAGGCCAACCATCGGCTGGGCTTCGGCGAAGACCTGCGCGACTACGGCATCGGCGCGCAGATCCTGCACGACCTGGGCGTGCGCAAGATGCGCCTCATCACCAACAATCCGCGCAAGATCGTCGGCTTGACGGGGCATGATCTGGAAGTGGTGGACCGGGTGCCCCTGCAGATGCCGGCTTCCGCCGAGAACAGGGCCTATCTGCTCACGAAGAAGAACAAGCTGGGCCACCTGCTCAAGCTGGAGAACTAGGGGCGGGCCGGCGCGCAGGAAGCTGGCCGCCTCCGGGCAGGCTCGGGCGTGCAAATTGCTTGCTGTCCTGGGGACGGCCCGCCTGCAGGCCGCACGGCCGCCGAGGCGGTAGGGATGCCGCGGGGTACCGCCTGCGTTGGATCGAGTGCCGCAGCACTGCCAGCGCTGGTTCGATCAGGAACAGGAATCATGCCCGAGAAGGAAGGGGCCCTGCTCGCCAGGGGCCTGAAGGTCGCGATCGTGGTGGCCCGGTTCAACCAGTTCATCACCGAACGCCTGCTGGATGGAGCGCTGGACGCCTTCCGGCGCCACGGCGGGGCCGACACGGACGTGGACGTGGTGCGCGTGCCGGGCGCCTTCGAGCTGCCGCTCGCCGCCCAGCGCCTGGCCGCCACGGGCCGCTACCAGGCCCTGGTGGCGCTGGCGGCCGTGGTGCGGGGGGCCACGCCGCACTTCGAGTATGTCTCCTCCGCGGCCACCAGCGGCTTGGCCCAGGTGATGCGGGACAGCGGGGTGCCCATCGGCTTCGGCGTGCTGACCACGGAGAACGTGGAGCAGGCGATCGACCGCGCCGGCGCCAAGTCCGGCAACAAGGGCGCCGAGGCCATGCTGGTGGCCATCGAGATGGCAAATCTGCTTAAACAGCTGGACTAGACGCTCATGACGCTGCCGCGGCGCGCCGCCCCGATCCTGCTCACCCTGCTCGCCGGCTGGCTGCTGGCCGGATGCATCACCGCGATCACCGGTCCGACGGCGGACTTCCGCGAGGTGCTGCTGCAGGGCGAGGGCTCCGATAAGATCCTGATGATCGATATCGAAGGGCCCATCGACAACACGCCCACCCTGGTGCCCAACCTGGGCGTGCTGCCCGGCATGACCGCCCGCGTGCGCCAGGAGCTGGAGCTGGCCTACGACGACCCCGCCATCCACGGCATCCTGCTGCGCATCAACTCGCCGGGCGGGACGCTCACCGACAGCGACATCATCTACCACTCCCTGCTCGAGTTCAAAAAGAGCAAGAAGGTGAAGATCGTCGCGGCGATGGAGGACATCGCGGCCTCCGGCGCGCTCTACATCTCCATGGCGGCCGACGAGATCTACGCTCACCCCACGACCATCACGGGCAGCATCGGCGTGATCGTCCCGCACCTGAACTACTCCGGCCTCTTCCGCAAGCTGGGCATCGAGTCCGACCCGGTCACGTCCGGGCCGTACAAGGACATGGACAATCCCTACAAGCCCCGCAACGACGACGAGCGCAAGCTGATGCAGCAGTTGGTGAACGCCCAGTACGAGAAGTTCCTGGACGTGGTGAAGGCGGGCCGGCCGCAAATGAGCACGCAGGAGGTGCGCAAGATCGCCGATGGCCGGATCGTCTCCTCCCAGGAAGCCAAGGAGAAGGGGCTGATCGACAAGATCGGCTACCTGGACGATGCCTACCGGCGCGTCAGCGAGCTGAGCGGATTCCCCAAGAACAGCCTCGTGCGCTATGCCAACGCCTGGCAGACCGGCAACAACATCTACTCCAACACGTTCCCCGTCGAGCTTTTCGGCAACTAGGCGGGCGCCAATCCTTCGGGTTCGGCTACGTGGAAGACGGTAGGGGCTGAGCAGGGGCTTAGCATGCTAAGCCCCTACTCTATCCGCATCTTGAGACGTGCCTGACCCCTAGCCGCGGCCGCCAGCGGGCGCCGCGCAGGCCCCCCTTGCGGAGCGGGCAGCCATGTGCCGCTAGATTCCGATCGCGGCGGCCAGCACGCCCGCCACGCGCTGGCCCCCGGACTCCAGCAGGCGCACGTGCGCGACCGTGTTGCGCAGCGCCGCGGCGTCGTCCGCTGGCACCTCCACGCGGATGAAGTTCTCCGTATAGCCTTGCGCCAGCCCGGGCCCGCGCGGCTGCTCGAAGAGCACCGGCAGCGTGTGCCCCAGGAAGCGGCGCTGGAACGCGGCGCGCTGGGTCTCGCTGAGGGCCCGCAGCACCGCCGCGCGGCGCCGCTTCACCGGCGCTGCGACGGCCCCGGGCAGGCG
>JBGOUY010000142.1:0-10730 GCA_041477795.1 bacterium
TGGATCGGCGGCACAGGCTGGGGTGCCGCTTTGGCAGGGGGTTTGCGCCTTGCGCGTGGTGCGGCATGTCCCGACTAGGTTAACACCTATGAGGTTCCGCCCCCTGGGAACCCCGGCAGGGCAGCAGGCCCCACTCCTCATTTAGGGTTGCTGGGGCCGCCAGCCCCTTCCGAAGGTGCGGAGGAGGGAGGCGGCGCCGCCCTCCTCCGCTCATCCGCGCACTTGACTGCGAGGGACCCCTAAGCCTCCAGCGCTTCGCAGAGCGGGGCCACGGCCGGCAGCTCCAGGAGGCGCGCGAGTTGCCGCAGCACGCCTTCGCCGCGCTCGGGCGGGATCACCCCCTGCGCGCAGTCGCGGAACTTGGCCTCCACCGCGTCGGCCTGCAGGGGGAAGGCCGCGCTGCCCAACGGCCGCTCGCGCCGCTCGGCAACGGTACTGCCATCGGTCAGCCGCACTTCGATTTCGGCGGGATATTCGCCGTTGTCCGGCAGCGAGGGCTCGGCCTGCACCTGCATGCGCTCCATCAGGGCCACCACGGCCGGCTCGCGCACCGCCGCGTCGGTGAAGTGCCCCAGCTTGAGGCTGCCGCTGAGCAGCGCCCGCGCCACGCAGTAGCGCAGGCTGACCTTGCCGAACAGCCCGCTGCTGGGCAGTCCCTCGCGCAGGGTCTTGAAGTTCCAGGGATGCACGTGACAGATGATGGCCGCGACCTTCTTCGGCGCGAGCGGCCCGCTGCGCCGGTGCACGGCCAGCGCCGCATCCACCGCGGCCACCGTCGGCGCACCGGAGGGATAAGGCTTGAACAGGTTGCCCGAGGCGATCAGCTCGTGCGGGTCGCACAGCGGCGCCAACGTTCCGCCTTCCCAGCGGCAGAAGGTGCGGAACAGGCCGTAGCGGCCCTCCAGCGCGTCCGGGTCGGACTCGAAGCCGTCGGCCGCCAGCAGCGCGGCGTGCAGCCCGTTGCGCGCCGCCAGCCCGGCGTGCAGGCCCATCGTCATCGTGCCGAAGTTCTGGCGCAGGCCCTGCGACATGGACGCCGCGATGCCCAGCGCCATCTGGCAGCGCCGCGCATCCAGCCCCAGCAGGCGCGCGCAGGCGGCCGCCACGCCCAGCACGCCCAGCACGTTGGTGACGTGCCAGCCCGCCTCGTACAGCGCCGGGTTGAGCAGGCGGCCCAGCTTCACGCCCACCTCCATGCCCACCGCGTAGGCTTCCGCCACGGCGCGCCCGCCGCTCCCGCGCGTCTGCCCCAGCGCCAGCAGGGCCGGCACCAGGGGCGAGCTGACGTGGGAGTTCATCACCATGTTCGTGTCGTCGTAAAGCTGGGCGTGGGCCGCGGTGCCGTTCAGCAGCGCTGCGTCCAGCAGGCGCGTCTTGCCGGCCAGCCCGAAGCGCGAGGCGCCCGGCTCGTCGCCGCCCGGGGTCGCGCACCAGCGCCCGACCAATGCCACGGCGGGCAGCGTGCTCCCCGCCAGCGCGACGCCGAGCGTGTCCACGAAGGAGAGCCGCAGCATCTCCAGCCCGGCCGGCGGCAGGGCGTCCAGCGAGGTGCGCGTGCTCCAGTCGGCCAGCCGTTCCGCGATGTCGCCCATGGCCTAGCGTCTCTGCGAGAGTGGAAGGAAGGCGTGCTGAATCTCCCCGCCCCGCAGGGCGGCGCTGCAGTTGGCGAGCAGCACCGTGATCTCGCGCAGCAGGCCCAGGCGCGAGCCGCCGGCGTTGTGGGGCGTGAGCACGACGTTCGAGAGCCGGTTGAGCGGGTCCTCCGCGGCGCGCGGCTCGATGCGATGGTTGTCCAGCCCGGCGCCGCGCAGGCGGCCGCTGCTGAGGGCCTCGAGCAGCGCGGCCTCGTCCACCAGCCGCCCGCGGCTGGTGTTCACGAATACCGAGCCCGGCTTCATCATGGCAAAGGTCTTGCGGTTGAACAGGGACTCCGTTTCCGCCGTGGCCGTGGCGTGCAGCGACACGTAGTCCGACTCGGCGAGCAGCTCGGGCAGCGAGCGGTAGCTGACGTTGAGCGCCGCCTCCTGCTCCGCCGGCAGCCGCGTGCGCTTGGTGTAGAGCACGCGCATGCCGAAGCTCGCCGCGCGCTGCGCCACCAGCACGCCCACCTCGCCCAGGCCCACGATGCCCAGGGTCTCCCCGGAGAGCCCGCCCAGGGCGGAGAAGCCCGGCCAGTTGTACGCGACGTTGTTGATCGGCTGCACCAGGGCGCGGTCGTAGGTGCCCGCCCGCACCGCCGCATCGCCTTCCACCAGGCGCTTGGCCACGGCCAGCATCAGCAGCAGGGCATGCTCGGCGGTGTAGGCCAGCGTGCGGCGCGGGATGCAGGAGACGGCCACGCCGGCCGCCCGGGCCGCCTCCATGTCGATGCCTTCCGGGCGGGCGCCCAGGCGCTGGATCAGGCGCAGCCCCTTGGCCTTGGCGATCACCGCGCGGCTGAGCGTGCCGCGCCGGTAGATGATCACCGCGGCGCCTGCGACCCGCGCGAGCAGCTCCTCGGCCGAGCCGGTGTGGCCCGCGGCGACCCGGCAGCGGTCGGCCAGCCCAGCCAGGCGGGCCGGCTCGCGCACGGCCGCCAGGTCCGCCGGCTCCGGCGAGAAGTAGGCGCGCACCCACTCCGCGCTGACCTCGCCTTCGCCCTCCAGCGCATAGCGGATCAACTTGATGGTGTGGTCATCGTCCGCCAGGACGATCTTCGGCACGGTCTCTGGCACAGTGCCGGGGTGCTGCCGGTCGCTCAACGCGAACCTCCTTTGGCGGGTGTCGTCGGGCCGCGCGACGGGCCGGCCGGCGCGCGGGACGTTTCCTGCGCCGGTGCCGTGCCCGCGGCCAGGGCCGCGGCCTGCTCGCCAGCCCGCCGCTTGAGCTCCTTGCGCGCCAGCTTGCCCGTGTCGGTGAGCGGCAGGCTGTCGCACAATTCAATGTGGGCCGGGGCCTTGTAGCTGGCCATGTGGGCGCGGCAGTGGGCGATCAGCTCCTCGGGGGCGAGCGCCTGGCCCGGCCGGGGCACGACGTACGCCCAGACCGCTTCGCCGCGCACGGCGTCCGGCGCCCCCACCACGGCCACGTGCAGCACGGCGGGATGGCCGGCCAGGAACGCCTCCACCTCCAGCGGGGAGACGTTGATCCCGCCGGTCTTGATCATCTCGTTGGCCCGCGTGAAGAAGTGCACGTAGCCGCGCTCGTCCAGCCAGCCCATGTCGCCGCTGCGGAAGTAGCCGTCCGCCGTGAAGGCCCTGGCGTTCTCCTCCGGGTTGTCCGCGTAGCCGGGCGTCACGTAGCCGCGCACCTCCAGTTCGCCCGCCTCGCCCACCGCCACGGGCCGGCGCGTCTGCGGGTGCACCGCGCGCACGGTCACGCCCGGCAGCGGGGGGCCCTGGCAGGTGGCGCGCACCTCCAGCGGCAGGTCGTGGGGCGTCACGCAGCAGTTGCCGTAGACCTCCGTGGAGCCGTAGACGTTGCACATGGCGGCGGCCCCCAGCACCAGCGCCGCCTGGCGCACCTGCTCCTCGCTGCCGATCGTCAGCCCGGTGCGCAGCGTGCGCGTGCGCAGCGGGTCGAAGTCCGGGTGCGAGACCAGCGCATGGGTGATGTTGGGCAACGTATAAATGGCCGTGCAGCGCTCGCTCTCGATCAGCCGCAGCGATTCCCCTGGGTCGTGCTCAGGCTGGAGCACCAGCGTCGCCCGGTGCGTCATCGTCGCCATCATGGCGTTGGCCGAGCCGTAGCTCCAGAAGAGCGGAGGCGACAGCAGCACCCGCTCCGCGGGCGTGTACCCCTGGCGCTCCCCGATGTTGAAGCCGTTCTCGATCGCCGCGTAGTGCAGCAGCGGCACCGCCTTGGGCCGCGCCGTGGAGCCCGAGGTGTAGAGCACGAACGCCGGATCGGTCGCAGTGGGGCCCGCGCCGGGCGCCAGCGGCTCGAAGGGCCGGGGCGCCTCGCCCAGCCAGCCGCCGTAGGCACGGGCGCCGGCTGGGCCGGGCGCAGCGGCGTCATCGATCACGATCACGTCGCGCAGGTGCGGATAGCGTCGCGAGCGCCACTGGCCCGGCGGCTGCTCCCACAGCTCGGGCACCAGCTCGCGCAGGGAGGCCAGGTAATCCTGCCGCCCCAGGCGCGCCAGCGTGACCAGCGCCCGGATGCGCGAGTGCTCCAGCAGGTACTCCAGGTCCCACGTCTTGACCCAGGTGTTGAACGCCACCAGCGGCGCGCCCAGCGCCGCCGCTCCGAAGCAGACCGCGACCCACTCCGCGCGGTTGTTGGCCAGCAGGCCCACCGGCACGCCGCGCGCAATCCCCAGGCCGGCCAGCGCCGCGGCCACGCGGGCGGCCCGCTCGCGCAGCTCGCCGTAGCTCAGGCGCTCGCCCGCGGAGACGACGGCTTCGTGTCCGGGAGCCTGCTGCGCCGCTTCGCAGAGCAGGTCGAACAGGGTGCGGCTGTAGGGCGCTCTCACGGCTCGATTCTACGCGGTTTCGCCTTGTCTCGGGCGCACGAACGGGCGGTGGGCCACGCGGGAAGGCAGTCGGCTAGGCAGGCTCGAACCAGAAATCGAGCACATTGCCTTCGGGCTTGTCGCGGTACTTCACCTGCACGCGGGTGCCGATCTTCAGCTTCTCGGCCGCCGCCCGCGGCTCCGTCAGATCCACTCCCCGGATGAAGCCGCCCAGCGCCGTGTCCGCACCGTCCAGCAGCACAAAGCCGATGGCGTAGGGCGGCACGGGCATGCCGGGAAACTGCTGGCAGACGATCGTAAAGGACTCGATGCGGCCCTCGTTGGCGACCGGCACCCAGTCCGTCGTCTCCTCGAAGTCGATGTCCGAGAAGGCACGCGGCGGCATCAGCACGCGGCCCGCCTTGGGCGCGCGCCGGCCCACCAGCCGCCGGTGGTTCTTGATCTCGTGGAAGAAGTGGCTCGCCGTTTCGCCCATCGAATGGGTGTAGGTCAGCTCCCACTTCTCGATCCGACTCAGGATTTTCTCGCCCATCGTTCCGCCTCACGTTCGCTTGCGGCGTCCCGCGCTGCGGGAGCCGGCCATCGCGCGTCCGGCCCGGCTCAGCCGGGGTCGCTGGAAAGCACCATCGTGCCGAAGAACTGGTGGTCGCCGCCATTGCCGCTGGCGATGGCGGTCTGGACGTCGGGCACCTGGTGCTCGCCGGCCTTGTGCATGACCTGCAGCGCCGCTTCGATCACGCGCAGCATCGCCGTGACGGCGATGGGGTTGGTGCACTGCGTGCCGCCGGAGGGATTGACCGGGAACGGGCCGTCCAGCTCGAAGTGGCCCCGCTCCATCAGGCGCACCGATTGGCCCTTGGCGCACACCCCGGTGGCGTCGATGGCATGGTATTCGGTGTTGCTGAACGGCGCATAGAGCTCCGCCACGTCGATCTCCTCGGCCGGGCGGCTGAGGCCCGCCATGCGGTAGGCCGCCTGGAACGAATGGCCCAGCGCCGTGGCGTCGGCGTGGTCCTGCGGTGCCTTGGGGCCCATGCGGTCGCCCATGAAGTACGACTCCGCGCAGTTGCCCACGCCGCGCACCCAGGCCGGGCGCGGACACAGCTTGCGTGCCACCTCCTCGCTCGCCAGCACCACCGCCGCCCCGCCGCTGGACTGCGGGCAGGCATCCAGGCGCTTGATGGGCCAGCACAGCGTCGGCGAGTCCAGCACCTGCTGGAGCGTCACCTCGTCGCGCAGGTGCGCGTTGGGATTGCGCGCGGCGTTGTGGCGATTCTTCACCGTCGTCATGGCCATGTGCTCCTCGGTCATGCCGTACTTGGCCATGTAGCGCACCGCGGAGAGCGAGAGCATGTTGATGGCGTTGAGCGGCAGCGCGCGCTCGTAGAGGGGGTCCCAGATCTTGTTGAGCACGACCTGGGCGTGGCCGCACTCGCCGACCTTGTCCGCGCCCGCCACCAGCACCACGTCGAACAGTCCCGACGCGATATGGTAGAAGCCGGCCTGCACGGCGGAAATCCCCGTGGCGCCGCCCGTGTTCAGGCGCATCATGGGTTTGTCGACCCCGACGGCCTCGGCGCCCCAGCGCTCCGCGTTGCTCACGCCGATCAGGGCGTCGGGGGCGAGGGCATACACCACCGCGCCGATGCGCTCGATGCCGATGCCCGCATCCTCCAGCGCCAGGCGCACGCCTTCGCGCACCAGCTCGGCGTATGTGGCGTCGTCGCGCCGGAAGCGGAAGCGGGACTGTCCGCTCCCGATGATGGCCACCCTTCGCATTGCCATGAGCGGATCGGGCTCCTAGTCGGCTTCGCCGGAAAGGATGAACACGCTGTTGCCTTGCGCCGCGAAGCCGCTGGACGCGTGGGCCAGCGCCAGCCGCGCCCCGGGCACCTGGCAGGCGCCGGCCTGGCCGGTCACCTGGCGCGCCGCTTCCGCCACGCGCACCAGGCCGGTCGCGAAGTACGGATTGTCGGACAGGCTGCCGCCGGAGGGATTGCAGGGCAGGGCGCCATCCGGGCCGGTGCGGCCCTCCGCGATCAGCCGCGCGCCCTCGCCCGCCGCGCAGAAGCCCAGCGCCTCGTAGGCCATCAACTCGTGGTAGGCCGTGACGTCGTGCAGCTCGGCGACGTCCAGCTCGGCCAGGGGCTGGCGCAGCCCGGCCATCGCGTAGGCCCGCTGTGCGGCGCTGCGCAGGGAGGTCAGCTCGGCCAGGTTGCGCTGGCCGAGCCAGTAGCTGTCCAGCGACCAGCCCACCCCGCGCAGCCAGGCGGCCCTGCCGGCGCCCCGCCTGCCCAACTCGGCGGCGCGTTCGCCGCTCACCAGCACCAGCGCGACGACGCCCGCGGAATCCGGCGGCAGCATCAGCTCCCGCAGGGGCCAGGCCACGACCGGGGAGTCCAGCACCTCCTCCGCGCTCACCGGTGTACGCAGCGTGGCGAGCGGATTGCGCGCACCCGCGGCGCGGTTCTTGGCCGCCACCTGCGCGGCGGCGCGAGCGTCCACGCCGTAGCGCGACTGGTAGGCGCCGGCCTGCAGGCCGTGGGAGGCCAGGTCGTGCAGCCCGAGCTGGCGGTGGAAGATGGGATCGCAGCTCAGGTTCTGCACGGTGCGCAGGTCGTTCACCTCCAGCCCGCTCCAGCTCACCACCAGTGCCGCGTGGTAGGCGCCGGTGAGCAGCCGCAGCCAGGCCAGCACGAGGGCATGCTCGCCGGCCGACGGGGTGTCCAGCACGTCCTTGCCGTAGCCGCCCAGGGCGCCGGAGGTGAGCATGATCGAGATGGCGCGCCCGTCCACCTGGTCGCTGGAGGCGGCGACGATCGTGTCCAGCGCCTCGTGGGTCACGCCGGCCCGGCCCAGCACCTCGCGCACCGTGTCGTGGATGCACTCCTCCAGCGTACGCCCGTTGCCGGCCGCGCCGCTCGTCTGCGCCACTCCGACGATGGCCACCTGTCCCAGCATCTCCGATTCCTCGCTTGCCTGAGCTTGCGTGGGTCGCGCCGCGGGCCGCTCAGGGCCGCACGATCTACGATGTGCCGGCGCCGAGGGCGAGCCGCCGGCGCTGGTAGTGCAGGGTTCCCACCGCCAGGAGCGGCACGGCCCCGGCCAGCGCCAGCCAGTCGCTCAGCACGCCGCCGGACAGCAGCGCCGCGGACGCGGCGAACAGCAGCGCCCGCTCGTAGAGCCGGCAGGGCTCGATGAGAAAGCCTTCGAAGGCCGCGGTGAACGCGTAAATGCCCGCAATGACCGCGATTGTCGTGCTGACGATCACGTACGGAGTGCCGATTCCCAGGATGCCCGGCTCCCACACGTAGAGGAACGGGACGAGCATGCCTGGCAGCGCCAGCCGTATTGCGGGGACGGCCGTCTCCCAGTAGCCGGCGCGGGCGATCTGGCTGGCCACCAGCACCGCCGCCGCGACGGGCGGGGTCAAGGCCGAAAGCATCGTGAAGTACAGCACGAACAGGTGGGCCGCCAGCAGCGGCACGCCCATCCCGGTCAGGATCGGCGCGCCCAGGATGGCCACGATCACATAGGAGCCGGCCGTGGGCACTCCCATGCCGAAGAGCAGCGCCACTGCCGCCACGATCAGCATCGCGTTGAACTGGCTCCCGCCGGAAAGCGTCGCCATGCCGTAGACGATGCGCCCAGCCAGCCCGGTCATGGTGAAGGCGTGGATGACGATGCCGAGCGTCGCGCAGACCACCCCGATGCGCGCGGCCCCCTGCGCCCCATCCAGCGAGCCGGCGATGAACTGGCCCAGCAAGGTGCTGGCCGCCGGCGCCTCCGAATGCTCGACGCGCGCCTCAGGTGCCGCGCCGATCGGGGCCACCTCGGCCGACGGCGCGGGCAGGAGCTTGAACCCATAGATGAACCCGCGCGCCACCATCAGCGCCAGCAGCGCGAGCGTTCCCAGCAGGGCCGTATAGCCCACCGGGTAGAGCAGCATCATCAGCGTGATGATCAGGAAGAACGGGACGAAGAACGTCGCGCCCTCCACCAGCGAGACCAGTCTGGGATCCGCTTTCGCCAGCAGCGGCTTGGGCTTGAGCCCCAGTCGCTTGGAGTGCAGGTGCACGGCAAAGGCGAGTCCGAAGTAGTAGATGAAGCCGGGGATCGCCGCATGGAGGGCAATTGTGGCGTAGGGAATGCCCGTGATGGAGGCCATCAGGAATGCGGACACCCCCATCACCGGCGGCATCAGCGTTCCGCCGGTGGAGGCCGTCGCTTCGACCGCCCCGGCGAACTTGGAGCTGTAGCCATGGCGCTTCATCAGCGGGATCGTGAAGATGCCGACGGTGGACACATTGGCCACCGGCGAGCCATTGACCATGCCGAACAGTCCGCTGGCCACGACGGCTGCCTGGGCCGGCCCGGAACTGAGGCGCTGACCCAGCTTGAGCGCGAGCTTGACGAAGAAGTTGCTGGCACCCGAGGAACTGAGGAAGCCCCCGAACATCATGAAGATCGCGATCACGGTGGTGGATATCTGCAGCAGGCTTCCGTAGGTGCCCGTCAGGTAGGTCGTCACATTGCCGATCAGCCGCACGAAGGAAAAGCCGGTGTGCTGCAGGAAGCCGGGCATGTACGGTCCGAAGTAGGCGTACAGCAGCATCCCAATCGTGAAGATCGGGATCGCATTGCCGAACGTGCGCCGCGTGGCTTCCAGCACGCAAACGATCGTGACGATGCCGATTGCGGTATCCATTGGCGTCGCCAGTCCGATGCGATCCTCCAGCGCATCGTAGTTGATCGCCACGTAACCGCTCACGACCAGGCTGGCGGCCAGCAGCAGCAGCAGCCAGGCGACGCTCTGCCGGCTCCCCGCCTTGCGCAATAAGCTGAGGTAGACCAGCGCCAGTCCGAACGCCAAGTGCACGTTCGCCGCCTCCACCGGGGGCAGCGTGGGCCTGATGATGTTGGCGATGTGAAAGATCACCATCGCCACGGAGAGCGCGATCAACAGCCTGGCGATCATTCGTTCGTGCCAGTATCCCTGCATCATTGCGGCGTCCCCTGGTGCCCCCCAAGTGGCCTGGGCGTTCGCTTCGTTGGACGAACGGTCTTCCCGCTGCCGGCCCTGCAGAGGTATCTCTGGGGGGCTGCCGTTCCGCTGGGCGGGACGACCCGCATCCGGCGTGTCGCGCGGCGCGGCAGACGCGGCGTCCCCAGCCACCCGCTCCCGGCGCCAGAGTGCTGGCGCAGCGCCTGCGGCGGAACCGCCAGCGCCGGGAGGCTGCCCTTGGGCCGCACGGCCGGGTGCCGATCCAGCGCTACTTCACAACGGCCCCGACCTTGTAGCGGTTATCCCAAGCCCCGAGTTCCTTGTAGAACCTTGCCGCACCCGGATGGACGGGGATGTCGGGATGGAGGCCGATCAGCATGTTCTTCTTGTCCATCGCTATCCAGGAACCGAGATTGGCGCGGGCGGTCACCTTGGCCCGGTTCTCCCAGACGGTCTTGACGAACAGATAGGCCGTCTCCTCGGGAACCGACGAGCTGATGTACTCGGAGGAGTAGGTCGTGGGAACCACGATGTCACGATCCAGATGCTTGACCAGGCCCTTGCCGATGGTGCTGTAGATGGCCAGCTCAGGGGCGGCCTTGAGCACCTTCTGGTACTCCGGCCCGGAAACGTCCCAGGGCACCAGCGTGATGTCCATGGACAGGTCCAGCTCCTGCAGGAAGCCCACCGCCTTGCCGCCCGCGTCGAACACCAGGGTCGCGTCCACCGCGCCGGAGCGCAGGGCGTCCACGCCGTCCGTGTAGCCGAGCTTGACCAGCGTGGCGCTGTCGGCGATGCCGTAGGCCCTGAGCCACACCTCCATCACCTCCGTGATGCCTGCGGCCGGGGGACCCATGGAGATGCGCTTGCCCTTCAGGTCGTTCACGGAGTTGATGCCGCTCTTGAGCCCGACAGCCAGCGTGCTGGCGGCCGGATAGATGGCGAACAGCCCGAGCATGGGCACTTTGCCCTGGCTGGCGAACTTGCCGCGCCCGAAGTAGCCGTCGTAGGCCACGTTGGTGGTGGTCTGGGCGATCTCGAGCAGCCCCTGCTTGAGCAGCCGCACGTTTTCCACCGGTCCCCCGGTGATCTGCTCCTGCACCTTCAGGCTGGGCGCGGACTCATTGATCGTTGCCGCAAGGGCGGCGATCAGGATTTGCGCGCCTCCGCCCAGGGTGGTGCTGCCCCAGCGCAGCGTCTTCGGCTGTGCGTCCGCCCGGCCCGCGAAGCTGAAAACGCCGGCCACGATGACGGCGGCGGCCAGGATGGCCA
>JBGOUY010000344.1:0-4111 GCA_041477795.1 bacterium
CGCGCCGGGAGCCGGGCCATCAGGACCCGCGCCGGGAGCCGGGCCATCAGGACCCGCGCCGGGAGCCGGGCCATGAGGGCCAGCGCCGGGAGGCGCGCCATGGGGGCCAGCGCCGGGAGGCGCGCCATGAGAGCATCCGCGGCCGTGTTCCGGGCGCAGGCCCGCTATTGGCGGCGCCATCGCTTGCAGGCGTCGCTGGCGCTGCTGGGGATCGCCCTGGGCGTGGCCGTGTTCACGGCCGTGCGCCTGGCCAATGCCGGGGCGCTGGCCGCGTTCGCCCAGGGCGTGGAGGCCTTCGCGGGGCGCGCCACGCACCGCGTGTACAGTCCGGAGGGCGCGGGCGTGCCGGAGGCCTGGTTTCCCCGGCTGGCGGCGCTGCCCCACGTGGGGCACGCCTCGCCCCTCCTGCGCGGCGGCCTGCGCGTGACGGCCGGCACGCAGCCCAGGCTGACCGTGCTGGGGATCGACCCGCTCTCCGACGCCGCCTTGCGGGACTTCACCTTTCTGCCCGGCAACCGTGCCGGGGCGGAGGAAAATCCGGGCGCGGGGCTGGAGCGGTTCCTGCGCATCCCCGGCGCTGTCGCCCTGCCCCAGGCGCTGGCGGAAGAGTTGGGCCTGGGCGTGGGCGACGCCTTGCCCGTGCGGGTGGAGGGCGCGGCCCACGCGTTGCGGATCGTGGGCGTGTTCCAGGTGCCCGCCCGCTATGCCGAGGGGTTCGCCCGCACCGCCGTGCTGGACATCAGCAGTCACCAGGAATTGTTCGGCAGGCGCGGGCGGCTGGACGAGATCCAACTGGTGCTGGACGATGCCGGCGCGGCGGAGGTGCAGGCGCTGCTGCCGCCGGCCCTGGCGCTGGAGCCGGTCGGCGGCAAGGTGGAGCGCGTCGACCGCATGTCCCGCGCCTTCCGGCTGAACCTGGAGGCGCTGGGCCTGTTCGCGCTGCTGGTCGCCGCGTTCCTCATTTACAACACGGCCACGTTTTCCGTGGTGCAACGGGAGCACGCGGTGGCGGTGCTGCGCTGCCTCGGCGCGCCCATGGGGGCGGTGTGCGGCGCGCTGCTGCTGGAGGCGGCCGTGCTGGGCGCGGCGGGCGGGGCACTGGGCGTGCTGGCCGGGCGCTGGCTGGGGGGACTGCTGGTGCGCGGCACCAGCGCGACGCTCTTCGAGGTGATCCTGGAGACCGACGCCCCGCTCGTGGCCGTGCGCCTGACGGCGGAGACCTGGGCGGTGGGCCTGGCGCTGGGGATCGCGGTCTCGGCCTGCGGCGCCCTCGTGCCGGCCCTGGAGGCGGCGCGGGTCTCGCCCCTGGCCGCGCTGCGGGGCGTGCGGGGCCCGGGGGGCGCCCGCCGCATCCTCGCCCTGTGGACCGGCGCGGGCTTGGGGCTGCTGGGTCTGGCCGCACTGCTGCTGGGCACCGGCACGTCACTGCTCGCGGGGCTGATCGGCGCGACGGCGCTGGTGATCGGCGGCGCCCTGCTCAGCCCCGCCGCGCTGTGGCTGGCCAGCCGCGCGCTCAGCCCCCTGCTGGAGCGGACGCTGGGCGTGCCCGGACTGCTGGCGGGCCGCAACCTGGAGCGCTCCCTGGCGCGCACGGGCATGGCCACGGCGTCGCTGCTGGTCGCGCTCTCCCTGGCGCTGGCCATCGAGATCACCGTGCACTCCTTCCGCCACACCTTCGAGCTCTGGCTCACGCAAGCGATCACGGCCGACCTCTACGTGGCGCCCGCGGCGGAGGGCCGCACCGCGCCCTTTCCCCAGGGCCTGGCGGAGCGGCTGCGCGCGCTGCCGGAGGTGCGCGACGTGGCCGAGCTGAAGTCCCGCCGCGTGACCGTCGCGGGGCGCGAGGTGCTCGTGGTGGCGATCCAGCCTGACGTGTTCGCGCGCACGGCCAGCCTGCCCATGCTCGATGCCGCGCCGGCGCAGGCCATGGATGCGCTGCGGCGCGGGGCCGCGCTGGTGTCGGAGACCCTCGCCCTGCCGCTGGACCTGCAGGCGGGCGGCGCGATCGCCCTGCCCGGCCGCAATGGTCCGGAGACCTTGCCCATCGCGGCGGTGGTGCAGAACTACTCCGTGCCCGGCGGCCTGGTGTACTTGGACGTCGCGCGCTTCACCGCACTGTTTGGCCCGGTGCCCACGCGGCAGGTGGCGCTCTGGCTGGCGCCCGGCGCCGGCGCGGAGGCGGTGCGGCGCGCCATCGATGCCCTGCCGGAGGGCGGCCAGGTGCGGGTCAACGCCAATGCCCAGATTCGCCGGGAGGCCTTGCGCATCTTCGACCGCACCTTCGCCATCACGCAACTGATGGGGGCGCTGGCGGCGTTCGTCGCGTTCGTGGCGGTGGTGAGCGCGCTGCTGGCGCTGCTGGAGGAGCGCATCCGCATCCTGGGCTACCTGCGCGCCATCGGCGTCTCGCGCCGCCGCCTGGGCGCGTCGCTGGCGCTGGAGGCGGCCTTGCTGGCGCTCGTGGCGGGCGTGCTGAGCTGGGGTGTGGGGCTGCTGGCCGCCGCCGTGCTGGTGTTCGTGGTCAACCGCCGCGCGTTCGGGTGGACGCTGCAGTTCCTGCCCGGCACGGGATCCTACGGGCAATTGCTGCTGCTGGCCGTGCTGGCCGCCCTGCTGGGGAGCCTCTATCCCATTCACCGCGCCACGCGGCTCTCGGTCGCGGCCACGATCCGCGAGGAGTAGAGGCGATGCGCGCACGCAACATCATCGTGACGTTGGCCGCACTGGCGACCGCACTGCTGGCCGCGCTGCTGGCTGCCGCCCCCACCTGGGGGGCGGACAGCGGCGACGCGCCGCCCAGCTTCGAGCGCGCCCAGGGCGAGCGCGTCTGGCGGTTCCCCGCCGATCACGGCCAGCACCCGCGTTTCCGCCTGGAGTGGTGGTACTACACGGGCATCGTGTACACGGAGGCGGGGCGCGCGTTCGGCTTCCAGGTCACGTTTTTCCGGCAGGGCGTCACGCCGGACGTGCCGGCGGGGTCGAGCGCGTGGCGGGTGCAGTCGCTCTACCTGGCCCATGCCGCGTTGAGCGACGTGCAGGCGCAACAGTTTCGCAAGGCGGCGCGGGTGGGGCGGGACAGCCTGGGCCTGAGCGGCGCATCCCCGGAGCGGCTGCAAGTGTGGCTCGGTCCATGGCGGGCCGATCCGCTCGCGGACGATCCGCACGGCGCGCGCATCGCCGTGGACGCGGGCGAGTTCGCGCTGGCCCTCACGCTGCGCGCCGAAAAGCCGCCCGCGCTGCACGGGGAGCACGGGCTGGACCGCAAGGGCGCGGCCACCGGCCAGGCCTCCTGGTACTACTCCCTGCCCCGGCTGCGCACGGCAGGGACGGTCACGGCCGACGGGCAGGCGTATGCCGTGCGCGGCACCGCGTGGATGGATCACGAGTTCGGCACCAGCCAGTTGGGGCCGCAGCAAGCGGGCTGGGACTGGTTCGCGGTCCGCCTGGCCGATGGCTATGACCTGATGCTGTACCGCTTGCGCCAGCGCGATGGCGGCACGGACCCCGCCTCCCACGGCACCTTGATCGATCCCCAGGGCCGCGCAACGCCGGTGCGCGTCACGCCCGCGAACGCGCCGCAGCCCCGGCGCTGGTGGACCAGTCCCGCGACCGGCGGCCGGTACCCGATCGCGTGGCGCATCGACCTGCCCGCGCAAGCGTTGGCCTTGGAGCTGACGCCCATTTTCGAGGCGCAGGAGTTGCGTCCCGCCGCCGGCTTGCCATTCGCCTACTGGGAAGGCGCGATCCGCGTGCAGGGCACCCATCGCGGCCAGGCAGTCCAGGGCGAGGGCTACTTGGAGCTGACGGGGTACGCTGGGGAACTGACGGAGTCTTTCCGCTAACGGCGAGGATTTTGTTCGTCCGTTCCGCGCTCCGCGCGCCTCATCCAGCGCCTCTGGCGCCAATGGCGCTGCGCGGGCCCCTTCTTCTCCATGTCCGATGATGCTGGCGCCTACCGCAAGCGTACGGCGCATGGCCGACACGAAGAAGGGAATTCCCCTCTCATCCGGACGATTTGCCTCCATCGCGCAGCAGTTCCCTTCTTATATGTCGGGATTGGTCTATGAGAGAGAAGAAGGAACCCGTGCGGGAGACCGACCCCTTCTAGGTC
>JBGOUY010000089.1:0-14074 GCA_041477795.1 bacterium
AATCTCACATCATACAACATCACGGCATGCTTGCGCCAGATAGGCCCCACGAAGCGCGGCAAATGCTTGGGATGGCCGGAGCGGACCAGGGCGCTGCCCGGGTGGTCCGTATCCACGCCCTCCAGCGCCGTGGCGAAGCGGTTGGAGTAGCTCTCGCGGCGAATCTCGCCATCGGTGACGATGTCCAGCCCGGCGGCCTCCTGCTGCCGGATCGCCAGCACGGTGGCGTCGTCCTGGGCCTGCGCCAGCAGGGGCGCGGGAATGCGCCAGAGCTCGCGCGCCCGCACGCGGGGCGGAAAGCGCCCCTTGAGCCGCTCGCGGTCGATCAGCCAGTCCGGCTGCGGATAGCTGCCGACCAGCGTGGTGGGGAGGAGCATGGGGGGCTCGCGTCCGGGGTGCTGCGGCAGGGCCCGCGGGGGCCCATGCGAAGGCGCTGCGCCGTCCTCAGCATTGGGGTGCGCGGTCGCCAGCAGAATCCTAGGCGCAGGGCCGGCGGCGATGCAACCCCGTCGCCTGCGCGCACGTTCCTTGAGGTGGGGAGTCATCCACCCCAGCCCGAGGAACGGAACCGTGCCCAAAGCGCTGATCAGCGGGGTGCTGGCGGCACTGCTGCTGGCGGGTGCCTGCTCGGCTCAGAAGCCGCCGCCCACCGACACCCCCCGTGCGCTGCAGGCCGCGGAGCCGGACGATACCGCGCGCGCCGCCTACGAGCGCTACCAGCGCTGGTACGCGGGCCGCAAGCAGCAACTCCGCAACGAGGCCTGGGAGGCCATGCAACGGCGCGCCGCGCAGCAACAGGCCGAGCGGGAGCGGGAGAAGGCGCTGCGCGAGGCGTACATCCAGCAGCGCTGGCAGAACTATCGGTAGGCCGATTGCGCTGAATGTGCGCCAGGAAAGGCGCCGCTTTGCCAGGGCGGAACTGTGGCGGAGAGGGTGGGATTCGAACCCACGGAGCCCTCGCGGGCTCAACAGATTTCGAGTCTGCCGCCTTCGACCTCTCGGCCACCTCTCCGGATGCGGCGGGAACGGCGCGCGACTTCCATCGCGGCGCCGCCCGAACGCTGTGGTAGCACGCCCGCCGCGCCCGCGGCAACGGCGGAATGCACGCGGCGAGAAGCGGAGCGGCTAATCGTCGTCGCCCTTGCCCCCCGCCGCAGGAACGGTAGCGGAGCCCGTCCGATGGACGACTGGATTCACGGCGCGGTTGATGCCGATGAGCTGGCTGATCAGGTCCACCGGGATCGGCACGATGGTGGTGGTGTTGTTGGGCCCGGTGATCTCCGTGAGCGTCTGCATGAAGCGGATCTGCACGGCCACGGGGTCCCGCGAGATGATTTGCGCCGCATTGAGCAGGTGCTGCGCCGCGCCCTCCTCGGCCTGGGCCATGATCACCTTGGCGCGGCGGTCCCGCTCGGCCTGGGCCTGGCGGGCAATGGACTGCTGCATGTCCTTGGGCAGGTCCACGTCCTTCAGCTCCACCTGCGAGACCTTGATGCCCCACGGGTCGGTGTGGGTGTCGAGGATCTGCTGGAGCTGGTGGTTGATCGATTCGCGTTCGCTCAGCAGGTGGTCCAACTCCACCTGGCCCAGCACCGCGCGCAAGGTGGTCTGGGCAAGCTGGCCCGTGGCGTAGAGGTAGTCCTCCACCTCGATGATGGCCTTCATGGGGTCGACCACGCGGAAGTAGTTTACCGCGTTGACCTTCATGGACACGTTGTCCTTGGTGATGACGTCCTGCGGCGGGATATCCATCACCACCGTGCGCAGGCTGACGCGCACCATCTTGTCGACGACCGGGATGAGCAGGAACAGCCCCGGCCCCTTCACGCCGATGGCGCGGCCGAGCCGGAAGATCACCCCGCGCTCGTATTCGGGCAGGATGCGCACCGAGGCGAAGAGCAGCCCCAGGACGATGACGACGACGACGGAGATCGAAATCATGCTTGGCTCCAAGTGGCCCCCCGGTGGTGGATGGCTAACGGCTCAGGCCGGCAGTTGCGTGGACGGCTGCGTCTGAGACGGAGCCTGCGCCGTGGCCTCCACGGGCGCCACGCTCAGCTCCAGGCCGTGCACGGCCTCAATGATGACCGGGGCGCCGGCGGGCACGGGCTGGTGGGCCGTAGCCCGCCACAGCTCCCCGTTGATCAGAACGGAACCCGGCCGCTCCGGGGCGATGGCGACCTTCACCCGCGCCACGCGCCCCACCATGGTGGACTGGAAGGAGCGCGCCGGGGCGCGCAAGCTGCGCAGCAGCAGCCGCCCGATCACCAGCGCCACCGCGCCCAGCGTGCCCACCGTGGCGAAGACCATGGGCCGCGAGATGACCAGGTCCGTGCGCGAGGAATCCAGCAGGAACAGCGAGCCGAACAGGATGCTGGCGATGCCGCCCACCCCCAGTACGCCGAAGCTCGGCACGAACGTCTCGGCCACCAGCAGCGCCACGCCGAGCAGGATCAGCCCCAGCGCACCGTAGCTGATGGGCAGCGTCTGCATGGCGATCAGCGCCATGATCAGCGAGATCGCCCCCGTCACGCCCGGCAGGATCAGACCCGGGTGCGAAAATTCGATATAGAGCCCCAGCGCCCCCAGCGCCAGCAGGAAGAAGACCAGGTTCGGGTTGCTCAGGGCCGTCATGAAGCTCTGCGAGAAGCTCATGTCCAGGTCCACCACGGGCTTGCCGGCCGTGGCCAGCTTGATCCGGGTGGACCTGTCCATCTGCACCTCGCGCCCATCGAGCTGCTTGATCAGGTCGTTCAGGTCGTCCGCCACCAGGTCGATCACGCCCAGCTCCTTGGCCTTGGCCGCGGTGATGGACTTGGACTCGCGCACGGCGGAGATGGCCCACTTGGCGTTGCGGTGGCGCAACTCGGCGATGCCCTCCACGTAGGCGGAGGTGTCGTTGAGGATCTTCTCGGTCATCACCTTGTCGTCGCCGCCGCCGAACAGGGAGACCGGATGCGCCGCGCCGATGTTCGTGGCCGGGGCCATCGCGGCCACATGGGCGGCCAGCGTGATCATGGTGCCGGCGGAGGCGCCCCGCGCCCCTGGCGGCGCGATGTAGACCACGATCGGCACGCGCGAGGCCAGCATCATCTGCACGATGTCCCGCGTGGCGCTGAGCAGGCCGCCGGGCGTATCGAGCTGGATGATCAGGCAGGACGCATTGTCCAGCGTGGCGCGATCCAGGGCCGAGCGCAGGTAGCTGGTGGTGCCGCCCGTAATGGCCTGGTTCATCGTGATCACCATCACGGCGCCGGGCGGCGGGCGGTTCTGCGCCCGTCCAGGCAGGGCCGGCAGCACCAGCAGCACGACGAGCAGGCAAACCGCCAGCCCAGTGAACAGCGTCAACGCGGACAGTCGGCGCATGGCGGTCGATCAGCGAGTGGATGAGGCGCGGCTACGCTCCTTCATCCTACCAACAATGGGGCCGCGAGGAAATGCCCCCGCTGCGCTGCGGCAGGCGGAAGCGCCCCGTGCTACAAGGAGGGACACCGGGCCCGCGGCCGCCTCGCAAGGAGGGGCGGACGCCCCCATTCCGCGCCCCCGCGCACCGGCTGGACGCGGGCGCACCTGCGAACCCCGCACCGACCGGACCGCAATGAACGCGACGACGGGCACGTACTACCTGCTGGCGATGCTGGCGGGCATCCTGGGCGGCATCCACGTCCCCATCAACGGCGCCCTGGGCGCCCGCATCAACTCGCCGCTGGTCGCCACGTTCAGCTTCTACGGCATCGGCTTCCTGGTGATCGCGCTGATCTGCGCACTCACCTACGACCGGGCGGCCTTCTCCGCCCTGGCCACGGCGCCGCGCTGGTACTACGTGGCCGGGGTCATCAGCGTGCTGGTGGTGAGCACCAACACCTTCCTCATCCCCCGCATCGGCGCGGTCAACCTGTTCGTGGTGGTGCTGAGTCTGCAACTGATTTCGCGGATGGTGATCTCCCACTTCGGGTGGCTGGATTCACCCGTCAGCTCCATCACCGCGATCAAGATGGTGGGCTGCCTGCTGCTGCTGAGCGGCGCGGTGCTGGTCGTGCGCTACTGAGGCGGCGCGTGCGCGCCGCGCGCCCGACGCGGCTCAGGCGTTCGCCGTGGGCTGCTCCGCCGGCTCGACCGGCGCCGCGGCAAGCTCGCCCAGCAGGCTCTCCAGCAGTTGCGTGCGGAAGGCCTCGCCGCCAGTGAGGAAGCGCTCGCTGGCGGTGCACAGCACGGGCCCGCCCACGCTGGCCTGGCTCATGCGCACTGCGTGCAGCCGCACCAGTTCCAGCATGGCGATGAAGATCAGGATGATCTCTTCGCGGTCGGCCGCGTCGGCGAACAGCTCGTCCAGGAAGATCGGCTGCGAGGCGGCCATACGCCGCAGCAGGGCGTCCACCTTGTCCTCCACCCGCGTGCGCTCGGGAATGATGTGCAGGTTGCGCACATTGGCCGCCCGCTCCAGCGCCACGCGGAAGGCCTCCAGCAGGCTGAACAGGGAGACCTCCTCGAACACCGGCCCCTCCGGCGGGGGCCCCGCCTCGTCCGGCGCGGGCGTGCGGGCGAACACGTCGCGCCCCAGCAGATCGCGGTCGGCCAGCTCCACCGCGGCCTCCTTGTAGCGCTGATAGGCCTGCAGGCGCAGCAGCAGCATCTCCTCCAGCGTTTCCGGGTCGGGCTCGTCCTCGGCCAGCACCTCGCGCGGCAGCAGCGAGCGCGACTTGATCCAGATCAGCGTGGCCGCGATGGCCAGGAACTCCCCGCCCTGGTCCAGGTTCAGCTCCTGCATCTGCTCCACGTAGGCCAGGTAGGGCTCCGTCAGGTCCGCGAGGCGCAGCTCGTTGATGTCCAGCTCCTGCTTGCGCACCAGGTGCAACAGCAGGTCCAGGGGACCATCGAACACCGGAAGGGTCACCTGCAGCGGATCGTACATGGCGCAGCGCTCCTCCATGAGACGGTTGCGACGGGGCCGGCTAATGCAGCGAATCCGCTGCCGGCGGCGGTGCGGCGGGTTTCTTGGCCTCCGCCGGCTTGCCTTTGGCCGGGGCTGGCTTGGGCACGATCTCGAAGTTTTCGCGCAACATCGGCTCGGCATTGAATTTGGGCTCGCGCGCCGTATCGAAGCGCTCCTGGGAGTGGATCGTCTGAGCCCGCATGTCGTCCGGCGAGAGGATGATGTGCGGCCGGATGAACACAATCAGGTTGGTCTTGTTCACGGTGTCGTTGGTGGACTTGAACAGCCAGCCCAGCAGCGGGATATCGCCCAGACACGGCACCTTGGTTTCCGTGACCACCGTCTGGTCCTGGATCAACCCGCCGATAGCCATCGTGGTGTTGTTGTCCACCACGATCTGGGTGTTCAGCTTGCGCTTGAGGGTGGTGATGGCCTGCTGCTGGATGTTCTGCACGTTCTGCTTGGCCGCGATGCTGCTGGACTCCTGATCGATCACCAGCCGTACCTTGTCGTCCCCCGTGATCTGCGGCGTGATCTTGAGGATGATGCCGACGTCCTTGAACTCGAACTCGGTGGTGCTCTGCAGGCTCTGGTTCGTCGTCGTGCGCGTGGAAACCGGCACCACCTGGCTGACGTTGATCTGCGCCTCCTGATTGTTCAGGGTCAGGAGCTGCGGATTGGCCAGCACGTTGAGGTCCTGATCCTGCGCCGTGGCCCGGATGAAGCCGCTGAAGGACGTGAATTTCTGGCCGGCGAACGTGATCTCGTTCCCGATCACGCCCACAGCGGCGCCCTGGCCGGCGGCCAGGGCATTGTCCAGCGTGCGCGGCGTGGCGTCCGGCGTACCCACACCCACGATGCCGTTGGTGACCTTGCCGGCCGCCTGCCATTGCACGCCCAGGTCCAGGCTCTTCGCCAGGCTCATCTCCATGATGAGCACCTCGACGAATACCTGCGGCCGGCGCACGTCCAGGGCGGTCACCATCGCACCCATGGTGTCGATCAACTCCGGCGACCCGAACACGATCAGCGTGTTGGTGGCCTTGTCGGCGGTCAGGGTGAAGCGCGAGGCCGCGGCGGCGGCGGCGGCGGCCTGGGGTGTGACCGGCTGCCCGGGGGTCGGCTCGGTGCGCAGGCTCACGTCCTTGAGGATCTTGACCAGCTCCGTGGCATCCGCGAACTCCAGCCGGAACACCTTGACGCCCCGCTCCTGCACGGCGCCGGGCGTGTCCAGGGTGGCGATGATCTCCTTGAACTTGTCGATCACGAGCGGATCGCCGACCAGGATCAGCGTATTGGTGCGGTCATCGGACACGATCTTCACGTCCGAGCCGCCTTGCGGGCCCGCGGCCGCCCGCCTGCCGCGCGGCGCCGGCTGCCCCGGCGTATCCGCGGGCAGCGCCGCGCTCAGCGTCGTCAGCAGCGGCGCCAGCTTGGAGGCGCTCGCGTTCTTGAGCACGACCACCGTGAAGCCCGTGTCCCCCGGGGGGACGTCCAGTTCCTTGATGATGTCCTGCATGCGCCGCACGTTGGCTTCCGTGTCGGACAGCACCAGCACGTTGCCCGGCGCGTAGATCGCCAGCCCGGCGCTCTTGGACATCAGCGGCGTGATGGCCGCGCGCACCTGGTTGGCATCGGCGTACTTGAGCGGGATGATCTGCGTGACGAAGAAGCTATCCCTCCCCGTGGCGTCTTTGCCCCGCGTGGGCGAGGGCAGGCGCGGCGCGTCCGTGGCGGGCACGATCTGCACCAGCGGGCTGTCCGGCGTGCGCAGGGTCGTATAGCCGTGCATCTCCAGCACGGTCTCGAAGATGCGCAGGGCATCCTCACGTTCGAACGAGTGCGGCGAAACCAGCGTGATGCTGCCGCGGATCTTGGTCTCGTCCCAGACCAGGGGCAGATCCAGCGCCTGGGACATGATCGTGAGGAAGTTGACCAGGTCCACGTTCTTGAAGTTCATCTCGATGCTGCCGGAGGCACTCTTGATGACCCTGGCCCTCGCGGCGGCTGCCCGTGCCGCCTTCGGAGCGGCGGCCGGGGCGGCGGTCGGAGGCGTGCCCGCGGCGGCCTTCGGCGCGGCCTCCGGAGCGACCGCGGGAGGGGCCTCCGGCGCGGCCTCTGGAGCCGCCTCCTGGGCGGCCTTCGGAGTGGCGTCCGGGGTGGCCTCTGGGGCGGCCTGCTGAATGGCCTCCGGGGCGGCCTGCGGAATGGCCTCTGGTGCGGCCTGCTGAATGGCCTCCGGGGCGGCCTGCGGAGTAGCTTCCGCGCCGGCCTTCCGAGTGGCGTCCTGGGCGGTGGCGGGGCGGATGCCCGCCAGGCCGAGCAGCAGCGCCAGCGTCAGCAGCGCGGCAAGCTGGCGCGCCCAAACCGGCAGGAGCGCCGGGGGAGGGGACTGCAGCGGGGGGCCGGACACGCTGCGACTGCTCTGGGCGGTGCGGAGATAATCCATCCAAGCCATTGAATCAGCGTGAGTTAAGTCCCTTCAATAACCGACTCGATGGGGCCCGCCGCCAGCGCCGGCACGGCGTTCGCCCCGCCTCTCCGATGCACCGCACGCCCGTCCGGCGCCACCCCGGTGGGCAACCCAATGCCGCTGCCGCGGCCGATCCCTGCAGGGGGCGCGCAATTCGCAGCCGGCCGCACGCACGCTGTCCTTCGCTCCCTCCCGTTCGTGCCGGGGCGCTGACGCACCGCCCGTGGCTCGACCGGCCGCGCCCGCGCGCTCATGGCCGGCCTCGCAGCAGCCACTCGGCCAGGCGCAGGTCCTCCGCCGTGGTGATCTTGATGTTGTCCGGCTCCCCCTCCACAAAGGCCACCGTACCGCCGTCGGCCTCCAGCAACTGCGCGTCGTCCGTGCCCTGCAGCCCCCGCGCGCGGGCCGCCCGATGCGCCGCCCAGAGCGCGTCCCAGTGGAAGCCCTGGGGCGTCTGCGTGCGGAACAGCCCTTCGCGCGGCACCACCTCGCTGCGTCCGCCGGACAGGCGGCGCACCGTATCGTTCAGCGGCAGGACGGGCACCACCCCGTGCGCCGCACCCGCTTCCGCCAGGGCCGCCAGCACCCGCGCAATGAGCGCGGCGCTGCAGCACGGCCTGGCCCCATCGTGCACCAGCACCCACGCCGGCGGATCGGATGCCAAAGCCGCCAGCCCGTTATACACGGAGTCCTGCCGCTGCGCACCCCCCGGGATCCACGGCAGCAGCTTGCCCCGCCCGGCACCCACCCCGAAGCAGCGCTCCAGCGCCGGCCGATCCTCCGGACGCACGATCACGCCGATGCGCTCGATGGCGGGCTGGGCCTGGAAGGCGCGCACCGTGTGCACCAGCACGGGCTCCCCGGCGAGCGGCAGCAGCAGCTTGTTGTGCCCCGCCCCCACGCGGGCGCCCGCCCCCGCCGCGGGGATCAGCACGGCGACGCGCGGCGACCCGTTCGGTTCCATAGACCCGATTCCCGCTCCATCCGCACCGGGCGCGACCGCGCGGCCGGGGCCGGCAGCGACCCGGAGCGGCCGGGGCCCGCCGCGCCGTGTTGACACCCGCGCGGAGCCGGCAGTAACATGGCCGGAAGTCCAATCATCGCAGACCCTTACCTCCTGTCCCCAGGCAAGCCCCCGGCACGCAACGCCATGGCAGATGTTCGCATGCGAGGGTTCAAGCAGCGCATGGAGGTGGATCGCTTCCAGGCGCTGATTCGGGAGCGCGTGCGCCTGCTGGATGCGGAGCGCGTGCCGCTGGCCTGCGCCGCGGGCCGCGTGCTGGCCGAGCCGGTCGTCTCCGCGGTGGATGTGCCGGCGTTTCCCCGCTCCGCGATGGATGGCTATGCCGTGCGCTCCGAAGAGACCTTCGGCGCCGGGCCCTACAATCCCCTCACGTTCCGCATCATCGGCGAGGTCACGCCCGGCCGGGTCTTCCCTGGCCGCGTCGGCCCCGGCGAGGCGGTGCGCATCATGACCGGCGCGCCCATCCCGGAGGGCGCCGATGCGGTGCTGATGGCGGAATCGACCCGCGAGGCGGATGGCGTCATGACGGCCACCGAGACGGTCACGCCCAGGAAGAACATCGGCCGAATCGGCGAGGATATCAAGGCCGGCACCCAGGTCTTCGCGGCCGGACGGCAGCTGCGGGCGCAGGATATCGGCGTGCTGGCTTCCATCGGCGCGGCCCAGCTCTCCTTGCGGCGGCGCCCCGTGGTGACCCTGCTCATCACCGGCAACGAGCTGCTCAAGCCGGGCGAAATGCCGCGCGGGGCGCTGATCGTGGATTCCAACTCGCTCATGCTCAAGGCCCTGGCGGAGCGGGACGGCGCACACGTGGCCGAAGTGCGCCACCTGCCCGACGATCGCGAGCGCATCCGCGATTCGCTCCTGCACGCCCCGGGCGACCTGATCGTCACCACCGGCGGCACCTCGGTGGGCGTGGAGGATCACGCGCCCACCCTGATCGCCGAGGAAGGCGAGCTGCTCGTGCACGGCATCGCCATGCGCCCCTCCGCCCCGACGGGCTTCGGCTGGGTCGGCGAGCGGCCGGTCTTCCTGCTGCCCGGCAATCCGGTCTCCTGCCTGGCGGCCTACGACTTCTTCGTGGGCCTGGCCCTGCGGCGCATGGCCGGGCGGCGCGAGGCATGGCCGTACCGACGGGCGGAGATTCTCCTGCGCGATCGCATCAGCTCGCAGATCGGCCGCACGGACTACGCCCGCGTGCGCATTGTCGACGGCCAGGCGGAGCTGCTGGCCACCAGCGGCGCTTCGGCCCTCAGCACGACGACCCTGGCCGACGGGTTCGTGGTGATCGCACAGGATTCCGAGGGCATCGCGGCCGGACGCCCCGCCGAGGTGTGGCTCTATGATTAGGCAATGAGTGAGGGATCTCGCAATGGTAACAAGGATTCAACAGGTCTCAGCACTTCTTCGCCCAAGTGCGGGCAAAGTGTTCTGCGACGACTGCATCGGAGAGGTGATCGGCATTACCCGCCAGACCGTAAATACCATTACGAACGCATTCCACGAAGCGCACGGGGAATTCGAGAAAAGCCTATCCCGATGTTCGCACTGCGGCCAAAGTAAACTCGCGACGCTTAAGCATTGAATCTTGGCCGCCCGGGCACATTTCTAAACCATTCATATGGCTGGATGTCCTTGAAGCAGGAACAGTTCCTATCGGTCAAGACGGCGGAGGAGGCCCATCGCATCTTCCGCGCGGCGGTGCGCCCCGCCCCGCTCGGGGAGGAGTCCGTGCCGCTGGAGGAGGCCCTCGGGCGCGTGCTGGCGCAGACCATCGTCTCGCGCGTGGACGTGCCGTTCTTCGACCGCAGCAACGTGGATGGCTACGCGGTGCGGGCGGAGGATACCTTCGGCGCCGACGAGACCGACCCGCGCTTCCTCAAGCTCAGCGACGAGGTGATCCACACCTCCGTCGTGCCGCGCATCGAGGTGCGCCCGGGCCTCGCCACCGCGATCGCCACCGGGGGCGTCATCCCGCGTGGGGCCGATGCGGTGGTGATGGTGGAGTACACCATGCCGCGCGACGGCGGCATCCAGGTGCTGCGCTCCGTGGCGCCCGGCAACGCCATCTCCTTCGCCGGCACGGACATCGCCGCGGGCGAGACGGTGCTGCAGCGGCGCACGCGGCTCACCTCCCGCGAGACGGGCGTGCTGGCGGCCATCGGCTACGACCGCGTGCCGGTCTTCCGCCGGCCGCGCGTGGCCGTGCTCTCCACCGGGGACGAGATCATCCCGCCCGGCGCCCGGATGAGCGTGGGCAAGATCTTCGACTCCAACGCCGCCATTCTCGCCGATGCCGTGCGCGAGATCGGCTGCGAGCCGGTGCGGCTGGGCATCGTGCCGGACGACGCGGGCCGCATCCAGGCTGTGCTCCAAAAGGCCGTGCGCGAATGCGACCTGGTGCTGCTCTCCGGCGGCACGAGCAAGGGCCAGGGCGACCTCAACTACACCGTGGTGGAGCACCTCGGCGCGCCGGGCATCCTGGTGCACGGGGTGGCCCTCAAGCCCGGCAAGCCGCTCTGCCTGGCGCAGATCGGGCGCACGCCGCTGGCGATCCTGCCCGGCTTCCCCACCTCGGCCGTGTTCACCTTCCACGAGTTCATCGCGCCCGTCCTGCGCCTGATGGCCGGCCTGAGCGAGAAGGACCCGCAGCAGGTCAGCGCCACCATGCCTATGCGCGTGAATTCCGAGAAGGGGCGCACGGAGTTCCTCCTTGTCAACCTGGTGCAAGGCCGCGCGGGCCACTCGGCCTATCCCATGGGCAAGGGCTCGGGCTCGGTGACGGCCTTCTCCAAGGCCGACGGCTTCATCGCCATCGGCCGCAATGCCGAATACGTGGAGGAGGGCGAGGCTGTCACCGTGACCCTGATCGGCCAGGAGCTGCTGCTGGCCGACCTGGTGGTGATCGGGAGTCACTGCGTGGGGCTGGATTGGCTGGTGAGCCGGCTCGGCGACGAGGGCTACACCGTGAAGTCCATCGCCGTGGGCAGCCAGGGCGGGCTGGCCGCCGCCAAGCGCGGCGAGTGCGACGTGGCCGGCACGCACCTGCTGGACGAAGCGAGCGGCGAATACAACACGCCCTTCCTGGACGACACGCTGCACCTGGTGCGGGGCTACGGGCGCAAGCAGGGCTTCGTGTACCGCGCGGACGACGCGCGCTTTGCCGGGCTGGCGCTGGAGGCGGCCCTGGCGCGCGCCAGGAGCGAAGCCGGAATCCTGATGATCAACCGCAACCGCGGCAGCGGCACGCGCGTGCTGGTGGACAAGCTGCTGGGGGGCGCCAAGCCGACCGGCTACCTGGTGGAAGCCAAGAGCCACAACGCCGTGGCCGCCGCCGTGGCCCAGCACCGCGTGGACTGGGGCGTGGCCATCGAGCCCGTGGCCGATGCGCTCGGCCTGGGCTTCATCCCCATCGTGGATGAGCAATACGACCTGGTGATCCCCAAATCGCGCCTGGATCGCGAGCCGGTGCAGGCCCTGCTGCGGCTGCTGGCCACGCCCGAGGCGCGCACGGCGCTGCGCGGGCTGGGCATGACCGTCGCGGAGAGCGCATGAAGCGCTCCTCCCGCCGGCCCGCCGGCCGCACCCGCCGGGGCGCTGCTGCCAGGTCCCGCACATCCGCCAAGTCCCGCCCGGCCGCCAAGTCCCGCATGGCTGCCAAAGCCCGCACGGCGGCGAAGCCTCGCCCGGCGGCCAAAGCCCGCAGGACCACCAAGGCCCGCACGGCGGCGAGCGCCCGCTCAGCCGGCAGGACCCACTCGGCTGTCCGCAAGCTGTCGGCCCGCACCCGCTTCGCCTCCTCCGGCGACGTCTGGGCGGTGATCCCGGCGCGCTACGCCTCCACGCGCTTCCCCGGCAAGCCCCTGGCGCTGCTGGCGGGGCGGCCCATGATCCAGCACACCTACGAGCGCACGGCACGCACGCCCTCGGTAGCGCGCGTGCTGGTGGCCACGGACGACGAGCGCATCGCGGCCGCAGTGCGCGGCTTCGGCGGCGACGCGGTGCTGACCGGCGAGGCGGCGACGGGCACGGACCGCATCGCCGAGGCGGTGCGCCTGGAGAGCGCCCGTCACGGCGCGCCGGGCTGGGTGCTCAACGTGCAGGGCGACGAGCCGCTGATCGATCCGGCGGACCTGGAGCGGCTGGTGGTGGGCGTGCTGTCCCTGCCGGGCGCCGTAATGGGCACGCTGGTGCATCCCCTGCGCGACGAGGCGGAGCAGCGCGACCCCAACGTGGTCAAGGCCGTGCTGGACGTGGACGGCCGCGCGCTGTACTTTTCCCGGGCGCCCATCCCCTATCCCCGTGCCGCGGCGCCACCCACTGCCCTGGGCTGGCGCCATCTGGGCGTGTACCTGTACCGGATGGACTTCCTGGCCGTCTTTCACCGCCTGCCGCCCACGCCTCTCTCCGAGCGCGAACTGCTGGAGCAGTTGCGCGTCCTGGAGCACGGCTACCCCATCCACTGCTTCCTGGCCCGTGCCGTGGGCTTCGGGGTGGACGTGCCGGCGGACCTGGCACGGGTGGAGGACTGGATCGCGGCCCAGGCCCGCCGCGCGGAGGCGACCCTGGCATGACCGACCTGTTTGCCCACAAGAGCTTCCACGGCCTGGCGCTGCCCTTCTTCGCCCTGGCCGGCCCGGACGTGTTCGAGGACGAGGTGCGGCCCGGGCAGACGCTGGACTTTGCCCGGCGCCTCAAGGCCATCTGCGAGCCGCTCGGCATCCCCTTCGCCTTCAAGGTCTCCTACGACAAGGCCAACCGCACGGGCGTGGACAGCTTCCGCGGGCCCGGTCTCGAGCGCGCCATGGAGCTGTTCCGCCAGATCCGGCGCGAGGTGGGCGTGCCGCTGCTGTCCGACGTGCACCGCTTCGAGGAGATCGAGCCGGCGGCCGAGGTGCTGGACATCCTGCAGGTGCCCGCCTTCCTGTCGCGCCAGACGGACCTGGTGGTGGAAATCGCCCGCACGGGGCGCATCGTCAACTGGAAGAAGGGCCAGTTCATCGGCCCACGCGACGTGGAGCACGCCCTCAGCAAGATGACCTCCACTGGCAACGAGCGCATCCTCCTCACCGAGCGCGGCTTCACGTTCGGCTACAACAACCTCGTGGTGGACATGCGCGGCTTCCCCATCATGAAGCAGTTCGGCTACCCGGTGGTGATCGACGCCACCCACAGCATCCAGCTTCCCTCGGGCGCGGGCGGCAAGTCCGCAGGGGAACGCCAGTTCGTGGCCCCGATCGCCCAGGCGGCCGTGGCGGCCGGCGCGGACGGCGTGTTCATGGAAACGCACACGGACCCCAGCATCGCCCTGTGCGACGGGCCGAATATGATCCCCATGGCCGAGATCGGCGCCCTCCTCAAGCGCCTCAAGGCCATCCATGAGCTTGTGCGGGAAACGGGGTGACGGCGGAGGCAAGGACAATCCATGAGCGCACGCGCGACGCAAGCGAAGATACGACACGAGAAGCTCTACGAGGCGGTCGCAGCGTATACGAAGCGAGTCATCAAGCACGCAAATGAATCTGGAATGACGCCGCTTCCGTCGTATTTCCCCGAATTCTCTCTCGTTCCCATCCCAACAGACGCATACCAGCGTGTCCAGAAAAATGAGCCGGACTGGGCCTTGACTCTTAGACTCGCGTCG
>JBGOUY010000114.1:0-12709 GCA_041477795.1 bacterium
AGCGCCATCAAGCAGATCAGCATCGCCAAGGGCTTCGACCCGCGTGACTTCACGCTGGTCGCCTATGGCGGGGCGGGGCCCATGCACGCCGCGTTCATCGCCGAGGAGCTGGAGATGGGGCGCATCCTGGTGCCGCTCGGGCCGGGCAACTTCGCTGCCTTCGGCTCGCTCATCTCCGACATCCGGCACGACCACGTGCTGACGCGCACGCTGCACACGCGGCGCAACACCTTCGCGGACGTGCAGGCCGTCTTCGCCAAGCTGGAGGCGCAGGGCCGCGCGGACCTGCTCGCCGAGGGCGTGCCGGCGCGCGACATCGCGATGCGCCGCGCGCTGGGCATGCGCTACCTGGGGCAGAGCTGGGAGCTGGAGGTGGAGCTGCCGCCCGAGGCCGCCGGCATGGAGGCCATCGAGGCGGCCTTTGGCCAGGTGCACGAGCGGCGCTTCGGCCACCGCAGCGCGGCGCCCGCGGAGATCGTCAACTTCAAGCTGGCCGCCATCGGCACCGTGGCCAGCCCGGAGCTGCCGGCCTGGCCGGCCGGCGGGCGCGTCGAGGATGCGGCGCTCGGCACGCGGGCGGTGTCCTTCGGCGGGGCCTTCCGCGCGGTGCCCATCTACGAGCGCACGCGCCTGCCTGTGCAGGGCCGCTTGGCCGGGCCGGCTGTGATCGAGGAGAGTGGCTCCACCACCGTCGTGCCTCCCGGCTGGCGCCTGAGCGTATTGGCCTGGGGCGATCTGCTGCTGGAGCGGGAAGAGTGATGAGCGCAATTGCGAACGGCAAACTGCGAACTGCGGAACCGCAGATTTCACAGATGACACAGATTTGAAGTTGCACAACCTAGCGTCGGCGCGGATTGCAGCGCGTGGGTGCAAGGCCGATCCTGCGAGGACGAATGCGGCCGGTTGTAGCAAGGTGCCCGGCCTGCACACCGCAGGGTCAGAGGGCCGCCGTGGCCGACACCGCCCTACCGGCCGGGTGGCCGGGCCACGTCGCTCCTGCCAGGCGATACCACCTTGAAATCTGTGTAATCTGTGTAATCTGCGGTTTGCTTTTGGCAGTTCTTGTTTTCGGACCCACGCGGTGACGGCATGAGACAGCGCGCGCAGGTGCAGGCCGTGCAAGCCGGCGGGATCGATCCGATCACGCTGGAGGTCGTCTGCGAGGGGCTCATCGCCATCGTCAAGGAGATGCGCCAGACGATCATCCGCGCCTCCTACTCCTCGGTCATCTACGAGTTCGACGACTTTTCCTGCGCCGTGTTCGATCCCGACGGGCAGATGGTGGCGCAGTCCTGGGACCATCCCGGGCACGTGCTGCCGCTGCCCTGGGGCGTGCGCTGCAGCCTCGACGACTTCGCGGGCAACCTGCACCCGGGCGACGTGGTGCTGCTCAACGACCCCTACCGCGGCGGCACGCACCTCAACGACGTGACGATGCTCTACCCCGTCTTCGACGGCAGCGGCGAGCGCATCATCTTCCCGGCCGTGCGGGCGCACTGGGTGGACGTGGGCGGGATGGTGCCCGGCAGCTACTCGGGCATGTCGCAGAACATCTACCAGGAGGGCGTGCGCATCCCGCCCATCAAGATCGTGGAGCGGGGCGAGGTCAACCAGGCCGCCATGGCCCTGCTGCTGGCCAACATGCGCGTGCCCGAGGAGCGCGAGGGGGACTTCCACGCCTCGCTGGGCGCCTGCCGCGTGGCCGAATCGCGCATCCTCAAGCTCTACGGGAAGTACGGCGGGGACGTCGTGCGCGGCGCCGTGGCGCTGAACCTGGACCGCACCGAGCGCCGCCTGCGCGAGCAGATCGCCAAGCTGCCCGACGGCGAGTACTGCTACGAGGACTACCTGGAGTACTACGACAACGGCGCGCTGGACCCCGTGCTGATGCGGCTCAAGCTGACCGTGGCGGGCGACCGCATCATCGCGGACTTCGCCGGCTCCAATCCGCAGGTGCCCGGCGTGGTGAACTCCTCGCTCGCCGTGAGCGGCGCGGGGGTGTTCGTGGCGGTCAAGGCCACGCTGGACCCGGGCGGGGCGGTGAACCACGGCGCCTTCCGCCCCATCGAGCTGCGCGCGCCGGAGGGCTCCATCGCCGACGTGCGCAACGACGCCCCCGCCGGCGCCCACGGCGAGGTGCGCAAGCGCGCGGTCTCCGTGACCTTGGGCGCGCTGGCGCAGATCATCCCCGAGCGTGTCTCGGGCGACCTGTGCGGCACCTCCTTCCCCAACGCCATCGGCGGCTACAACAAGCGCCGCCAGCGCCAGTACGTCTATTACGAGGCGCCCGCGGGCGGCAACGGCGGCTTCGCGGGCGGGGACGGCCCCTCGGCCTTCGGCAACGTGGACTTCGGCAACCTGATGTCCATCCAGAACGCCGAGTCCATCGAGAACGAGATGCCGCTGCTGCTGGAGCGCTGCGCGCTGCGCACCGATTCCGGCGGCGAGGGCCTGCGCCGCGGCGGGCTGGGCATGGTGCGCGAGGTGCGCCTGCTGGACCGCGAGGCGAGCTACTCGGTGCTGAGCGACCGCGCGGTGATTCCCGCCTTCGGCGTGCTGGGCGGCGGGCCGGCGCAGACCTGCCGCGTCTCCCTGCTGCGCGCGGGCGAGGAGCGGGACTTCCCCACGCCGGGCAAGGTGACCGGCTTTCCCCTGCGCGACCAGGACGTGGTGCGCATGCAGTCCGGCGGGGGCGGGGGCTATGGCGACCCGCTGCGGCGCGAGCCCGAGCGCGTGCGGGCGGACGTGGAGTACGGCCTGGTCTCGCCGGAGCGCGCCCGCGCGGGCTATGGCGTCGTGCTTACGGTGGACGCCACGGTAGTCGGCACGGCGGCCTGCATCGTGGACGCCGCCGCCACGGCCGCCCTGCGCGCGGAGCTGGAGGCGGCGCGCGTGCGCGTGCTCATCGTCGCGGACGACGCGCTCGACCCCTACGTGGGCCGGCGCGGCCGGCGCCGCACCGTGATCCTCCTCCCGCGCGACGCCGAGCGGCTGGGGGGCAAGCAGGCGGACCTGCTGTAGCTGCTGTTGCGGCATCGCGCGCCCCTGCGCGCCTGGGTGCGCATCGCGGCGGCAGGCGACGCCACCCCGCCCGACGCGATCCGCATGGACGCCTTCGGGCGCACCGTGCTGGGCGTGGCGGAGGGCGAGCGCGTCGTGCTGCGCCTGCTGCCCATGGTGCCCGTGCCGGGCGGACTGGCGACCTGAGCCGAGGCGGGGACGCGGGGCCTCCCCCTTACCCCCTCCGAAGGAGGGGGAACCGCAACACGGGAAATTGCCGGCACGACTGCACTGCCACCAACCCGGGCCCCCTCCTTGGGAGGGGGCGGCCCGCAGGATGCGGGCCGGGGGAGGCCCTGCCGGCGCGGAATCTCACCCCGTCCCGCCGGGTGGAGAGGGTCGCATCGCCCCAGCCTGCGACTCTTCCCGTAAAAAGGGGGCGCGGGGGATGACAATCCCCCGCTCTGCCTGAAGCGGTTGCAGTGCTAGTCCGCGCCGCCCCCGCCGCCGGGGGCGAGCTTGGGCGCCAGCTCGGCCACCAGCGGCCGGTCGGCTTTGGGCAGGAAGCTGCCGATGCCCACCACGAGCAGCGAGAGCACCGCGTAGAGGCCGAAGAGCCACACGAAGTCGTGGGTGGTGCCGTAGACGAAGGCCACCAGCGGCACGGCCAGGGCGCTGATGCCCAGGGAGATGAGGTACTTGAGGGCATAGACGCGGGCGCGCCAGGCGTCCGCGGTGTTGCGCGCCACCAGCGTGTCCTGGATCGGGATGCCGCCGAAGATGGTGAGCATCATCACGCCGGCGATCAGCAGCAGCGCCAGGTTGTGCGCCCGCGCGGCCAGCAGCAGGCAGGGGATCTGCAGCCCGGCCACGGTCATCAGGGTCGTGCGCAGGGAATAGCGGTCCAGCAGCCGTCCCACCACGATCTGCGACATCGCCCCGAACGCATAGACCAGGGAGACCAGCCCGGCCACGCCGAACGCGGAGGTGGACAGCTCCGTCAGGCGCACGGAGAAGACCTTGGGCAGCGAGACCAGCGTGGCGTTGAAGATGAGCCCGCCGCAGATGGTGACCAGGCCGAGCACGGCGAACACGCGGATCAGCTCCGGCGTGAGGGCGGAGCGGGCGGCGCCCGTGCCGGCCCGCTTCGGCGCGACACGCGGCGGGGGGGCCACGAACGCGAAGGCGAGGCCCGTGGCCACGCTGAGCAGCCCCGGCACCACGAAGGCGGCGCGCCAGCCGACCCAATGGATCAGCGCGCCGGCGGAAAGCGCCGCGGCGGCCACGCCCAGGTTGCCCCACACGCCGTTGATGCCCAGGCGCCGCCCCACGTCCGGCACGCCCTGCACCACCATGGCCGTCCCCACCGGGTGGTAGATGGAGGCGAAGAGGCCCACGGCGGTCAGCGCGCCGGCCAGCGTGGCCGGCCCGCTCGCCAGGCCCGCGGCCACGGAGGCCAGCCCGATGCCGATGAAGTACACCGTCAGCATGTGCTTGCGGCTCCAGCGGTCGCCCAGCCAGCCCGCCGGCACGGCCCCCGCGCCGAAGGCGATGAAACCGCCCAGCGAGAGCGGCAGCAGCTCGCTGTAGGGCCGGCCCCAGGCGGACTCCAGGCTCAGCACCACGGTCGGGAACAGCAGCATGAACAGGTGATCGTAGGCATGCCCCACGTTCAGGAACAGAAACCGCACGCGCTCTTGGCTCATGGTCTTCCTTTGGCGATGGATCGGCCGGCGGCCGGGCGGCGCGGCTCCGCGCCGCGGCCTGCGAGACGCACCGCTGCGCGGTGCTCCTCAGGCACGCGGCCTTGTGGGCTGGGCTCGCGCCCGGGGGCCACTTGCCGGCAGTCTAGCGCAGCGCTAGGATGGCTGTCTCACTGCAATCGGTCAGGTTCTATCGTGAACGAGACATGGGCGGGCGCCCCGCTCACCGCGCCCTATCCGGACGTGCCGCGGGCGGTGGTGTGCCTGGCGCAGGACTATCCGCCCGGCCACGTGATCGCGCCGGCGCGGCACGCCCGCGCGCAGCTCATCTATGCGGCGCGCGGCGTGATGACGGTGAACGCGCCGCAGGGCGCCTGGGTGCTGCCGCCGCTGCGGGCGGTGTGGGTGCCGGCGGGCACGCCGCACTGGACGCGCACGGCCAGCGCGCTCTCCATGCGCTCGCTGTACATCGATCCGCGCTCGGCGCCGGGGCTGCCGGCGGCGTGCTGCGTGGTGACGGTGGCGCCGCTGCTGCGCGAGCTGATCGCCGAGGCGATGGCGCTGGCGCCGCTGTACGAGGAGGCGGGGCCGGCGGGGCGGCTGGTGGCCGTGCTGCTGGACCGGATCCGCACGCTGCCCGCCGCGCCGCTGCACCTGCCGCTGCCGCAGGACCCGCGGCTGGCGCGCATCGCGGCGGCCCTGCGCGAGGACCTCTCGGACAACCGCACCCTGGGCGCCTGGGGCCGGGCGGTGGGGGCGAGCAGCCGCACGCTGGCGCGGCACTTCCTGCGCGAGACGGGCCTCACCTTCCGCGCCTGGCGCCAGCAGGCCCGGCTGCTGGCGGCCCTGGAGCGCCTGGCGCGCGGGGAAGCGGTGACAAGCGTGGCGCTGGAGCTGGGCTACGAGACGCCCAGCGCCTTCGTGGCGATGTTCCGGCGCGCGCTGGGCACCTCGCCCGGGCGCTACTTCGCCGCCCCCGGCGGCCACGCCGAGCGGCCGCCTCGCGCCAAGGGAGCAGCGGCGCGGCTTGGCGCGAATTCCCGCCGCCCAACCCCGCTCCCGGCCCGGTTGACGCAACGGGGCTGAAGTGGTAACCACAACCACGCTTGGGAACCACCCATCCGGCCGCCCCGCGCGGCCAACCGGGGGAAGGGGCGGCAGCAGCAACGTACCGATAAGGCGACGCAGACCCTCCCCGTTTCGCAGTCCACCGTCTGTGTGGAAGCTGGCGGCTATGGCGGGCAACGCAGCGGCGTCCGAGCGTCTGGTCGTCCACGACATCGTCAAGTCATTTGGGGGTGTGGTGGCGCTGGCGGGCGTGGGCCTCGTCGCGCCGGCGCGGCAGATCCTCTCCATCATCGGGCCGAACGGCGCGGGCAAGACCACGCTCATCAACGGCATCAGCGGCGTCTATCCGCTCGACCGCGGGCAGGTGCTGCTGGACGGCCAGGACATCACGCGGCTGCCGGCCTACCGCGTGGCGCAGCAGGGCATCGCGCGGACGTTCCAGAACGTGGCGCTCTTCCGCGGCATGACGGTGCTGGAGAACATCATGCTGGGGCGCAACTCGCACATGCACGCCGGCGTGCTCAAGTGCGGCCTGTTCTGGGGGCCGGCCCGGCGCGAGGAGATTGAGCACCGGAAAATGGTGGAGGAGATCATCGACTTCCTGGAGATCACCGCCATCCGCAAGGTGCCCGTGGGCAGCCTGCCGCTGGGCCTGCAGAAGCGCGTGGAGCTGGGTCGCGCCCTGGCCGCCGAGCCGCGCGTGCTGATGCTGGACGAGCCCATGAGCGGCATGAACGTCGAGGAGAAGGAGTCCATGGCGCGCTACGTCCTCGACGTGGTGGAGACGCACGATACGGCCGTGGTGCTGATCGAGCACGACATGGGCGTCGTGATGGACATTTCCGACCACATCATCGTGCTGGACCAGGGCCGCAAGATCGCCGAGGGCACGCCCCAGCAGGTGCGCAGCAACCCCGAGGTGATCGAAGCCTACCTGGGCAAGGCGCACGCCGCGTGAACCCCGAGGCGCAAGGACCCGTCATGGCTGCCGAAGACACGCTGCCCAAGCTGCTGCTCCGCAACGCGCGGGAGTGGCCCGCCAAGGATGCCATCCGCGAGAAGGAATACGGCATCTGGCAGACGCTGACGTGGCGGGACTACGCGGAGCTGGTGCGGCGCTTCGCGCTGGGACTGGCGGCGCTGGGCTTCCGGCGCGGGGACAAGCTGGCGGTGATCGGCAACAACCGCCCGCGCCTGTACGGGGCGATGCTGGCGGCGGAGGCGCTGGGGGGCGTCTCGCTGGGGCTGTACCAGGACTCCATCGCCAAGGAGCTGAGCTACGTGATCGACCACTCCGAGGCCCGCTTCGTCGTGGCCGAGGACGAGGAGCAGGTGGACAAGCTGCTGGAGATCCGCGCGCAGATCCCCGGCGTGACCCAGGTCATCTTCGACGACCCGCGCGGCCTGACCCGCAAGGACGATCCGTGGCTGCTGCACTTCCCCGCGGTGCAGCGCCTGGGGGACGCCTTCGCGGCGCAGCATCCGGGCTATTACGAGCGGGAGCTGGAGCAGGGACGCGGCGAGGACATCGCCCTCTTCAGCTATACCTCCGGCACCACCGGCACGCCCAAGGGCGCCATGCTGACCCACGCGAACGTGATGCGCGGCTTCGAGAGCGTGCTGCGCACGGAACACTGGCGCCAGGGCGACGAGGCGATGGCCTACCTGCCCATGGCCTGGATCGGCGACTTCTCCTACTCGCTGGTGGGCTCCCTCTACGCGGGGGTCACGCTCAACTGCCTGGAGGCGCCGGAGACCTACCGGCGCGACGTGCGGGAGATCGGGCCCACGCTGTTCCTGGCGCCCCCGCGCCAGTGGGAGCAGACGGCCACCACGATCCAGGTGCGCATGGAGGAGGCGGACTGGCTCAAGCGCAGCCTGTTCAACCACTTCCTGGCGATCGGCTATCGCGTGGAAGAGCTGCGGCAGGCCGGCAAGCCCGTGCCCTGGCACCTGCGGCTGGCCTGGACGCTGGGCGACTGGCTCGTCTTCGCCCCGCTGCGTGACGTGATGGGGGCGCGCCGCATCCGCATGGCCTATTCGGGCGGCGCCCCGCTCAGCCCGGACCTGATGAATTTCTACCGGGCGATGGGCATCAACCTCAAGCAACTCTACGCCCTGACGGAATCCTCGGCCATCTGCACGATCCAGCCCGACGGCGAGGCCAACGCGGAGACGATGGGCAAGCCCCTGCCCGGCATCGAGGTCAAGGTGGCCGCGAGCGGGGAGATCTTCATCCGCGGGCCCAACGTCTTCAAGGGCTACTACAAGAACGACACGGCCACGGCCAGCACCCTGTCCGCAGAGGGCTGGCTGGCCACGGGCGACGCGGGCTTCATCGACCGCAACGGGCACCTCAAGGTGATCGACCGGGCCAAGGACGTGAGCCGGCTCAAGGCGGGCACGCTCTTCGCGCCGCAGTACCTGGAGAACAAGCTCAAGTTTTCGCCCTACATCCGCGAGGTGGTGGTGCTGGGCAGCGGGTGCGACTTCGCCACGGCGATGATCAACATCGACCTGGAATCGCTGGAGAACTGGGCCGAGCGCAAGGGCCTCGCCTACACGGGCTACCAGGACCTGTCGCAGAAGCGCGATGTGTACCAGCTCATCCACGACGAGATCGAGAAGATCAACCGCAAGCTGGCGCAGGATCCCGAGCTGGCCGGCGCGCAGATCCGGCGCTTCCTGATCCTCAACAAGGAACTGGACCCGGACGACGGGGAGATCACCCGCACACGCAAGCTGCGCCGCAACATCATCAACGAGCGCTACCAGCCGCTCATCGACGGGCTCTACAACGGCGCCAGCCGCGTGGAGGCGGAGGTGCTGGTGACCTACGAGGACGGCCGCACGGGCGCCTTCCGCAGCGTGGCGGAGATCTGGGAGCTGACCGAATCCGTTCCGGCCGCTCCGGCCGCCGCCGTTCGCCAGCCAGCCGCCTGAGAGCACGAGGGGACCGCTAGGGGGATCGCTGCGCGATGTATTACGTCGAGCTGCTGCTCAACGGCCTATTGGTGGGGGCGCTCTACTCCCTGGTCGCGCTGGGCTTCGTGCTCATCTACAAGGCCTCGGACGTCATCAACTTTGCCCAGGGCGAGCTGGTGATGTTCGCCGGCTACATCGTGGCCGCCAGCCTCCAGCTCTACGGCCTGCCGCTCTGGCTGGCGGTGCTGCTGGGCCTGGGCGGGATGATCCTGCTGGGCTTCCTCATCGAGAAGCTCGTCCTGCAGCACCTGATTGGACGGCCGGTGGTGGCCGTGATCATGGCCACGATCGGGCTCGCGTCGTTCCTGCAGGGCCTGGCCCCGTTCTTGTGGGGGGTGGAAACCAAGAACCTGCCGCTGCCCGTGCCGGACACGCCGATCTTCCTGGGGCCGATCCTGCTCTCGCCGCTGGACCTGCTCGCCGCGCTGACCTCGCTGCTGTCCATCGGGCTGATCAGTTGGTTCTTCACCAAGAGCCGCACCGGCATCGCCCTGCGCGCCATCGCGGACGACCAGCAGGTGTCGCTGGCGATGGGCATCGACGTCAAGCGCTACTTCGCCGTGGCCTGGGGCATCGCGGGCGTGGCGGCGCTCATCGGCGGGCTGGTGTGGGGCAACCTGCTCGGGGTCAACGAGCAGCTGGCCCTGGTGGGGCTGAAGGTCTTCCCCGTGGTGATCCTGGGCGGGCTGGACAGCATCTTCGGCGCGATCGTCGGCGGCCTCATCGTGGGTGTCGTGGAGAGCCTCGCCGCGGGCTTCATCGATCCCTACGTGGGCGGGGGCACCAAGGACTTCACGCCGTACGTGCTGATGGTGCTGGTGCTGATGATCCGGCCCTACGGGTTGTTCGGCAAAGTCGACATCGAACGGGTCTGAACGCACGATGATTCACCGCGAATCGGCCACATTCAAGCGCACGTACGCCGAGGACATGGCGCTCTATCCGGTGCCGCTGCCCCGGATCACGGTCGCGGCGATCGTCGTGGGGGTCTATGCGGTGGTTCCGCTGCTGGCGTCGGGCTACTGGTTCAGCCTGCTGAACCTGATCGGCATCGCCTGCCTGGGGGCGCTGGGGCTGAACATTCTGGTGGGCTACACGGGCCAGATCTCGATCGGCCATGCCGGCTTCATGTCCGTCGGGGCCTACACGGCCGCCGTGCTCACGACGCGCTTCGGCGTGCCGTGGTGGCTCGCCATGCTCGCCGGGGGCAGCATGGCCGCGCTGGTGGGCACGTTCTTCGGCCTGCCCTCGCTGCGCATCAAGGGGCTCTACCTGGCGATCTCCACGCTGGCCGCCCAGCTCATCATCGAATGGACGCTCAATCACGCCACCTGGATCTCCGGCGGCGTGGGGGCGTCGTTGTACACGCCGCGGCCCACGGTGTTCGGCTACAAGCTCAACTCCGGGCGGGACATGTACCTGCTGATCTACCTCGTGCTGGCGATCGGGATCGTGTTCGCGCTGAACCTGTTCCGCACGCACCTGGGGCGGGCCTTCGTCGCGGTGCGCGACCGGGACGTGGCCGCGGAGATCATCGGCATCAACATCTTCCGCACCAAGCTGACCGCCTTTGCCATCAGCTCGTTCTATGCCGGCATCGCGGGCGTGCTGTACACGTACTTCTACGGCGTGGCCAACTACGAGGCGTTCACGCTGACGATCTCGATCCAGTACCTGGCGATGGTGATCATCGGGGGGCTGGGCAGCGTGCTGGGCTCCCTCTTCGGCGCTGTGTTCATCACGCTGCTGCCGATCGCGCTGGATATCAGCCTGCGCGTCGTCTACGGCGCCTTCGTGCAGGAGGCGCAGATTCCGGCATTGATCACCAACTTGCAGCTCATGCTCTTCGGCGGGCTGATCATGCTGTTCCTGGTGATCGAGCCCGATGGCCTGAACAAGCTGTGGAACACCATCAAGGACTACTTCAAGGTCTGGCCATTCCCCTACCTGTGACGCCAAGCATGAGGGGTGGGGAGGATGTTCATGCGCTCCGCACGGTCGGGCGTTGACCGGGAGCAACCCAGGGCCGCTCGCGCGCACGCGCGGCGCCCCCGCCAGCGGCGGGAGCGGCGCGCAGGCCGGGCTCGGTGCCTGCGAATCCCCAACGGGAGAACGGCAATGAAGACGCTGCGTATCCTTACTGCATGGCTCGCGTTGCTGGCGGTGTGCGCACTGCTGGCGACGAGCGCTGCTCCGCGCGAGGCCCTGGCCGCAAAGCCCGAGTTCGTCGTCGGGCAGATGATCGACCTGTCCGGGCCGACGCAAACGATCGGGCCCTACTGGAGCAAGGGCTCCCAGGACTACATCAAGCTGTTCAACAAGACTCACAGTGACTTCAGCATCCGGCTGTTCGAGATCGACCATCAGTACGCCGTGCCCCGCGGGATCGAGGCCTACGAGCGCTTCAAGCAGGCCGGCGCCGTGTCGATCAGCGTGTACGGCACGCCGCACACGGCCGCGCTGACGCCGCGCCTGACCGAAGACAAGATCCTGGGCACCGCTCCCGGCTTCGGCACCTCGGTCGCGACCGACGGCACCAAGTTCCCCTACATCTTCCCGGTGGCGGCCACTTACTGGTCGCAGATGGGCGGGGGCGTGCAGTTCGTGCTGGATCAATGGAAGAAGGCCGGCAAGAGCGGCATGCCCAAGATCGCCTACGTCTTCTATGACAACCCGGCGGGCCGCGAGCCGCTGCCGATCATCGAAGACCTCTCCAAGCGCGCCGGGTTCCAGCTGCAAACCTACGCCGTGCCGCCGCCCGGCATCGACATGCGCGCGCAGGTGCTGGACATCACCCGCAAGTACCAGGCGGACTGGGTGATCTCGCACCTGTTCGGCCAGGGCCCCAGCGTGACCATCAAGGAACTGAGCCGCATGGGCTTCCCCATCGACCACCTGATCTCACTCGTGTGGGGCGCGGCGGAATCGGACGTCAGCGCCGCCGGGGCCAGCGCGTCCGAAGGCTATTACGCGATCGAATTCGCCGGCGTGGGCGACAACTTCGACGTCATCCGCGACATCAAGAAGATGTACCAGGACGAGGGCCAGGCGCTGCCGAAAGAGATGGCGGTCAGCGTGTACTACAACCGGGGCGTGTTCATCGCCGCGCTGCATGCCCGCGCCATCGAGCTGGCCTTCCAGAAGTACGGCGCCAACCTGGACGGCGACAAGGTGCGCCAAGCCATGGAGACCATCAGCAATTTCGACCTGGGCGGCTTCCTGCCCCCGCTGAACCTGTCCGCCAAGGATCACGAGGGCGGGGGCTGGGTGCGCGTGTGGCAGGTGAAGGGCGGCACCTTCGTTCCCTCCACCGACTGGTTCCACGGCTTCCGCGAGGTGATCCTGGAGCACGTGGCCAAGGGCGGTTGACCGCTACGCGCCAGACCGGGAGCTAACGCTCCCGGCCTGGTGCACGGCCCGCTCGCCCGCAGCGACGCCCCCCGGCTGGGGCTGCGCCGAGGCGGCGGGGACGTCCCATGCCGATGAACGAACGCGTTTCATGCTGACCCTGAACAACATCGAAGTCATCTTCGACAACATCATCCTCGTCCTCAAGGGCGTGTACCTGCACGTGCCGCAGGGCAAGATCGTGACGTTGCTCGGCTCCAACGGCGCGGGCAAGACGACCACGCTCAAGTCCATCTCCGGGCTGATCAAGCCCGAGCGCGGGCAGGTCACGCGGGGCTCGATCGAATTCAACGGGGAGCGCATCGACCGCAAGGACGCCGCGGAGATCGTGGCGGGGGGCATCGCCCAGGTCTTCGAGGGGCGGCGCGTGTTCGAGCACCTGACGATCCGCGAGAACCTGATAGCCGGCGCGCACACCAACCCCAGCGCGAGTGCCCTGGCCGCGGACATGGAGCGCGTGCTGGGCTACTTCCCGCGCCTGCGCGAGCGCACGCGCGTGGCCGCCGGCTACCTGTCCGGCGGCGAGCAGCAGATGCTGGCCATCG
>JBGOUY010000233.1:0-6984 GCA_041477795.1 bacterium
CCGCACCTCCTCCCACCGGCAGGGGCCAGCGGCCCCTGCACCCGCTACAAATGGGGTCAAGGGGGCTTGCTCCCTTGCGGAGGAGCGCGAGGGGGCAGCGCCCCCTCGCACCCGAAAACCAAGGCGGGTCGCAGTACTAGGGCAGGGGCGCGGCGGCCGTTGCAGGGCCCGGCGCCGGCACGGCCAGGTTCTGTGCCTGGCGGCGGCGCATCTCCTCCAACTGGTCCTGGACGCGCTGCTGGTTGCGGTAGGCGGAGCGTTCCTGCTCGCGGGCCTGCGCCTCCTGCTCGCGGGCGAGGCGCTCGAGGCGGTCCTGATACGTCTGGTAGCGCTCACTGTAGAGCGCCTGATTGCGCAGTTGGTTGGCGCCGCGCTCCTGGTCGCGCAGGGCACCCAGCGCCTCGTCGCGCGCCAGGCGCTGCTGCAGCGCGTCCCACTCGCCCTGGTCCGAGGAACGGTTGCGGGACTGCGCGTCCTCGCGCTGGCGCGACCGCAGCGCCACCTCGGCGTCAGAGTACTCCTTCTGGCGCTGCAGCGCGTCGTAGATCTCCTGGTTGCGCTGCGTATACACGTAGTCGGTGGGCGGCGCAGGCGGCTGATAGGAGCGCGCCCGCGCCTGCATCGCCAGGAAATCGTCGGCCGGCTCGTACTTGGGGAAGTCCGGCAGGCTCGTCCGGCCGCCCGAGCAGCCGATCGCACCCAGCGCAACGGCCAGCGCCCACCCGGCCGCCACGGCCCGGAGGGCCTTTCGCCAGCGGGAAGAGGTGCAATCCATGGAAGCTCCGCGGCACAGCGTGCCAGCCCTGCAGGTCAGGGCCGTCTGTTTCTGTAATATAACATATTATTTTCGGACGTCCCTGTCCACTCTTACTTTAGCGGGTAGAACGCCGGGCGTCCCTGCTAGGTTACATCGGCGAAAGCGAGGTTTTGATTAACCCAGCGCTTGATTTCGCTGAGTTCGGCGAGATTTTTTTCGGCCGCGAAGAACTTGATGCGCTGCCCGAAGAGGGTGTTCTGGGCGAAGCTGTCGATGACCGAGCCGGAGATGGCGCAGGCGTTGCGCTCGCCCGGCAGGGTGAAGGAGACGTTGACGACGGTCTCGGCGGGGATGGGGCGCTTGGTGAACACGCGGCAGCCGCCGCCGCTGATGTCCACGATGTTGCCCTTGAGCAGGATCGTGTCGCCGCTGCTGTCCTTGCCCGTGGCATGCCGGATGTCCACGGGCACGAACACGTCCAGGCGGTCCGCCTTGCGCAGGTGGATCACCTCGATCGCCTCGGGCAGATCCACGAAGCACAGGCGCACGGGGCGCTCCACCACCTCGCGCACGGTGGTCTCGAAGCCCAGCGCCTTGCCGGCCTGCAGGGTGCGCACGACGATGCGCTCGCCGATGGCAAGCCCGGCGCCGTCCACCTCGGCCAGCAGCAGGTATTCGGGCGAGACCTGGCCCAGCAGTTGGCCGCGGAAGCGCTGCGGGCTTTCCCGCCCGCGCTGGATGGCAATGGGCAGCAGCGCCCGCAATTCGGCAAGTCCGGCGGGTTCGGCCATGGAACAGGCTCCGCTCACGATCGGCTGTGGGCGATGGCCGCCAGGGGCAGGGCGAGCCGTCCCGCAGCAGGGTCCGCTTGTGGCTTTACCACAGTCGCGCCCGCCGCGCACACCCGCCAGGCGCCAGGCGCCGCGGGGAGGTTGCCGGGGGGGCCGCGATAGCGGTAGAACGAGGCTGCGCGCCGAAGCTCCCGCCGCCAGCGGGCGCGGGCCGGCGCATCCCCCTTCGCCACAGCGCATGCGGTGCCATGAACAATCCCACGCACTTCCAGTTGACCGAAACTCAGGCCGGCGTCGGGGCCCAGGACGTCCCGTCGCTGTTCCGCGTGCGCCAGAAATTCGATCGCCCCAGCGAGCGGGACGTGGCGGCGGCGTCGCGAGCGCTGCTGGATGAGGTGCGCGCCAATCCGCGGCTGGAGGTATTGAGCGAGCCCGTGCCCATCGGCTACGACGCGGACTTGAACCTCATCCCGCCCCTGCTGGGGTGATCAACCCGCGGCGGGGGCCGGCGGCAGGGGAGGCGCGAAGCCGCGGGGCGCGGCGCGGGTGTGCCCCGCGCCACCCCGCGGGGCCGCTCGTCCTGTGCGCGCTGTGCCTGCTGGCGCTGGCGCTGAGCGCCTGCTCGGAGCCCGAGCCGCGCAAGCGCTCGTTCATGGAAAGCGCGGAGGGCGTGCGCACGCCGGACGTCCCCGTCGGGCTCAATCCCCTCGGCTCGCTGGACACCTGTCCGGGGCGCGCGGACCCGCCTGCCGTGGGCCAGCGCGTGCTCATCTCGCGGCCCGAGCACTTCACGCGCGAGGCCTCGCAGATGATCGCCGCCCTGCGCGAGGCGCTCGCCACGCGCGAGGCCAAGCTGCCACCGGTGCAGTTCCAGCTCGCCCCGCAGCAGATCGCAAACAGCGCGCAGGCGCGCCAGCTCGGCCAGGCCTGCAACGCGTTGATCGTGCTGTGGGAGCCGGGGCAGACCAAGACCCTCGAGCTGACCCTGCCCCGGCCGTCCCAGGTGCCCCTGCGCGATCTGGTGCAGGAGCGGCTCTGCGAGTTCGGCGACCACACCGAGCAGCTCAACATCCTCTATCTGACCATTGCCGGGCTGCTGAGCTTGCGGGACAATGAATACGACAAGGCCGTCTTGTACATGGAATCGGCGCGTGCCATCGACACCTTCTGCCTGCACCTGCCGGGCGCGGGGCCCGTGGACCCCGTGAAGTGATGCGACGCAATTCCCCAATTCGCTCCCTGACGTTCCTGCGGCTGGCCCCGGCCGGGGCCTCCCCGCGCCGGCGCGCCGTGGCGGCCGTGCTGCTGGCGGCCGCGCCATTGGCCGCCCTGGCAGCATTGGCGGCCTGCACGCTGCAGCCGACGCCCTACCAGCCGCTGGGCGAGGCGGGCGGCTACGAGGAAGCGCGCCTGCAGCCACAGGTCTACCGCGTGTCCTTCCGCGGCAATCGGGCCACGCCGGAAACGACGGTGCTGGACTTCCTGTATCTGCGCTGCGCCGAGCTGACGGAGCAGGCCGGCTTCACGCAATTTGCGATCCAGGAGGACTTCGGCCGCACCCAGGCCAGCATGCGGCCCGGTCCGCAATCCTCCGTGGGCGTGGGCCTGGGCTTCGGCAGCCCGCGCTCCTTCTGGAGCATGGGCTTCGGGGCGCCCCTGGCCGAGCCGGACTACCAGTTCGCGGTGGACTATCACCTGGGGGTGTTCGTCATCCGCATGCTCAGCGACGCGGAGGCCAAAGGCGCTCAGGGGCCGGTCTACGACGCCGCCTACCTGATCCACAGCCTGGCGGCCAAGAAGGAAGCCAGCCTGCGCAAGGGCTCCTGAGCGCCGCCCCGCCATGGAAGACACCAAGGAACTGTTCCGCGCACTGGAGTTCGCGCACTACGCCGAGCGCTTCCGCAACCGCATCTTCGTCATCGCGCTGCCGGTCGCCGTGCTGTTCTCCGACCTGCTGCTGGACTTCAAGGTGCTGGCCGGCTACGGCATCCGCGTCGTGCTGGTCACGAGCGACCCGGATTTCCAGCTCGAGCAGGTGATCTCGCAGGCCAACAAGCGCGGCTCGCGCTTCCAGCTCTCCCTGCTCACCGACCTGCTGTTCCGGCCCGAGGAGGAGGCGCTGCACCTGGACTTCCAGCGCGTGCTGACCTCGCTGGAGCAGGGGCGCACGCCCGTCATCGCCTATCACGGCGCGGAGGCCGGCGGCGGGGCGGGCCCCATCGATCCCACCTACCGGCTCGGGGCGCAGGTGGCCCTGCGGCTGGGGGCGCAGAAGCTCTTCCTCGTCGATCGTCTCGCCGGCACGCTGCGCAGCGCGCTGCCGCGCAGCTCCGTGCAGGCGAGCGAGCTGGAGGGCCTGCCCGAGCGCCTCGCCGCGACGGGCCTGCCGCAGGCCGTGCCGCTCTGCACCTTCATCGCCGCGCAACTGGCGCAGGGCATCCCGGACGTGGTGCTGCTGGAGGGGCGCAGCGCGCACCTGTTCCGCGAGGTCTTCACCTACGACGGCGCGGGCATCCTCTTCACCGCCACCCGCGCCTCGCGCATCCGCCGCGCCAACATGCGCGACGTGACGGACATGACCCTGCTGCTGCGCCCGGAGGTGGAATCCGGCGCGATCCTGCCCATGCCCGAAAGCCGCATCGAGGCCAATATCGACAACTATTGGATCTACGAGATCGACGACATGGCCGTGGGCGTGGCCGGCCTCAAGCGCTACGGCGAGTACGCGGAGCTGGCCCAGTTCGCCACCCTGCCGCGCTATCGCGGCCGCGGCCGTGCGCGCGAGCTGGCGCACTTCCTGGTGGAGCAGGCGCGGGCGCAAGGCTTCCGCTACGTGTTCGCGCTGAGCATCGATCCGCGCATGTGGGAGTTCTTCCAGTACCTGGGCTTCCAGCCCATCGACCGCGCCGACCTGCCCGCCGAATGGCGGCAAGGCTACGACCTGAGCCGACCCTCCCGCGCCCTGCTGAAGGAGCTGTGATGGCCTACCCGGTGATCCGCTACGAGAACCAGCGCCTGTTCGTGCTGGACCAGACGCAGCTCCCCTGGAAGACCGTCATGCTGGAGCTGTCGGACGTCACGGCGGTGGAGCAGGCCATCCGCACCCTGCAGGTGCGCGGCGCCCCGCTGATCGGCATTGCGGCGGCCTACGGCGTTTGCGTCGCCATGAACGGCATCGGCAACCGGAAGCGCGCGCGCCTGCGCGGTCACGACGCCCTGCGCCGGCTGGCCGCCACCCGGCCCACGGCGGTCAACCTGTTCTGGGCCCTGGAGCGCCTGCGGCGCCTCGTGGACGATCTGCCCGCCCAGCGCTGGCGCGAGCGCCTGGAGGCCGAGGCCGACGCCATCCACCACGAGAGCGAGGCCCAGGACGCGGCCATGGCCGAGCACGGTGTCGCCCTGCTTGTGGCCGGGGCGCGCGTGATCACGCACTGCAACACCGGGCCGCTCGCCACCGGCGGCCGCGGCACGGCGCTGGGCGTGCTCATCGCCGGCCACGCCAGGCTGGGCGGCCTGCACATCTACGTGGACGAGACGCGCCCGCGCTGGCAGGGCGCCCACCTCACCACCTGGGAGCTGGACGGGCACCACGTGCCGCACACGCTGATCTGCGACAATGCCGCGGCCATGCTCATGCGCAGCCAGGCCATCCACAGTGTGTGGGTGGGGGCGGACCGCATCGCGGCCAACGGGGACACGGCCAACAAGATCGGCACCTTCGGCCTGGCCATCGTGGCGCGGCACCACGCGGTGCCGTTCTACGTGGTTGCGCCCAGCTCGACCGTCGACCTGGCCCTGCCCGATGGCGTGGACATCCCCATCGAGGAGCGCGCTCCGGAGGAGGTGGCCGAGCCGGAGGGGCACCGGCTGGCGCCGGCGGGCACGGCGGCCTGGAACCCGGCCTTCGACGTGACGCCGGCCGAACTGGTCACCGCCATCGTCACCGAGCGCGGCATCCTGCGCGGCCCGCGCTACGACCTGCGCGCGGCGCTGGGGCCGGGCTGAGGGCGGGCTGAGGGGACGGCGCGCCAGAACGGCGTCCGCGGCGGCTACTTGCGGCGCGGCGGCGCCGGTGTCCGCGGCGCGGGGTGGATGAAGTCCCACGGCGAAACCTCGGAGCTTGCCTCCACGGGCACCTCGATCAACGCCGGCACATCGTCCGCCAGCGCCCGCTCCAGCACGGGCTTGAGGGCGGCCGGGCTGTCCACGCGGTAGCCGGCCACGCCGAAGCTTTCCGCCAGCTTGACGAAGTCCGGGTTGGTCAGCCGGGCGCCGATGACGCGCCCGCCGAAGCGCTCCTGCTGGTCCCGCTGCACGTTCCCGTAGGCCCCGTTGTTGAAGACGATCGCCACCACCCCGATGCGCTCCTGTGCGGCCGTGGCCAGCTCGGACGCGCCGAACAGGAAGCCGCCGTCGCCGCTGATGGAGACCACCGCGCGCTCGGGATGGGCCACCTTCACTCCCAGCGCCGTGGGGTAGCCGAAGCCCAGCGTGCCCTGGAAGCCGGGCGTGACGTAGGTGCGCGGCTCGTAGACCGGGAACGCGAAGTAGGACGTGAAGCCGGCCTGGCACAGCTCCTCCACGAAGAAGCCGTCGCGCGGCAGCACGGCGCGGATTGCCGCCAGGTAGGCCACGTGCGGCTGCACCCGCGCGATCTCCTCGGCCGCGGCGCGCTTGGCCTGGGCGATGCGGGCGCGGGCGCCGGGGATCTTGCGGCGGCGCCGCAGCACGGCCTGCGTCAGCACGTGCGTGCCCTCCGCCGCGTCCGCCAGGATGCCCGCGTGGGGGCGCAGGCGGTTGAACTCCTCCGGGTCGATGTCGATGCGGATCAGGTGCGGCGGCGGCTCGGGCTGTTCAATGGCGCGCATCATGCCGCCCCAGCGCATGTACTGCAGCTCCAGGCGCGAGCCGATGCCGATCAGCACGTCCGTATCGGCCCACAGGCGGTGCGCCGCCGCCGCGGAGACGCCGAGGGGATGATCCTCCGCCACGATGCCGCGGCCGCTGCGGAAGGCCGTCACGGGGGCATCGAGCAGGTCGGCCAGGGCCAGCACCTCCGCCGCGGCGTGCTGGGCCCCGCCGCCCACCATGATCATGGGGCGGCTGGCCTGCGCCAGCATCCGCGCGGCGGCGGTGATGGCGGCGGGGTGGGGCGCCGGGGCCGGCTCCAGTGCCGGCGCCGACGCACCGTGCGGGGGCAGCGTGACGGGCCCCGCCTGGGCCATCACGTCCCAGCACATCTCAAGCGCAACCGGCCCCGGCCGCCCGGAGAGCAGCCGCCGGAAGGCCTCCGCCACGCGCGCGGGCGCGTCCTGCGGGGAGTCGATGCGCGCGGCCCACTTGGTGAGCGAGGCCAGCGTCGCGAGCTGGTCCGGCAGCTCGTGCAGATGCCCGCGGCGCCGCCCCAGGAACCCGGAGGGCACCTGCCCGGTCAGG
>JBGOUY010000169.1:0-9284 GCA_041477795.1 bacterium
AAGGGACGAGCTGAAGACCAAGCTAATCGTCCGCTTGCAGACACTCGCGAAACTGTGACCGTCCCACAACGAGCTGCTGTTTTGACGTCACCTAGACGCCTATCGTACGTCCCTGCTCGCAATTACTGGAATCTAGTTCAGGCGTGCGCGTTTGCATGGGCTACGACCTGGGCAAGCCCAGCACGTTCTGGCCGATGTAGCTCAGCACCAGGTTGTTGGTGACGGGTGCCACCATGTAGAGGCGCGACTCGCGGAACTTGCGCTCGATGTTGTACTCGCGCGCGTAGCCATAGCCGCCGTAGGTGTCCATGCACATGTTGGCCGCCTGCCAGGCCGCCTCGGCGCCGAGGAACTTGGCCAGGTTGGCCTGCTCGCCCGGATTGGCGCCGGCATCGAACATCTGCGCCGCCTTGTCCCGCATCAGGCGCGCGGCCTCCACGGCCGCATAGGCGCGGGAAATGGGGTACTGCACGCCCTGGTTCTGCCCGATGGGCTTGCCGAAGACCTTGCGCTCCGAGGCGTACTGCACGGCCTTTTCCACGAAGTAGCGGCCGTCGCCGATGCTGTCCGAGGCCACCAGGATGCGCTCGGCGTTCATGCTGGAGAGGATGTAGCGGAAGCCCGCCCCCTCCTCGCCGATCAGGTTCTCCGTGGGCACCTCCAGGTTCTCGAAGGTCAGCTCGTTGGAGTGATGGTTGACCATCAGGTCCAGCGGGCGCACCTCCAGCCCATGGCCCTTGGCCCGGCGCAGGTCCACCAGCAGCACGCTCAGGCCGTCCGTGCGCTTGGCGCACTGGTCCTTGGGCGTCGTGCGGCAGAGCAGCAGCATCAGGTCGGACTCGAGCACGCGCGAGATGAACACCTTGCGGCCGTTGACGATGTACTTGCTGCCCTTGCGCTCGGCGCGCGTGGTGATGCTGGTGGTGTCCGAACCGGCGTCGGGCTCCGTGACGCCGAAGGCCTGCAGGCGCAGCGCGCCCTTGGCGAGCTCGGGCAGGTAGGCCTCCTTCTGCTCCGGGCTGCCGTGCCGCAGCACGGTGCCCATGATGTACATCTGCGCGTGGCAGGCGCCCGCGTTGCCGCCGGAGCGGTTGATCTCCTCCAGGATCAGCCCGCCCTCGGTGACGCCCAGGCCCAGGCCGCCGTACTGTTCGGGAATGAGCGCGGCCAGGAAGCCGCCCTCGGTGAGCGCGTTGATGAACGCGTCCGGATAGGCGCCCTCGGCGTCCGTCTTGCGCCAATAGGTCTCCGGATAGCGCGCGCAGAGCGCCCGCACGGACTGCACGAGCGCCTTCTGGTCGGTGCTCAGCCCCTCGTCGCTGTACTGCATGGCTCATTCCTCTGCTGGCGGTGGCCCCCATTCATCCGGCTGCCCGGCGGCCCTGGCTGCCGGCGCCGGGCGGTCCACGGGGCCGGCGCTGGGTGACCCACAGTGGCCCACCGTGGCGCCGGCCGGGCTGTCCCTCGCTCAGCCCTTGGCCACCTTGGAGTGATAATGGCCCACGTGCTCGATCTCCATGTCCAGGTCGTCGCCCGGCTCCAGCGGGCCCACGCCGGCCGGCGTGCCTGTCAGCACGATGTCGCCCGGCTCCAGCGTGAAGTAGCGCGAGGCGTCGGCGATCAGCTCCGTGATCTTCCAGATCATCAGCTGGGTGCTGTCGTTGTGGCGCAGCTGCCCATTCACCTTCATGCGCACCTGGATGTCCTGCGGATTGGGCACTTGCGAGGCCGGCACGAACGCCGAGACGGGGCAGGCGCCGTCGAAGCCCTTGGCGATCTCCCAGGGGTGGCCCTTCTTCTTCAGTTCGTCCTGCACGTCCTGCAGGGTCACGTCCAGCGCGACGCCCCAGCCCTGGATGGCGGCCATCACCTCGGACTCCTTGGCGTTGCGCAGGGTCTTGCCGATCAGCGCGGCCAGCTCCAGCTCGTGGCGGGCCTTCTTGGAGTAGGGCGGGATGCGCACGGGCTGCTCGATGGGCTGTAGGGCCGTGCTGGGCTTGATGAAGAACATCGGCTGGTCCGGCCGCGCGTTGTTCAGCTCCTCGATGTGGGCCACGTAGTTGCGGCCCATGCAGACGATCTTGCCGACGGCGATCGGCTCCGAGCGGCCGATCAGGGTCACGGAATGAACGGGCATGGCTGAGTCATCTCAGGCTGGAAGGTGAAAAGGACATCCGAGGCCGCCGCACACGCCGCGCGGTTCACATTCAATGATTCCCCACTCGCGCCGATATGGAAAGGGAAGCGTTGATTCCATGACGCGGCCGCCCGGCTGCGCACGCGCCGGGCCGCGATCCCGCACCTGCCCTACGAGCCGAAGCATGATGCGAACTGCCCTCGTCTTCGTCCTGGCGGCGCTGCTGTGCCTGGCCCTCAATGGGCTGCGCCTGGCGCTGCTGGAGCAACTGGCCGTGCCGGAGCAGACGCTGCTGGCGCCGCGGCCGGTCAAGGAGGCGCCGCCCTCGGGCGAGCGCCCCAGCGAGTACATCGCCGTGGCGCCCACGGCCCCCGCCGGCGGCAGCGCGGCCCGCGCGCAGGCCTGGACGCATCCCTAGTTGCCTCGCCGGCCCGCTACTTCCAGGGCGGCGGCTGGTTCCAGCCGTCCCAGTACGTCGTGTGGCTGGTGGGGAAGCGCGCGGTGGGCCCGAAGTGCCCGCGCGGATAGCCCAGCGGGATGCAGGCGTGGAACTCCACCTCCTTGGGGATGTTGAACATCGCGTAGACGCGCTCCATCACCGTCGGGTGCAGCGTCGTCAGCGTGGAGCCGATCCCCAGCGCCCGCGCGGCCAGCATCAGGTTCTGCACGGGCGGAAAGACCGAGCTGGCGCGCCCCTTCATGAGGGTGAAGGCCAGGACGATCACCGGCGCGTCCTTGATCTCCTCGGCCAGCACCGCCGCGTGCGGATAGCTGCCCTCGTTGGGGACGGCCTTGGGGTCCTGCGCGGCGGCCCAGGGATGGCCCTCTTCCCGGCGCTTGGCCCACCACGCCTCGCGATAGAGCTTGCCGAACCGGCGGATCTTCTCCCGCTCCCGGATCACCAGGAAGCGCCCCGGCTGCGTGTTGCCGCCGTTGGGCGCCTTGCAGGCCGCGTCGAGGATCAGGTGCAGGTCCTCGTCGCTGATGGCGTCCGGTTTGAGGCGGCGGATGGCGCGTTGGGTGAACATCATCTCGCCGAGGTTCTGGTTCAGGCGCTGCGGCGGATTGAGGCGAGTCATCTCGGGCATGGCGTCCCCTGGCGGATCGTGAGCGCGGCGCGGCGCGGTTCCCGCTGCGGCTGCCCGGGCGGTGCAGCCGGCCGCCCGTTGCGCGGGAGCGGCAGGGCCTGCCGCTTGCGCGCGCCGCCGCAATCTGTGACTAGTGAAGCTGGAGCGGTTATCCCCTATTTTCAGCGAAATTCCAATCGCGGCCGCGCGCCCCGCCGCTGCGGCCCGCGCCGGCCCCGCGCCGACGCACCGAGACACAACCGAGACACCGCCAAGACTGCGAGGAGACCCGATGGAGCGCCTGGAAACCCTGCTCGTCGAGGATGTGGCCCCGCACATCCTGAAGCTGACGCTGAACCGGCCCGACGCCATGAACGCCATGAACACCCAGATGGGTCTGGACATGCGCGCGTTCTTCCGGGCCTTCGATCACGAACAGGTGCCGGACGTGCGCTGCCTCATCGTCACCGGCACGGGCGCCAAGGCCTTTTCCGCCGGCGGCGACCTGAAGCAACGCCAGGGCATGAGCGTGGAGGTCTGGCGCGCGCAGCACGTGGTCTTCGAGGAGGCGGCGGAGGCGCTGTGGCGCTTCCCCATCCCCGTCATCGCGGCGGTGAACGGCCTGGCCCTGGGGGGCGGCTGCGAGATCGCGCTGGCCTGCGACTTCATCGTGGCCGCCGAGCACGCGCGCTTCGGCCAGCCGGAGGTGAAGCTGGGCATCATGCCCGGGGCGGGCGGCACGCAGCGCCTGCCGCGCCGCATCGGCATCGGGCGCGGCAAGGAGCTGCTCTTCACGGGGCGCATCCTCAACGCCCAGGAGGCGTTGGACTGGGGCCTGGTCAACCACGTCGTGCCCGCCGAGCGGCTGATGGACAAGGCCATGGAGCTGGCCGGCCTGATCGCGGCCAACGGCCCCATCGCCGTGCGCCAGGCCAAGAAGTCCGTGGACCGCGGCATCGAGCTGCCCCTGGCCGAGGCCCTGGACTTCGAGATCCAGGCCTACAACATCTGCGTGCCCAGCGCGGACCGGCACGAGGGCGTCAATGCCTTCAACGAGAAGCGCCCCCCGGTGTTCAGGAACCGCTAGCAATCAGGCACGCCTTGGAATCCGGGTTGAGTGCCCTGGCAGCTTCGCGATGATCGGCCCACATGCGGTGTAGGGGCATAGCATGCTATGCCCCTACGGTTCCCCCCGTGCCCAAATCCCACGGAGCGGCGAATCGCCAGGGGGCGCTGCCCGCGCCGCGCCCGGCTAGAGCTTGCCGGCCAGGAAGGCCCGCAGCGCCGCGGCCAGCTCCTCCGGGGCCTCCTCGGGGATGAAGTGCCCGCAGGGCAGGGCGCGGCCCTCCACTTGGCGCGCCTTCTCCCGCCACACCGCCAGCAGGTCCCACTCTTGGTCGCGCTTGCCCAGGCCGCCCCACAGGGCGAGCAGGGGCGCCTCGATGCGCCGCTGCGCATCCGCGGCGTCATGCTCCAGGTCCGTGTAGGCCCCGGCGTAGTAGTCCGCACAGGTGGCGCGGATGGTGCCGGGCAGCTTGAAGCAGCGCAGGTATTCGGCCACGGCCGCCTCGTCGATGGCGGAGGGATGGCCGGCCCAACTGCGCAGGAAGTGACGCAGCACCGCCTCGGGCTCCGCCGTGATCAGGCGCTCGGCCAGATCCTCCTGCGGCAGGAACAGCCAGTGCCAGGAGTTGAGCGCCATCTGCCGGTCCAGGCGGTCGAACTTGACCTTCGTCGGCTCGATGTCCAGCAGCGCCAGCGCGGCCAGGGTCTCTGCGTGATCGAGGGCATAGCGGTGCGCCACGCGCCCGCCGCGGTCATGGCCGACCAGGCCCAGGCGGCGGTGCCCGAGCAGGTCGGCCAGGGCGCGGATGTCGGCGGCCATGCTGCGCTTGTCGTAGCCGGCGCGGGGCTTGTCCGAGTCGCCGTAGCCCCGCAGGTCGGGCATGACCAGCGTGTAGTGCGGCGCCAGCAGCGGCACGAGCTTGCGCCAGATGAACCACGTCTGGGGATAGCCGTGCAGCAGGTATAGCGGCGGGCCCTGCCCTGCCGTGACGTAGTGCAGGCGGAAGTCGCGGAGGCGCGCGGTGTGATGGGTCACGGGCAGGTCGCTCATCGCAGCTCTCGTTGGGTGCAAGCCGGGCCGCGCCGGGCGCTCAGCGGGGCACCGGCGCCGGCCGCGGGCGATTGTGGGCCGGAATGCCTCCCCATCGCAAGCCCTGCCCCGCAAGCCTCCCTGCCGCAGGCCGCTGCGCCGCGCGCGCCCGGCGCGCGAGGGGGCCGCTCAAGCCCCGCCCCCGTTCCGCCGATAACGCAGCCATGGGCCCAGCGAGTGGCCCTCGTGTGGGGAGCTGCGCGCTCGCCGATGGGCGCCGCTGCCGCCGCAGAGCGGTCGGCCCCGTTCCGGGAGACCTTCGATGCAACGTTTGACTGGGATCGCCGTTCTGCTGTTCACCATCCTCGTTGGCACCGCACACGCTCAGGTGGCAACGACCGATCTGGTGCCCGCCGCGCCGACCTTCTACCACGCCAAGGCCACCGGCACCAATGGCGCCAATATCACGCCGGACAACCCGGCCGCCCTGGCCTGGGGGACGCCCTCCCGCGTGGCGGCCGGCGCGCTGAAGGCCAAGGACACCGACAATACGACCGGCCTCAGCCGCGACGCCAGCGGGCAGTTCTACGGCGTGCGCGCCGTGGGCCAGACGTTCGGGTTCGCCGCCGAGCAGCTTAAGGTCGATGACAAGAACGCCGGAACGAACCTCGACAAGAGCAACGACGTGCAGCTCAGCCTGGCGGTGGGTTCCTGGCTGGCGCTGGGGATCGGGGCGGGCAAGATCACGTCGGACCCGACCGCCGGCTCCGGCAACGATATTTCGCGACAGGAGGCCGGAATCTCGCTGAAGCTGGGTCCGCTCTTCTACGTGGGCGCCGGCATGTACAAGGACAAGGTCAATGCCTCGGCCCTGCCGGGCATCGAGCTTTCCCGCAATGCGACGCTGGTGGGAATCGCGCTGCGCACGGAAGGGCCGGTGCAATGGTACCTCGCTTACGACTCGATCCAGCTGGACAGCTTCGTCAATCTCGGCAACCCGTTTGGCGGCTTCGACACGAGCCGGTTTGCGGCGCAGGTGCACGCCGGCTGGTTCCTGCTGGGTGCGCAATCGACCCAGGTGAAGGTGCTGGGCAGCAATCCGCCCACCATCAAGTCCACCCTCGTCGATATCGGCATCGCCCCCATGATGGGGCTGAGCGTTACGGCGCGCTACCAGAAGGCCAACATCACGCAGCCCGCCCCGGCCATCATCGACGAGACGGTGGCCACGACGTCCGTCGCGGTCGCCTGGCTGTTCTGAGCCGCACCCCGCCGGCCCGCGCGGCGGGCCGGCCGCCTCCCGCATCTCAGCCTGGCGTTCCCACACCCATGAGCGACCCTGTCAGCACGGCGCTGGAGACGCGCTTCATCGCGGCGGCCACGCCCTCGACCCGCCTCATCGTCGTGCTGCACGGGCTGGGCGACAGCCTGGCGGGGTTCACCTGGATGCCGCACCTGCTGGGGCTGCCCTGGCTCAACTATCTGCTCGTCAACGCGCCGCACCCGTACTTCATGGGCTTCGCCTGGTACGACCTCGAGAATCCGGAGCCGGGCGTGCTGGAGGGCCGCGCGCGGCTGCGCCGCCTCTTCGCCGAGCTGAAGGCGCAGGGCTGGCCCGCGGCCGATACGGTGCTCTTCGGCTTCTCCCAGGGCTGCCTGCTGGCGCTGGACTTCGCGCTGCGGCACGAGGAGCGCCTGGCGGGTATCGTGGGCGTGAGCGGCTACGTCTTCGGCCTGGAGCGCCTGCCGGCCGAGCTGCACCCGCGCGCCCGCGAGCAGGCCTGGCTCGTCACCCACGGCAGCGACGACGAGCTGCTGCCCATCGCCCGCACGCGCCAGCAGATGGAGCGCCTGCAGGCCCTGGGCATCCCCATCGAGTGGCACGAGTTCCCCAAGACCCACACCATCGACCCGCAGGACGAGCTGGCGCTCATCCGCGCCTGGATCGCGGCAAGGTGGCCCACATCCGAGCGGGGCTGAGGCGCGAACCGGCGCATCCTGCGCCGGGGGCCGTGGGAGTATTACATTTTCGGAAGTGTGTACTTGATGGAAATTGAGCGAGGGCCTATGGTCCCGGCATGCAATGGCTCATCGATACCATCTTGGGAGAATTGCTCGGCGCGCCGACGCGACGCCTTATTCTCAGTATCGTGGGGCCATCGGTGATGGACTACCTCGCGGAATTGGAGCGCCAACCGCTTTCCATTCGGTTGACGATCTGGGGTATTTGGATCGTGCTGATCTATGTCCTTACAAGCTTCGCGAATTCGCAGTGGGTCAATAGTGGCGCAAAAAAGAGGGCGGCTCTATCTGCCGATTTGCGTGAGTTTATGAATCAGCTAACAACCATGATGAACGATAGCTGGAGTACACCTGACCAACATGCCCAGCTGCGAGAACGCATATTTGCGCGTCTCATGCCTTACGACGAAGGAATGGCACACGAGTTTATGGGTGTGATGGAGCGGCAAGGGTTTCCTACCTGCATTCGTGATGAAATTGGGAAGCTGGTCAGTTTCCAGATCACTTCGCGGCCTCGGACTTAGCCTTTGGCCAACCTTCCTTTGGGCGCTTCTTATGAAGCGCCTTGCTCACCGCTTGTTCCCATGCCGGAGGTTCGAACTCCAGCTTCTCGAGAACCGGCCCCGGGTTGCGCTTCTCTGGCTTCTCATTTTCTGTCAGTGACTTAAGCATCAAAGGTCCTTGACTTCGTGGAATCGGTCCGGGACGTTAGTTAGAACTGCGGGAACCTCGCAAGGGATTGCGAGGCATGGGCCAGGGAGGCAGCCGTTCCCACCTTGTCACGACCGTGACGGCGCACTCCCTGGTACAAGTGACGGACGATCCTGGCTGACACCTATCCGGTGGAAGCCGTCGGTGAGGTCCATACTCACCGTATGCACCGGGTAGGCGTCAGAGCGACCGATTCCAACCCGGCCGCGTCCAGGATTTTCCATTTCCGGTAGAAACTGCCGGGGTAGTGACCCGCAGACAAGCACGCCTTGGAAGCGTGTGGCTCGTGAGAGCCATGCGGGTCCGAGTCCCGTCCCTGGCACCCCTTCGGGATTCTGTACCTTACGGAGGCAACCCATGAAGTGCTGCCCTTCTGTGTCGCTCTGGCAAAGTATCGACTCCCAACCGCAGAATAGGGGCAATACGCTCTATAGCCGAACGCGAAAGTGGACCATGATTCTGTGCTGACCGAAGATCCCTCGGGGCAATCTCCTTCAAGCCAGACAGATCAATGAAGCTGTCATGTACAACAAGTGAATGCTCCCCAATCAGCACTTGTACTTGTCCAATCTGATGCCTTCGTATTTCTGAATTTATGAAGAAAAACAACGGAGCAGGGTCGGCGCAAATATATACACAAATCTTAAGATGCGGTGGGTTTATCGTCGATACAGGAATGCGATAAACATTCCATGGGGCGAACATTAAGTAACCCCAAACGCCGCGTATTCTTCAGCTTCCCTCAGTATCTCTTCTTTGTCAGGATTGTCTTCATCAATGAACAGCCCATAGTCCATGGTTGAGTTTTCGTCTGTTTCGATCCACGCTCGCTCATTATGTACGAGTTCTCGGAGAGCCAAGAAATCTTTTCCCCGGCACTTTTCAAGCCCAGCGCGCAAGCATTCTATGTCTGAACGCGAAAATACATCGAGATTTGCTGGCCGAATAGCAGAAATCTCTGCATATCGCTTGGTCTTATCCACCGAAATAGCCGAAGATACCTTATCGGCATTCGTGTAGAACAAATAATTGCCCTCAATATAATCACGGATTCTCGATGGTACTGGTCCGTGCTCCATTGCGATGTATGTGTCTGCCGTGATAGGGCGCCCGTACCTATTCAGGTGCTCCTTCTCGGCGAAGTATAACACCTTCGCCACGAAGAACGGAGTGATTCGCGGCCACTCGCTAGCCACAAATACGAGGGCTTCCAAAGCCTTGTCCTCGTTCGGGCGAAACCGTAGCATCATGG
>JBGOUY010000243.1:0-6735 GCA_041477795.1 bacterium
ACGAGCCCAACGACACGCCGGCCGCGGCCACCCTCCTGACCCTGAACAACAAGTCGGACAACGTCCTGCGCAGCACGACGCCGGACACGGTCGACTGGTTCAAGATCACGCTGCCCTAGCGGCGGTCTCAATCGTGCGCAATGCGCTGGAAGCCCGACCCTTCGAGACGGGCTCCTCTGGAGCCCTCCTCAGGAAAGCGGGTTTCCTGCCGCATTCCTGAGGAGCGAGCGCAGCAAGCGTCTCGATGGGCGTGGCAGGAAGCCATCATTGAGACTGCGGCGGGGGCGCCGGCTGCCCGGCCCCAACGCCCGCCGGGGGCGGCGCGCCGGCCTCACTCGTTCATGATGAAGACGGACTCTTCGTAGAAGCGGATGCGGCCCTCCATGCTCAGCCGGTCCACGAAGGCCTGGAAGTGCGCCAGTTTCGCCGCGTCGGAGCCGGCGGAGCGCAGGAAGGCCAGCTCCAGGTTGATGCCCAGCGCGCGGCCGGGGATGATGTGGCGGGTCAGGCCGGTGGGGATCAGGATGCCCTCGGCGGCCACGTGCAGCAGCTCCTCCTTGCGCAGCACGGGGAAGAGGCACACCTGGTGCTGCACGCTCTGGATCACCTGCGGCAACTGCTCGTAGTCGGCCAGCTTGACCCGCTCCAGGCGGCTCTGGCCCTCGTAGGCTCCCACCACCGCTTCCAGCGCGCGGATGCGCTCGTGCACGTCGATCTCGCCCGTGGGCTGGGCCGGGAAGAGCCCCCAGCACGCGCTTTCGTCCTCCACCAGCACGGCGAAGACGCGGCGCAGCTCCAGCAGTTGGGCCAGCTGCGCCTTGGGCACGGGCTGCACAGCGATGTCCGGCAGCGCCTGGTAGGTCGCGCGCAGGTTCAGCGAGCCGCCCTGCAGCAGCAGGTGGTGCCAGCCCTTGAGCTGCACGGCGCGGTCGCCATAGTCGACCACCTGCACCGGCACGTGGGAGTAGCCCAGCTCCAGGAACGCGCTCACGCGGTTGGCGCCGTCCAGCAGCAGGTAGTGGCCGTCCTCCATGTCCGCCACGATGGGCGGGTTGCGCAGCACGGACTCGGCCCGGATGCGCTCCATCAGGCGCACGGTGCGGCGGCGCTCCGCGTGCTCGTGGAAGCGCACGCGGGTCGTGGGGACGAGCCTCAGGTCGGGTCTCAGCTCCGCTGCGGCCATGCGGGCGCCTCGGGCTGCGGGGGTGGCGGATTCATGGGATGCAATTGAAATCACGGATGGAATGGAGTGGACCGGCGACGCTCGCAGCGCCTTCGCCCACGGCGCTCAGGGCAGCGGGCCGCGCCAGGAGCGCCCGGCCGACGGTTCCACAACCGCGGCCCGATGTAAACGCGGCCCGATGTAAACGCGGCGGGGCAAACGCGGCGGGGCAAACGCGGCGGGCCGCGGCGTGCCTTGCGAAAGGGCCGGCGGTTTCCTACCATGAACTGTCCGCCGTCCGGCAACCCCCTGCGACCCCGGCCATGAAACTGGCAGACCTGACTGCGCTCTTCAAGGGCCGCGCACCACTCCTGTGGATCGTGCTGGACGGCTGGGGCCTGGGCGCCCATGACGAGGGCGACGCGATCTATCAGGCCCGCAAGCCCAGCATCGACGGCCTCGCCGCTGCCTTCGCGCAGACGCGCCTGTTCACCCACGGACTCTACGTGGGCCTGCCCGCGCCCAAGGACATCGGCGGCTCGGAGGTGGGCCACATCACCATGGGCGCCGGGCGCATCATCGCCCAGGGCCCGACCCGCATCAAGGAAGCGCTGGACAGCGGCGAGTTCTTCGAGGGGGAGGTGCTGAACCGCCTCGTCGAGAATTGCCTGCACAAGGACACGCCGCTGCACCTGTTGGGCCTGCTCTCAGACGGCAACGTCCACAGCCACATCGAGCACTTCTACCGCGTGATCGACTTCGCCGCCCGGCGCGGCGTGCGGCGGCTCTACGTGCATGCCCTGCTGGACGGCCGCGACGTGCCCTTCCAGTCCGCGCTGGACTACGTGGAGCCCATGGAGGCGCGCCTGGCGGCCATCAGTCGCGCGCATGCGGGCTGGGACTACGCCATCGCCAGCGGCGGCGGGCGCGAGGTCATCACCATGGACCGCGACACCAACTGGCACAAGGTGCAGCGCGGCTGGGAAACGCACGTGCTGGGCCGCTGCGAGCACCCCTTCCCCAGCGCGGCGGTCGCGGTGCGCGAGCTGCGCCGGCGCCAGCCGGACGCGATCGACCAGGATCTGCCGCCCTTCGTGATCGTCCGCGATGGCGCGCCGGTGGGGCCCATCCGCGACGGGCACGCGCTGATCTTCATGAACTTCCGCGGCGACCGCGCCATCGAGTTCAGCCAGGCCATGGTGCGCGACGACTTCGCGGGCTTCGTGCGCGAGGGCCGGCCGGACGTGCTCTTCGCGGGCATGATGACCTACGACGAGGACACGCACCTGCCGCCGCTCACGCTGATGGCGCCGGGCGGCGTGAAGCGCCCCTTCGGGCGGCGCATCCTGGAGCTGGGGCTCGACCAGTTCCGCCTGGCCGAAACGCAGAAGTATGCCCACGTCACCTTCTTCTTCAACGGCGGCTACCGCGAGCCGCTGGACCGCAAGAAGGAGGACTACGTGCTGATCGACTCGGACAAGGTGGACTCCTTCGCCACCGCGCCGGCCATGAAGGCGCGCGAGATCGGGGCCAAGGCTCGCGAGCTGATCCGCTCCGGGCGCTTCCAGTTCGGCCTGATCAACTTTGCCAATGCGGACATGGTGGGCCACACGGGCAACCTGGCCGCCGCCGTGCAGGCGGTGCAGGCGGTGGATCGCGCGCTGGCGGTGATCTTCGCCGCCCTGGCCGAGGCGGGCGGCGTGGCCATCGTCACCGCGGATCACGGCAACGCGGATGAGATGATCTCGCTCAACCCGCACACGGGCAAGCGCGAGATCAACACGCGCCATTCCCTCAATCCGGTGCCGCTCTACCTGTTCGATCCGAACTTCCAGGGCCAATACCGCCTGCGGCCCTGCAGCGAGGAGCGGCCGCTCACCCTGGCCAACCTGGCCGCCACGGCCTACGTGCTGCTCGGCCGCACGCCACCGGACGACCTGGCGCCGCCGCTCTTCGAGCTGGCCTAGCAGGCGCGGAGCCCGCCCATGCCGTCCTTCCACGAACGCGCCGCGGAGAACCTGCGCGCCCTGGCGGCCAACCGCTATCCCGGCCGCGGCATCGTGCTGGGGCGCTCGGCGGACGGCGCCGCGTGGCTGCAGCTCTACTGGATCATGGGGCGCAGCGCCAACAGCCGCAACCGGCGCTTCGTGGCCGCGGGTAGCCGCCTGTGCACCGAGCCGCTCGACCCGGCCCGCATGCAGCAGCCCGAGCTGGTCATCTACACCGCCATGGACGAGCTGGACGGCCATCACGTCGTCAGCAACGGCGACCACACGGACACGGTGCTGCAGGCGCTGCGGGCGGGCAAGGACTACCGGGCGGCCCTGCGCACGCGCGTCCACGAGCCGGACCCGCCCCATCACACGCCGCGCATCGCCGGGGGCCTGCGCACGCCCGAGGGCGACGCCTGGCTGGCCATCGTGAAGGCCGACCCGGCCTCTGCGGGCCCAGCGGGCCCGCCCGCGCGCAGCCTGCGCGCCTACTACGAGTTCGAGGCGCTCGCCCCCGGCACGGGCTGGTGCCTCACCACCTACGCCGGGGACGGCGAGCCGCTGCCGAGCTTCCAGGGCGAGCCGCTCGCGCTGCCGCTGCAAGGGGCGCCCGAGACGCTGCTGGCGGCGTTCTGGCAGCGCCTGGACGCGCAATACCGGGTCGCCCTGGCGCTCAAGGTCATCGACGTGGCGAGCGGGCGCGCCAGCCTGCGCATCGTGAACGCCCGCGAGCGGGCCGAGTGAGGGAGGCATGGCCAAGGCTCTAGCATCGCGCGGCCGGTCGCGCTCCGCAGGGGAGGACCCCGCGCCGCGCTGGCTGGCGGTCGGGCGGCCCCTGCAGGCGCGCCTGATCGCGTTGGAAAAGCAGATCGGCCTGTTCTCCGAGGAACAGAGCTTCGCGGCGGACAGCCGCTTCCGGCACCCCGTGCTGCTGCCCACGGAAACCCCGCTGCCCGAGGCCATGGCGCGCGTGTTCGCCGCCGACGTGGCGTCCCTGCGGCGGCGCGGCAAGGCCGCCGACGCTGTGTACCGCGCCGCGCTCGGCCCCTACGGCGTGCACTGCCTGGCCTACTTCGACTACGACGGCTTCCGGGCCCTGCTCTACGTGGAGCGGGAGGGCGCCTTCATCGGGGCCTGGCGCGAGGAGGAAGTGCTGCACCCCGATTCCCCGCGCGCCTTCCTGGCCGGCGTGACGGACCCGGAGATCGAGGCCTTCCTGCTCCAGGTCGCGGGCGCGTAGCCGGGCGCCGCTCAGTTGCATGCGGGGTCGTGGAAGAGCGAGGCACTACCTGGGCGGTCTGGTAGGGGCATCGCATGCTATGCCCCTCCGCCGAGCCACCGGAACAGGCTACCCGCAATCGAAGACGGGCCTGCCGGGCGCGCGGCGTGGCTAGCGTCCGGCGCGGCGTCCGGGGATTCCCTCGCGCAGGCGGGACGGCGCCGGGCGCGCTGCGGCGGTGCGAGCGGCCTCGCCGGTCTCCCAGCCCCAGGCCTGGAAGCCGAATTCCATCTGCTGCGTGAGCCGGTCGGCCCGCGCCAGGGTGGCGCGCAGGCGCGCGCCGAGGGTCACCGGCGGAGCTTTCCCGCGCACCATCAGGCGGTTGCGCTCGCGGTCGTAGCGTGGCGCGGCCAGCGGCAGGACGGCCATGGGCAGCAGCCCGTCGATGGGCTCGTCCCGCAGGCGCAGCCACAGCCCGCGGTCGCTGATGCCGGAGACGGCCGCCGGGAAGCTCTCGCCCAGGTGCGACTCCATGTAGAGCACCTTGTAGAGGCGCACCACGCGGCCTTCCGCCTCGGCGGCCGTGCGCTCGCAGAGGCTGGTGTGCAGGCCCGCATCGGACGGCAGGGCGAAGGGCCGCCGCGTGGGCCCGATGCGGCTCTTGAGCGCCCGGTGCAGCAGCAGATCCGGATAGCGCCGGATGGGCGAGGTGAAGTGGGCGTAGAAGGGCGCCGCCAGGGCGAAGTGCCCGTCATTGCGGGCGCGGTACTGCGCCTGGCTCAGCGAGCGCAGGATCGCCACCTCGATCTGTTCGCGCTGCGGGTTCTGCTGGACGCGCTGCACGAGCGCCTTGATGGCGCCCGGCCGGGCCAGGTCGCCGGTTTGCAGCTCCACGCCGAAGTTGACCAGCGTCACCGCCAGGCTCGTCAGCTTGTCGGGCGGCGGCGGGTCGTGCACGCGGTACAGGATCGGCAACTCGTGTTTGTCGCAGTACTCCGCGACGGTCTCGTTGGCCTCCAGCATGAACTGCTCGATCAGGCGCGTGGCCTCGCTGGCGTAGACCTCGTACACGCGGCGCGGGAAGCCGCGCGGATCCAGCTCGAACTTGTACTCGGGGAAGGAGAAGTCCAGCGCCCCGCGCTCGTCGCGCCGCTTGCGCAGGTCGGCGGCGAGCTGGCGCATCTGGGTCAGCATGGTCTCGAGCGGCTTGGGCAAGCCCTCGATCGGGCCGCCCTCGAAGTGGGTCTGCACCTGCGTATAGGTCAGCCGGGCCTGGCTCTCGATCACGCTCTCGTACACGCGCTCCCGCACGCGCCGGCCCGCGCGGTCCAGCTCCATCTCGCAGGTCAGCGTCAGGCGCGGCTCGTGGGGACGCAGGCTGCACAGGTCGTTGGAGAGCCGCTCGGGCAGCATCGGGAAGACCTGGTTGGGGAAGTACACCGAGGTGCCCTTGCGGTAGGCGTCCCCATCCACGGCGCTGGCGGGCGCGACGTACGCCGCCACGTCCGCGATGGCCACCAGCAGGCGCCGGTTGCCGTTGCGCAGCGGCTGCAGGCACACCGCATCGTCGAAGTCGCGGGCATCCGCCCCGTCGATCGTCACGAATGGCAGCGCGCGCTGGTCCTCGCGGCCCGTCAGGTCGAAGATGCGCTCGGGCCGCAGGCGGGCCATCTCCGCCAGGGTTGCCGGCGAGAAGTCCGGCGAGAGGTTCAGGTCGGAGAGGATGTGCTCCACCACCTGCTCCGGCGCGTCCGCGGCGCCCTCGAACACCTGCACGATGCGGCCTTCCGGCGCTTCGTCATGATGCTCGGGGTAGGCGGTGAGCTCCACCTCCACGATGGTGCCGTCGGGCCAGGGCGGCGCGTCCTGGGCCTCGGCGATGAAGATCATGGGCAGCTTTTCGCTGAACGGGGCCACCCAGCACTGGCCGGCTTCCAGGCGCAGGTGGCCGCGCACGCGCCGGTAGCGGCGCGCCAGCACCTCCACCACGCGCCCGGCCGTGCGCTGGCGGCCCGTCCCGCCGCGCCGGACGACGCGCACGGAGTCGCCATCCATCGCCCCGCCGATGTCCGGCGGCGGGATGAAGAGGGAGTCCGGCCCGCCGGTCAGGTCGGCAAAGCCGTAGCCGTTGGGATGGGCGGCGAACAGGCCGACCAGGCCCTCCGGCTCGCCGCGCGCGGCGGAGACGGGCCGCGTGCGGGGCCCGCGCAGGCCGCCGGGCGCCGGGGCCCCCTGCGGCTGGGCCTTGGGCGGCTGCGTGGACCTGCCGCGCTGGGGCGGCGCTGCCTGCGGCTGGGCCTTGGGCGGCTGCGTGGACCTGCCGCGCTGGGGCGGCGCTGCCTGCGGCTGGGCCTTGGGCGGCT
>JBGOUY010000232.1:0-6988 GCA_041477795.1 bacterium
CGCACGACGCGGCCCGTGCGCACCATGGCCCAGAGCAGCAGCGCGATGCCGACCCTCCGGATCAGGCTCTTCAGCACAGCCTCTCCCGCATCGATGCCGGACAGTGCGCCGCCGGCTGCGCGTCGGCTGAGCGCCAGCGCTCGCGCCGCAGCGGCTTTTGCGCGGTACGGGGAATTTCGCTACAAGGGGGAGGTCGCCGACCGCCGCCCATCCACCGCGCCCGCCGGCAGCGCGGTTCATTCTACGCACCGGGGGGCACCACGCAAGGGACAGGGTTATGGATGCGCTCAGGCAATGGTTCGGGCTGCAGGGCAAGCGCGCGCTGGTGACCGGCGCTTCCAGCGGGTTGGGCGTGGCCTTCGCCCGCGGGCTGGCCCAGGCCGGGGCGGACGTGGTCATCGTCGCGCGCCGCAAGGAGCGCCTGGATGCCCTGGCGGAGGAGATCCGCGCGCTGGGCGTGCGCTGCCTGCCCGTCGGCGCGGACCTGACCGACGACGCCCAGCGCGATGCCGCGGTGCAGCGCGCGGAGGCGGAATTCGGCGGGGTGGACATCCTGCTCAACAACGCGGGCATCGCGGACGTGGGGCGGCCGGAGAATCTGAGCGCCGCGGACTGGGACCGCGTCCTGCTGCTCAACCTGACGGCGACGTTCCGTATCACGCAGGCCGTCGGCCGCGGCATGATCGCGCGCGGGCAGGGCGGCCGCATCATCAACATCTCCTCCGTGGCGGGCCTGTACGGCAACCCCATCTTCGCCACGACGGCCTATTCCGCCTCCAAGGCCGGCCTCAACGGCCTGACGCGCCAGCTCGCGGTGGACTGGGCCCGGCACGGGATCACGGTCAATGCCGTCGCGCCGGCCTGGATTCCCACGGAGATGAACATGGATCCGCGCGAGGGGGATATCCTGCCCAAGTACAAGCAGCGCATGATCGCGCTGACGCCGCTGGGCCGGCTGGGCACACCGGAGGACGTGGTGGGCGCGGTGGTGTTCCTGGCGGCGCCGGCGAGCAGCTACGTCACCGGCCACATCCTGGCCGTGGACGGCGGCTGGATGGCCTGGTAGCGCGCCCGCCCGTCGACGCGGCTGGGACGGCAGCGTGCCGCCCCACTCCGGGCCGCGGCAGCGGAGCGGGGTGCTGCGCGGCGCCCCGGTTCGTGGGACGCGAGTCAGCCGCCCGGCAGCGGGCCGGGCTCGCGGCGGATGACGCCGAACAGGGCCGCCGTCAGCGCCCCCAGCGCCACCGAGCGCCCGAGGCCCAGGGCCGTGCGCAGCAGCAGCCAGCGCAGCGAGGGGTAGGGCTGATCCACCATCAGCGGCGCGAACTCCCCCAGCACGAACAGCAGCACGGTGAAAACGACCGTGAGCTGCGCCCAGGAGCCGCGCAGCGCCATGGCGATCGGCAGCAGCGGCGCGATCAGGAGCAGCGCGCGCAGCCACAGCAACGCCAGCAGCGCCGCCACGGCTCCCAAGGCGGCCGGCGTGGCGCGATCCAGCCAGAGCCCCTTCAGGCGCAGCCAGTAGTTGGGCTCCAGCAGCAGCACGTAGAGCGTGGGGGAGGCCTCATGTCGAGCATCCAGCGCGGCCAGCACGATGCCCACGGCCACGGCCGCCGCGGCGACCAGCGCGAGGCGCCCCAGCCGGCGCGACCCGGGGAAGAAGCGCCAACGCGCCCACAGCTCGCGCGCGTCCAGCGTGCCCCCCGCCGTGCGGAACAGCGCGCCCATCAGCACGCCCGCCACCAGAGCCCGCGCCGCGAGGCTCAGCCCGGACTGACGCATCCGCAACGGGCGCCCGTCCTTCCGCGCGGCCTGGACGAGGTGCTAGGTGCAGGACTCGCCCAGCGGCCCCAGCCCGGCCACCAGGGCCACGCCCATGCCCATCGCTACGGGCCGGCTCCACTCGATCCGCAGCAGCACCGGGCGGCAGGCGAAGGCGATCGCCACGCCGGAAAGCGCGGTGAACACGACCGGGCTCTGCAGATAGAGGAAGTTCAGCGCGAAGTTCGGCACCAGCGCCTGCACCAGCCCGTAGGCAACGCCGACCAGGAGCGGGCCGAACAGCATCCCGCCAGACAACTGGCGCCGGGCGAATCCTCTCAGCATGCTCTCGTCTCGCGGCAGGGGTGGCCCCGGCGGTGGGCGGCCATACCCCACATGAACGGGGCGGCGGGCGAAATGTCAACCGTCGCGGGTACGGCAGCGCCCGTTTTGCCATGGCGCCTGCCCATGTTACCGTGAATTGACGGCCAGCGCGCAGCGGGCGGCAGCCTCTTCGCGGAGGCCGCCAGCCGAGCACCGCGGGCCGCGCCGCAGGATCGCCCGCGCGGCCGCACCCTCCGCCCCGATTGCCATGCAGATCGCTCAGGTGCACTCCCCCGCTGGACACGCGGACCCCGCCAGGCGGCCCGCACCCGACTCCCAGCGCCGGCTGTGGAGCATCCTAGTGCTGACGCTGGTGTTCATGACCGTGGAGGCGGTGGGGGGCGTCGTGAGCGGCAGCCTGGCCCTGCTCGCCGACGCGGGGCACATGCTCTCCGATGCCACGGCGCTGCTGCTCTCGCTGTTCGCGCTGTGGCTGGCCGGGCGGCAAACCAGCCAGCGCCACACCTACGGGTTCCGGCGCGCCGAATTCCTGGCGGCCTTCGTGAACGCGATGGGGCTGGTGGTGCTGGCCGTGTGGATCGTGGTGGAGGCGCTGCAGCGCATCGGCTCGCCCCGTCCAGTGCTGGGGGGCCTCATGTTCTGGGTCGCCCTCGCCGGACTGGCGGTCAACGTGGCCGGCGTGCTGATCCTGCGCGGGCACACGGCGGACAATCTCAACCTCAAGTCGGCCCTGTGGCACATCGTGGGCGACCTGGTGGGCTCCCTGGGCGCGGTGGTCGCGGCACTGGTGATCCAGAGCACCGGCTGGACGCCGATCGACCCGCTGCTGAGCATCGGCATCGCCCTGCTGATCGGCCTGGGCGGGGGGCGCATCCTCTACGACTCGGCGACGCTGCTGATGGACCGGGTGCCGGCGGAAATCGACCCGGCCGCGGTGGGCCGCTTCCTCTCGGCCTATCCGGAGGTGCAGCAGGTCTGCGACCTGCACATCTGGAGCGTCAGCAGCAGCGAGACCCTGCTCACCGCGCACCTGGTGATCGGGCCGGAGGTGGAGCGGGATTCGTTCCTGCGGAGCCTGCTGCCCGAGCTGCAGAGCCGCTTCGGGCTGGCGCACATGACCGTCCAGCTCGAATCCGAGCCCCACGCCTCCTGTCCGGAGGCCTGGTAGGGCTCTGTCCGCCCGGCGGCAACGGAGCCGGCCGGCGGGCCCCCCCGGCGCCCCCACCCGGGAGGCCCGAGGCCCGCGCGGGCCCGCCCGCCGCCCGAGGAATCCTTTTGGATTCAGTCGGGTAATATGATAACCAATGGAGCAACGCCGGAACGGCCGCAGAGGCAAAGCGCCGTGGGCAGGCCGCCGGGAATTGCGCCGGCGGCGCCAGCGCAGCGGCCAGCCGGGGGAACACCCGGCGACAACCGAGCAGGGAGCATCGGGACCAAAGGATGGCAAAGCCACGCCACATCGTGGAATCGCAGCAGTTCGATGTGGATTTCCTGGGCGCCTTGTTCGCCAAGGCCGAAGCGTTTGCGCGGGAGGGCTTCAAGGGCGATCTGACGACCCGCACGGTGATGGCTTCCCTGTTCTACGAGCCGTCCACGCGGACGCGGTTCTCCTTCGAGGCCGCCATGCACCGGCTCGGCGGCGGGGTCGTCACCACGGAGAATGCGCGCGAGTTCTCCTCCTACGCCAAGGGCGAGACGCTGGAGGACACGATCCGCATCCTGGCGGGATACGCGGACCTCATCGTGATGCGGCACAACGAGATCGGCGCGGCCAAGCGGGCCGCCGAGATTTCGCCGGTGCCCATCATCAATGCAGGCGATGGGGCCGGCCAGCACCCCACGCAGGCGCTGCTGGACCTGTTCACGCTGTACCAGAGGTTCAACCGCATCGATGGCCTCAAGGTGGCCATGGTGGGGGATTTGCGCTACGGCCGCACCGTGCGCAGCCTGGCTTACCTGCTGTCGAAGTACCGGGAGGTCGAGCTCTGGTTCGTGGCCCCGCCCGTCAGCCAGATGCACGAGGACATCAAGTCGTTCCTGCACCGCCAGGGAGTCGTCTGGCATGACGTGGACCAGTTGGATCCGATCCTGGGTGAGGTGGACTGCGTCTACATGACGCGCATCCAGAAGGAACGGTTCTTGGATGTGAAGGAATTCGAGATGGCGAACAACCTGTTTCGCCTCACTCCGGACAACGTGCGGCTGATGCGGAAGGACGCGATCGTGATGCACCCGCTCCCGCGCGTGGGCGAGATCGACCCGGCGGTGGACGAGGATCCGCGCGCCGTTTACTTTCAGCAGGCGCGCAACGGGCTGTGGGTTCGCATGGCGGTGATCCTGTACTGTCTCGGGCAATGGGGCTAGCCGTGGAGAACCGCCGCGAGTGGGACCGCACGCTGTTCGAGACATTGACGTCAAACAGGCTGTCCCGCAACAAGTACTTTGCGCAGTTCACCAATCAGTGGTTCAGGGCGGTGCATCGGCGCTTTCGCGTCGTGTCGTCGCTGAAAAAGGATGCGGAGCGGCTGGGGAGCATTCCGGAGACCAACTGCTGGATCAGCGAGGAAGGCGACGGTCTGGTGTTCCACCTGCAGAGCCCGCGCCTGAGCTACAGCCGGGCGGTGGCGCTGCGGCCCTATGAATGGGAATGGCTGGGTCGACAGAAGGAGATCCAGTCTCTGTTGAGCGCAAACCCCCGCAACGCCGTGCTTGGCGGCTGATCGGGCACCGGATTTCAGCGAGTTACCCCATTCCCGGCCGGCCCTCAGGGATGGATGTGGAGGGGCTTCATGCAGCTGAATCGCGAAATCTTCACGAAGCTCAAAGAAAACGTCGCCATCTTCCGCAACTTCAACGATGGCGAGTTGCTGGGCGTGCTGAAGAGCACGCAGCGCGAGGTCTTCCAGGACAACGAGATCGTGTTCAAGGAAGGCACGCGCGGCGACAAGATGTACATCATCATCTCCGGCGGCATCCGCATCAGCCGTCCCATCGGCCGCAAGGAGGAGGAGGTGCTGGCGCGGATGGAAAACGGCCAGCTCTTCGGCGAGATGGGGCCCATCGACCAGTCCCCGCGCTCCGCCCGCGCCACCGCGGAAGGCGAGACGGTGCTGCTCAGCCTGCGCGAGGCGCTGCTGCGCGAGAACAACCTGGGTCTGGCCTACAAGCTCTACAAGAACTTCTCGGTGATGCTGGCCGAGCGCCTGCGCGCCACCAACGAGCGCCTCACTACACTGTCCATGTCCGGCCGCGACACCTCCGACCGCATCAAGAACCTCGTCAAGGCGCGCATGGAAAAGGGCGTGGGGCTCAAGGGCACCGACCTGCGAGGGGCCAACCTGACCGAGGTGTTCCTGCACAACGCCGATCTGCGCGATTCGCTCATGCTGGACGCGAACCTGACCGGTGCCAAGATGAAGAGCGCCAACCTGCAGGGCGCCCGCCTCATCAATGCCAACTTCTCCGGGGCGGACCTGCAGGGCGCCGTGCTGAGCAGTTCGGACTTCTCCGGCGCCAACTTCACCGGCGCCAATCTGACGGGCGCCAATCTGACGGGCGCCAACTTCACCGGCGTCGACTTCACCGATGCCCAGCTGCCCAACTTGCCGCTGGGCGGCCTCAAGAAGACTTCCTGAGCCAGGCCCGGCCCGCCTCGCGGCGGCGCGGGAGCCTATCCGCCGCAGGCCCCGGCGGCGCGACCAAGCCCGCCCCCGGCCTGGCGCCCGGTTCGCACGGGCGCTGCCGGCACCGATCCGCCCCCTGCGCCGCGGCGTACCCCTGTTCCTCCTGGCGCCGCCCGCCGCGCCCAGTCCCGCCGCCCCATGCCCCGCGCCGGCTGTGGAATCTGTTGCAGGGGTGCTGTATCCTGTTGTGTTAGACCTTGCTCGTCGCAGCGCAGCCACCGGCCGCTCCCGGGCGTTCCATCGACAGCCGGCCGCGCGGAGCCTGGAGCCCGCCGCCGAGCCGTTCGCCGGAGCCAAACCGGACGCACCCGTCCACCCCCGCAGGAGCCGTTCATGCGCAAACCCGAGGAGCTTCGCACCGTCCTGTCGGGGGCCAGCGCCGAATTCCTGGAGCACCTCTACGAGCAGTACCTGGCCCAGCCCGACTCCCTGGATGCGGAGTGGCGGCTCTTCTTCGAGGGGCTGAGCAACGGCGGCGGGAATGGCGGCGCCCTGGCGGGCACGGGAGCCCCGGCCGCGGGCGCCGTGCCGGGCCTGCGCGCCCTGGAGGGGCTGGAAGGCGACCTGGCCAGCCTGAGCAAACAGTCCGCCGTCTTCCAGCTCATCAACTCCTACCGCACCTTCGGCCACACGCGGGCGCGCCTGGACCCGCTCGGACGGCCGCACACGCCCCACGCGCCCGACCTCTCGCTGGCCTACTTCGGCCTCAACGAGGCGGATCTGGACAAGACCTTCTCCACCGGCACCATGGTCTGCAAGCCGGCCGAGACGCTCCGCACCATCGTCGAGCAGCTCACCCACACCTACTGCCGCACGATCGGCGTGGAGTACATGCCGATCCGCAACCAGGCCCAGCGGCGCTGGCTGCAGGAAGCCATGGAGGGGAGCTGGAACGAGCCGCGCTTCGACACCGAGACGCGCCGGGACATCCTCGCCAAGCTCGCCCACGCGGAGCTGTTCGAGAAGTTCCTGCACACCAAGTTCGTCGGCCAGAAGCGCTTCTCCCTGGAGGGCGCGGAATCGCTCATCGTGATGCTGGACGGCTTGGTGGATGAGGCCGCCGAGCTGGGCGCGGAAGAGATCGTGATCGGCATGCCGCACCGGGGCCGCCTGAACACGCTCGTCAACGTGATGGACAAGAAGCTGGAGTACGTCTTCGCCGAGTTCCTCGACTCCGAGTACGAGGTCAGCGAGCAGAC
>JBGOUY010000275.1:0-5822 GCA_041477795.1 bacterium
CACAGCCTAGAGGAACGTCGTCTCGACGTCGAGGCCGAGCAGGAACTTGCCGACCGACTGGTAGTGGGACTTCCGGCCCTGCACCTGCTGCGCGATGGTATGCAGGTCGCGGAAGCGCCGCTCGAAGGGATTGCTGGTGAAGATCGCAGTGGCCCCGGCCGCCTCGTAGGCGAAGTCGCCCACCTCCCGCGCCTCGCGGATGGCGTGGGTGGTGGCCAGGCGGATCGTGATGCGCTGCTCCACGGTCAGCTCATGCGCCGCCTGCACGGCCTCGCAGATATCGGCCAGGGTCTGCCGCAGGTAGATGCGCGCCGAGCGCAGCCGCGCCTCGGCCTGGGCCAGGTCGGCCTGCGTGGCGGCATTCTCCCGCAGCGGGTTGCTGTAGCCGCGCGGCGTCTTCTCCTGCGCCAGCCGCACGAAGGCATCCACCATGCTGCGGGCCACGCCCAGCGCGATGCTGGCGAAGCCGCAGGCGAAGAGAATGGTCGTCTTGAAGCAATAGAGCCAGCCCGGCTCGCGGTTCTCCGACACGTCGTCCCGCATCACCGAATACGCGTGGGGGACGAACAGGCCGGTCACGGAGAAGGAGTCGCTCGCCGTGCCTCGCAGCCCGACCACGTGCCACGCGTCCGTCATCGTGGCCTTCTCCGCGGGGAAGAGCATGACGCGCCGCACAGCCGCGCCGTCGGCCGCGCGGCGGGGCGTGCCGTCCGCCTCGTAGATGGGGCAATAGCCGCCCAGCCAGTTGGCGTGCCGGCCGCCGCTGGCGAAGGACCAGTTCCCCGTGATGCGGTAGCCGCCGTCCTCCGCCACGGCGCGGGTCTCCGCATCGGGTGGGCCCCAGGCCAGGATCGCGCGCGGATCGTCCCAGATGCGGTGCGCGACCTGCGGCTCCAGGTACGCCGCGACGACCGCACACACCGCGTTCTGGCACACGTTCCACGCCGGGCTGGCCTCCGTGGCGGCGATGGCCTCCACCACGCGCATGAACGTGAGCGGGTGCAGCTCCGCCCCGCCGATGGAGCGCGGCAGCAGCATCCGGAACAGCCCGGCATCCAGCAGGGCGCCCAGCAGCGGTTCGGGAACGCGGCGCTCGCGCTCGATGGCCTCCCCCGCCGCGGCGATCTGCGGCGAGAGCGCGCGCACGCGCTCCAGGTAGAGCGCCTCCTCGGCGGCACGATCGGCGCCGTTGCAGGGCGCCTTGGCGGCACGGGCCATGGGGTCTCGACTCTGGTTGACCGGAATTGCGGACGCGGGCACGTCCACCCTGTGCCGGAGCATAGGTCGCGCGCCGCGCAAATGTCCACGGTACCCGCAGGGGGGTCGCGGCCGCCCCCTCCGCGCACGGGCCGCCGGGGCCAACGGGGGGTCTGCGCGGCCCGCGCGGCGGCTGCCACGCGGGGTTGCCGGGCAGGCTGCCCGCTCCGTGCCCGCCCGGCGCCGCCCGCCGGCTCCCGCCGCCGCTTCCAGCGGAGCGTTCAAGGCTGGGACTTGACAGCGCAATATGAGGCTGCGATAGGTGAAATGTCATGTTCAATACGAACATATTGATGGTTCAACGATGCTCACTGCCGCACAGGTGAAGGCGGCCCGGGCGCTGCTGGGAATGGACCAGCGCAGGCTCGCGGAAGCCGCGGGTCTCTCCGTGCCGACCATCCAGCGCATGGAAGGCAGCGCGGGCGTCGTGCGCGGCAACGTGGACTCGCTGATGAAGCTCGTCGGCGCGCTGGAGCAGGCCGGCATCGAGCTGCTCGGCGAGGGCACCGTCAGCCAGGGGGGCGGCCGCGGCGTGCGGCTCAAGGCATGACGCAGCGAGACGCTTGCGCGACGGCGGGCCGGTTCCACGGGCGTGCCGCGCGGTACCAGGGGGATGCAAGGGAGGGCTCCCGGTGGAGCTGATGGCGATGCTGTGGCTCCTGGCGGCGCTGCTCGGCGTCGCGGTGGCCGCAATCGTGCTGGGCCGCTGGCGCGTGGGCACCCCGCTCGTCTATGGCGCCTGCCTCCTGCTCTCGGCCGTCGGGCTGGCGGCGGGTCTGCGCTTGCTCCTGGCGCACCCCGACGCGCCACTCCAGCTCACGCTGCCCCTGGGCATCCCCTGGCTGGGCGCGCACTTCCGGCTGGATCCCCTCTCCGCCTTCTTCCTGGCGGTCGTCAATCTCGGCGCAGCGGCCGCCAGCGGGTATGCCATCGGCTACGGCCGCCACGAGGTCGAGCCCCTGCGCGTGCTGCCCTTCTACCCGGCGTTCCTGGCGGCCATGAACGCCGTCGTGCTGGCGGACGATGCGTTCACGTTCCTGCTGGCCTGGGAGTTCATGTCGCTCACGTCCTGGGCGCTGGTGATGGCCCACCATGCCGAGGCGGACAATGCCCGCGCCGGGTACGTGTACCTGGTGATGGCCAGCTTCGGCACGCTGGCCCTGCTGCTGGCCTTCGGCCTGCTGGCCGGCCCGGACGGCGGCTATGCCTTCGCGGCGATCCGGCTGCATCCGCCCAGCGCGCTGCTCGCCGCCCTGGCGCTGGTGCTGGCGCTGCTCGGGGCGGGCTCCAAGGCCGGCATCGTGCCGCTCCACGTGTGGCTGCCGCTGGCCCATCCGGCAGCCCCCAGCCACGTCTCGGCGCTGATGAGCGGCGTCATGACCAAGGTCGCCCTCTACGGCTTCATCCGCATCGTCTTCGACCTGCTGGGGCCCCCGGACCCCTGGTGGAGCGCGCTCGTGCTGGCGCTGGGCGGCATCACCTCCGCCCTGGGCGTGCTCTATGCCCTGATGCAGCACGACCTGAAGCGCCTGCTCGCCTACCACACGGTGGAAAACATCGGCATCATCTTCATCGGCCTGGGCCTGGCGCTGGCCTTCCGCGCCAACGACCTGGGCTGGGCCGCGGCGCTGGCGCTCACGGCGGCGCTCTTCCACGTGCTGAACCACTCGCTGTTCAAGAGCCTGCTCTTCTTCGGCTCCGGTGCCGTGCTGGTGGCCACGGGCGAGCGGGACATGGAGCGCCAGGGCGGCCTGATTCACCGCATGCCCTACACGGCCTTCACGTTCCTGGTCGGCTCGGCGGCGATCTCCGCCCTGCCGCCGCTCAACGGCTTCGTCTCCGAGTGGCTGACCTTCCAGTCGATCCTGATCAGTCCGCGCCTGCCGCAATGGGGCCTGCGCTTCCTGGTGCCCGCGGTGGGGGCGCTGCTGGCGCTGTCGGCGGCGCTGGCCGCGGCGTGCTTCGTCAAGGCGTTCGGGGTGACGTTCCTGGGCCGGCCGCGCACCCCCGAGGCCGCCCAGGCGCGCGAAGCCGACGTCGCCTCGCTGGGGGCGATGTTCGTGCTGGCCACGCTGTGCCTGCTGGCCGGCATCCTGCCCGGCGCCGTGATCGATGCCCTCGCGCCCGTGACCCAGGGCCTGGTCGGCGCGCGCATGCCCGAGCAGCTTGGCGTGCCCTGGCTGTCGATCATTCCCATCGCCGAGGCGCGCAGCTCGTACAACGGGCTGCTCGTCTTCGCCTTCATCGCGCTGGCCGCGCTCACCGCCGCCTATGCCATCCACCACCTGGCCTCCCACGCGGTGCGGCGCGCGCCGGCGTGGGACTGCGGCTTCCCGGACCCCAGCCCGGCCACGCAGTACACGGCCGGCAGCTTCGCGCAGCCCATCCGCCGCGTGTTCGGCACGATGATCTTCCTGGCCCGCGAGGAGGTGACCATGCCCGCGCCCGGCGATCTGGCCCCGGCCCGCTACCACGCCGTCCTGCGGGACCTGATCTGGGAGTTCGGCTTCGATCCGCTCGTGCGGGTCGTGGGCGTCCTGGCGGACTGGCTGAACCGTTTGCAGTTCCTCACCATCCGCAGCTACCTGAGCCTGGTGTTCGGGGCGCTGGTGGTGCTTCTGCTGGTGCTGGCCATATGGCAGTGATCTCCGATGTGCTCGTGCAGGGCGCGCAGATGCTGCTCGTGCTGGCGCTCGCGCCGGGGCTGACCGGGTTCGTGCGCAAGATCAAGGCGCGCCTGCTGCGCCGGCAGGGCGCTTCGGTGCTGCAACCCTATCGCGACCTGGCGCGGCTCATGCGCAAGGAAGCGGTCGTGGCGGAGTCGGCCTCCTGGCTGTTCCGCGTCGCGCCGTACCTGGTGTTCGCGTCGATCTGGGTGGCGGCCTCGCTGGTGCCCACCTTCGCGCCGGGCCTGATTTTCAGCTGGTCCGCGGACTTGATCGCGATCGTGGCCCTGCTGGGCAGCGCGCGCTTCTTCCTGGCGCTGGCCGGGCTGGACGTGGGCACGAGCTTCGGCGGCATCGGCTCCAGCCGCGAGATGATGATTGCCTCGCTCGCCGAGCCCGCCATGCTGATCATCTTCTTCACCATGTCCCTGCTGGCCGGCTCCACCCAGCTCGCCACCATCGTGGGCTTCATGCAGGGGCCCGGCGTGGGCGTGCGCGTGTCCCTCTATCTGTCCCTGGTGGCGATGGTCGTGGTGGCGCTGGCGGAAAACGCCCGCATCCCCGTGGACAATCCCGCCACGCACCTGGAGCTGACCATGGTGCACGAGGCCATGGTGCTGGAATACTCCGGCCGGCACCTGGCCATGATCGAGCTGGGCGCCTCGCTCAAGCTGGTGCTCTATCTCTCGCTCATCGCCGCGCTGTTCGTCCCCTGGGGCATGGGCACGGCCGATGCGGGCGTGGCCTCGAATCTCGCCGGGGCGGGCGTCTACCTGGTCAAGCTGGCCGTGGGGGGCGCGCTGCTGGGGCTGTTCGAGACCTCCATCGCCAAGATGCGGGTGTTCCGTGTGCCGCAGTTCCTGGGCGCCGCCCTGATGTTCGGGCTGCTGGCCACGCTGCTGCTGTTCGTTTCGCGGAGCGTCTGAGGCATGGATCGCTTCTACTTCGACGTGGCGCACCTGCTGGCCGGCAGTCTGGTGCTGGTGAGCTTCCTGCTGCTCTACCAGGTGCGCATGTTCGCGCTGCTCAACTTCTTCGCGCTGCACGCAGCCGTGCTGGCGCTGTCGGTGTCCTGGCAGGCCTTCATCCAGAACGCGCCGCACCTGTACATCACGGCGGCCATCGCCTTGCTCTTCAAAGCCATCGCCATTCCCGTGGCGCTCTACCGCATCGTCAGGCGCATCGGCATCCATCACACCATCGAGACCGTCGCCGGCATCGGGCCCACCATGCTCGCCGGCATGGGGCTGGTGGCGCTCTCCATCGACCTGATGCTGCCCATCACGGCGCATGCCGGCACGCTGGCCAGCGAGGATCTGGCCTTCGCCCTCTCGGTGGTGCTGCTGGGCCTGCTGATGATGGTCTCGCGCCGCAACGCGGTGAGTCAGGTGGTCGGCTTCATGTCCCTGGAGAACGGCCTGATCCTGGCGGCCACGGGGGCCAAGGGGATGCCGCTGGTGGTGGAGATCAGCGTCGCCTTCTCGATCCTCATCGCCTTCATCGTGATCGGGATCTTCCTGTTCCGCATTCAGGAGCGCTTCGACACCGTGGACGTCCACGCGCTGGATAGCTTCCGGGGAGAACGCAAATGACCGACCTGGCACCCCTGCTGCTGCGGGCCGTGCTGCTGGTGCCGGCGGTCAGCGCGGCCGTCCTGGCGCTGATCCCGCACTACCGCGTCACGGCGACGCTGAACGTCCTGGCCACGATGCTGACGCTGGCGTCGGCCGTGGGACTGATCGTGGTGCGGCCCGAGCCGGGCCTGCTGCTGATCGTGGACGACGTCAACCTGGTGTTCATCGTCCTCAACACCTTCGTGGGCTGCACGACCAGCATCTTCAGCGCCAGCTACATCGCGCACGAGCTGGCCATCGGGCGCCTGACGCCGAGCTACCTGCG
>JBGOUY010000132.1:0-11133 GCA_041477795.1 bacterium
CCAGCACGCGCTTGATGTCGTTCTGCGCCAGACCCATCGTGGCCGCGAAGAAGGCCGTAGCGGCGCCGACGATGGCGATCACGGCCAGCGTCGTGGGGGCCAGCACGAATAGCGCGCTCAGCCGCGCCACCACGTACAGCCCCGCCGTGACCATGGTGGCGGCGTGGATCAGCGCGGAGACGGGCGTCGGGCCCTCCATGGCGTCCGGCAGCCATACGTAGAGCGGGAGCTGCGCGCTCTTGCCCGTGCAGGCCAGGAAAATCAGCAACGTGATGATCGTCACCAGCGTGCCGCCCACGGACAGCAGGGCGGCCGCGTGCCCGGTCACCGTGGCGATGTCCAGCGTGCCGAAGACCGTGAAGATGAGCAGCGTGGCGACGATGAAGCCGAAGTCCCCAATGCGGTTGACCACGAACGCCTTCTTGGCCGCCGTGGCCGCCGAATCGCGCTTGAAGTAGTAGCCGATCAGCAGGTAGGAGCAGAGCCCCACCCCCTCCCAGCCCACGAATAGCAGCAGGAAGTTGCTCCCCAGCACCAGCAGCAGCATGAAGAAGACGAACAGGTTGAGGTAGGAGAAGAAGCGCCAGTAGGCGTACTCCTCCTCGTCCCCCATGTAGCCCACCGAGTACAGGTGGATCAGGAAGCCCACCCCGGTCACGATCAGGATGTAGAGGCCGGAGAGCCGGTCCACCGTGAAGCCGACGGAGACGGTGAAGTGCCCCGCCTGGATCCAGTCGTAGGCGTGCTGCGTGAGCGTCTGCCCCGGCGCGTTCAGCATCTCCAGGAACGCCAGCAGGGACAGCACGAAGGACGCGCCGATGACGCCCGGCCCCAGCAGCGAGGTGAAGGCCTTCGGCAGGGAACGCCCCAGCAGCCCGTTGAGCAGGAAGCCCAGCAGCGGCAGTCCGGGGATCAACCAGAGGTATTCGCTCATCGCGTTCCGTCAGTGAACTTCAACTACCTAACCGCAGATTTCACAGATGCCACAGATTTGAACTGCAACCGCCAATGCGCAGATTTCGCGGATGCCACCGATTTCATGCGAGCAATCCCGGTTCTTGCCCTTTCGCCACCAAGGCGGAGTCTGTCGCCCATGGGTTCATTGGCACCCCAACCTCGGTTCCTCGGTTTTCCCAATCTGTGTCATCTGTGAAATCTGCGGTTCGCTGTTTTGGTGCTACCAGCGCAGCAGGTTGATCTCGTCCACGTTCAGCGTGCCCTTGTTGCGGAAGATGGCCAGCATGATCGACAGGCCGATCACCGCCTCCGCGGCCGCCACGATGAGCACGAAGAACACGAACATCACGCCCACCATGGAGTGCATGCCGTAGGCGAAGCCGATGAAGCCCAGGTTCACCGCGTTGAGCATCAGCTCGATGCACATGAACACCACAATGACGTTGCGGCGGATGATGACGCCGGTCACGCCGATGGTGAACAGGATCGCGCTGAGCGCCATCACGTGGGAGACGGGGATCATGGGCCCTCCCCGCCCGACCGCGGCTCGCGGCGCTTGGCGATCACCACCGCGCCGATCACGGCCACCATCAGCAGCACGGAGATCACCTCGAAGGGCAGCACGTAGTCGGTGAACAGGATGCGCCCGATGATCTGCACCGCCCCTTCGTCCGCGATGCGCTGGGGGCTGTAGACGTCCATGGGCCCGATGCGCGCGGCGGGGCTGGTGAACACGCCGATCATCTGCGCCAGGATGCCGATGGACACCGCCACGCCCAGCGCCTTGGGCAGGTTCCATTGCAGCGTGAAGGGCTTCGCCGTACGCAGGTTGAGCAGCATGATCACGAACAGGAACAGCACCATGATGGCGCCGGCGTAGATCAGGATCTGGATCGCCGCCACGAACTCGTTGTCGAGCAGGATGAAGATGGCCGCCACGAAGCCGAACGTTCCCACCAGGGCCAGGGCGCAGTACACGGGGCTGCGGAAGAGCAGCACCGAAAGCGCGCCGCCCACGGCCAGTACGGCGAAGACGTAGAAGAAAATCAGCTGGATGTGCATGCGTCGTGCGTCGCTAGCGGTGCCCGGCGGCAAGGGCCGCCGGGAGGGCGCGCCATCTCCCGTGCAATCGGTTCGGGTCCATTCAGGCGGAAGCCTTGGCGGCCTTGGCAGCGCCCAGGGGCAGGCCGAGGGGGCCGATCGCCTCCCAGCGCAAGCCCTTGAAGGGCCCGTCCTGCTGGCCCATGGCGTCGAACACGGCCGGGGCATCGGCGTAGGGGCGGCCTTTGCCCAGCGCCTGCGCCAGCTCGGCGAGGATGCGCACCTGCGGCCGCGTGCCCTCCGGCGCCTCCAGGGCGGGCGCGATGCGCTGCAGACGCTCGTCCTTATTGAGCACGGTGCCCGCGCGCTCCGCCACCGTGTGGGCCGGCAGCACAACGTCCGCCAGCTCGGCCCAGCCGCCCTGGTGCGTGGCGATGCTCACGATCAGATCCGCCCGCGAGACCGCCTCGCGCACGGCCATGTCGTTCGCGAAGGGCGTGCCCAGGATCAGCACCACCTTGGGCCCCGCCCGCAGGGCCGCCTTCAGCCGCTTGTCGTCCGGATCGCCCGCGAGGCCGGCCTTGAGGGCGCCGGCCGTGTTGGGGCTCTTGTCCGTCGTGATCAGCGTGTAGATGAAGGGTTCGGTCAGGTAGCGCGGCGGATGCTCCTGCTGCGTGCCGGGGCGGTGCGGGAAGTACACGGGGTCGCTGCCGAAGCCGTCGGCCAGGAGCTGCTTGAACAGGTACAGCTCCTCGTTGGTCGCGTGCGTATCCACCAGCCCCAGCACCTGCGCCCCGGAGGCGCCGATCTGCTTGAGGCGCTGCGCGAGGGCCGGGTAGATGGCGTCCCAGGAGGCCGCCTGCAGCTCGCCCTTGACCCGCGCCTGCGGCTCCAGCAGCCGCTCGCGGCGATTGTTCAGCACCGGGTAGCTGAGCCGCCCCTCGTCGCACATCCACCAGCGGTTCACCTCGGCATTCACGCGCGGCTTGATGCGGTAGACGCGGTTCTCGTGGTGTTCCAGGTTGATGTTGCAGCCGGTGGAGCAGGCCGTGCACACGGTCGGGGTCTTGTGCAGCTTCCACGCCCGCTTCTTGAAGCGCCAGTCGCGGCTGGTGATGGCGCCCACGGGACAGAGGTCCGCCAGGTTGCCCTGGAACTTGTGCGTCATCTCGCTGTCTTCCCACGTGTCGAACGTCAGCTCGTGCGAGCGCAGGAAGGCGCCGAAGTCGTGCGTGCCCACGATGTCGCGGCTGAAGCGCTCGCAGCGCGAGCACTGCACGCAGCGGTTGCGCTCGAGCATGATGAACGAGCCCACGTTGCGCCAGCCGTAGGTGCGCTTCTCGTACTCCATCTCCGAGTGCCCGCTGCCGTAGCGGAAGGCGTAGTTCTGCAGGTCGCACTCGCCCGCCTGGTCGCAGATGGGGCAGTCCAGCGGGTGGTTGACCAGCAGGAACTCGTTGACCAGCGCCTGCCCCCAGTGCGCCTTCTCGGAGACCGAGGAGACCTTCATCTTGTCCGCCGCCGGCGTGGAGCAGGACGTCTGCAGCTTGGGCATGCCGCGCCCATTGCCCATGTCCGTGACCTCCACCAGGCACTGGCGGCACTGGGCGGTGATGGCCAGGCCGGGATGGTAGCAGTAGTGCGGAATCTCCGTGCCGGCGCGCAGGCCGGCCTTGAGGATGGTCTCGCCCGGCTGGAACTCCACCGGCTGGTCGTTCAGGTAGAAGGTCGGCATCTCGTCCCGCCCGTCAGCTCGCGTAATGTTTGGCGAATTCTTCCGGAAACTTGCGCACGAAGGCCTGCATGGGCCCGCCGACCGCATCGCCGAAGGCGCAGATGGTCGTGCCGATCATCTGGCCGGCGGCGCGGTGGATGCGCTCGGCCAGCACGCCGTCGCCCGCATCGTCCATGAACTGGCGGATCATGTTCTTGACCCAGAACGTGCCCTCGCGGCACGGCGTGCACTGGCCGCACGACTCGTGGTTGAAGAAGCGGATCGTGCGCTCGGCCAGGCGCACGACGTCTGTGTCCTCGTCGAACACCATGATTGCCCCGGAACCGCGCATGGTGCCGGCCTTGGCCAGGCTGTCGAAGTCGTAGGGCAGGTCCACCTCGTCCGCCCGCAGGATGCCCGCCGAGGCTCCGCCGGGAATCACCGCCTTCAACTTCTTGCCGCCGCGGATGCCGCCTGCGTATTCGTAGATGAGGGACTTGAGGTTGTGCCCCATCTCCACCTCGTACACGCCCGGTTTGGCCACGTGGCCGCTGATGCTGATGCACTGGGTGCCCGTGTTGTTGGGGCGGCCCAGCTTGGCGAAGGCCTCCGGCCCCTGCGTCAGGATGAAGGGCACGTTGGCCAGCGTCTCCACGTTGTTCACCGTGGTCGGGCAGGCATTGAAGCCCGACTGCGCCGGGAAGGGCGGCTTGGAGCGCGGCTGGCCGCGCTTGCCTTCCAGCGAATCCAGCATGGCCGTCTCTTCCCCGCAGATGTACGCCCCCGCGCCGGGATGGACGGTGAGGTCCAGGTCGAAGCCGCTGCCGCGGATGTTCCTGCCGAGCAGCTTGGCCTTGTACAGCTCGTCGATGGCGCCCTGCACGCGGCGAATCGCGTGCTGGGATTCGCCACGGATGTAGATGTACCCGTGGTGGCTGTGCATGGAGAAGCAGCCGATCATCATGCCTTCCAGGAACTGATGCGGGTCCGCCAGCATCAGCAGATGATCCTTGAACGTGCCCGGCTCGCTCTCGTCCGCGTTGCACACCAGGTAGTGCGGCTTGGCGCCCAGCGGGGGCATGAAGCTCCACTTCATGCCGCAGGGAAAGCCCGCGCCGCCGCGCCCGCGCAGGGCCGAGGCCTTGACGGCCTCGATCACCTGGGCCGGCTTCATCCCTCCGAGCACCTTCTCCCAGGCCTTGCTGCCGCCCGCCTTCTGGTAGGCGGACAGGTCGCCCGTGTAGCCGGGGGTGCGCATGTTCTTGAGCAGCAGCAGCGTTTCTTGGGCCATGCCGGGCGGAAAGGGTGCGTGCAGAGTGTCGGGGGACGGCGCTCAAGCCTTCTTGGCGCGGGCCTCGTCGATCCAGCGGTCGATCTGTTCCAGCGTGATGCGCTTCTGCAGGTTCTCGTTCACCAGCATCAGGGGCGCCTGATCGCAGGCCGCCAGGCACTGCGCGTCTTCCAGGCTGAACAGGCCATCTTCGGTGGTCTTGCCCGCGCTGATGCCCAGCCGGTGCTCCAGGTGCTCCAGCACTTCCGTCCCGCCGCACAGGCCGCACGGCAGGCAGGTGCACACGAGGATGTGGTACTTGCCGACCGGCTCGGTCTTGTACATGTTGTAGAACGTCACCACGCCCCGCACGTGATTGAGCGTGGTCTCGCACAGATCCGCCACGTACTGCTCCCAGCCCCGCGGCAGCCAGCCCGCGTTTTCCCGCTGCGCCATGTGCAGCAGTGGCAGCAGGGCGTGCACCTTCTTGGGATAGCGGGCGAAGAGGGCGTTGACCTCCTTCAGCACCGCGTCACTGAAACCGACCTTGGCCACGGCGTTCCGTTCGTTGCAGCGGATGTGGGGCGGCTCCCAACGGGGGCAAGCCGCGTTGCAAGCGGATGTCAAACCAACCGACCAGACCACATCCGCCCAGGCTCCGTCAAACGCAAAAGTCACGCCCGGCCCGCATTTCCGCCGGTTGGCGGCCGATCACGGCCCATCACGGCAGGGTGCGCGGGGTGGCGCGCGGAGGGACGCGCCCAGCCGCGCCGCGCGGCTGCCCGCTGGCCGTGGCGACGGCTTCCTCCCCGCTGGCGCGCAGGGCGGCGATGGCGCGGGCATAGTCCGTCCCGCTGAACACCGCCGTGCCGGCCACGAACACCGTGGCCCCGGCGGCGGCGGCCGCGCCGATGGTGCTGGGCGTGATGCCGCCGTCCACCTGGATTGCCACCGCCAGCTTGCGCCGGGCGATCTGCTCGGCCAGGGCGCGGATCTTCTCCGTCACCTGCGGGATATAGCTTTGCCCGCCGTAGCCGGGGTTGACGGACATGATCAGCACCAGGTCCAGCTCCTCCAGCACCCAGTCCAGCGCCGTCAGGGGAGTGGCCGGATTGAGCGAGACCCCCACCTTCATGCCGCAGGCCCGCACCTGCTGTAACGTCCGGTGCAGGTGAATGGGCGCCTCGGCGTGCACGGTAAGGCGGTCCACGCCGGCCTTGGCGAAGTCCTCCAGCCAGGCCGCGGGGTCGGTCACCATCAGGTGCGCATCGAAGACCGCCCCCGCGGGCTTCTGCATGCGCTTGACCAGGGGCGGCCCGAAGGTGAGGTTGGGCACGAAGTGCCCGTCCATCACGTCCAGGTGGATCCAGTCCGCCCCGGCCGCGTGCACGGCCGCGATCTCCTCGTTGATGCGGCCGAAGTCCGCCGAGAGGATCGAGGGGGCGATGAGGATGGGCGCCATGGGGCGGTTCCGCGTCCGGTGCGGGGTGGGGGCCGCTAGGCCAGTTGCGCCCGCGCGGCGCTGACAACGGCCTCGGTGGTGATGCCAAAGGCCTTGAACAGGTCGCCGGCGGGGGCCGAACCGCCAAAGCCGGTCATGCCCACCATGGCGCCGTGGGAGCCGATCCAGCGGTCCCAGCCTTGCCGGATGCCGGTCTCCACGGCCACGCGCGCCGGCACAGAGCGCGGCAGCACCTGCTCGCGATAGCTATCCGGCTGCTCCGCGAACACCTCCCAGCAGGGCAGGCTCACCACCCGTGCGCCGATGCCGGCCTGGGCCAACTGTTCGCGTGCCTGCACGGCGAGGTGCACCTCGGAGCCGGTGCCCAGCAGCAGCACCTTGAGGGGCAGGCCGGGCGGACAGTCGGCCAGCACGTAGCCGCCACGGGTCACGCCGCCGTTGCCCGTGCCGGACAGGATCGGCAGCTTCTGCCGCGTGAGGAGCAGGGCGCTCGGCCCGCGCGTGTGGCGCAGGGCCTCGATCCAGCACTCCAGGGTCTCGCGCCCGTCCGCGGGGCGGTACACGCGCAGGTTGGGGATGGCGCGCAGGGCCGCGTAGTGCTCCACGGGCTGGTGCGTCGGGCCGTCCTCGCCCAGCCCGATCGAGTCGTGCGTCCACACGTAGATGACCTGCGTGCCGGTGAGCGCCGCCAGGCGCACGGCGGGGCGCATGTAGTCGGAGAAGACGGCGAAGGTGCCGGAATAGGGCAGCACGCCGCCGTGCCGCGCCAGCCCGTTCAGGATGGCGCCCATGCCGTGCTCGCGCACGCCGTAGCGCACGTACTTGCCGCTGAATTGGCGCGGCTTGATGTCGGAGTAGGCCTTGACGCGGGTGTTGTTGGAGGGCGTCAGGTCCGCCGAGCCGCCCAGCAGGTCCGGATGCAGCATGGCGAAGGTATCGAGCACCTTGCCGGAAAACGAGCGCGTGGCGTCGGCCTCGGGCGGCTCGGCCAGCCACTTCTGCCGCAGCGCCTGCAGCGGCGCCTCCCAGGCCGTGGAGGGCCGGCCCTCGATGATGCGGTCCAGCTCCTTGCCCTCGGCCGGATAGGCCTTGCGATAGGCGTCCAGCTTCGCGTTCCAGGCCTGCTCGGTGGCCTCGCCGCGCGCGCCAGCCTTGTGCCAGAACTCCACCGCCTCGGGCGGCAACTCGAAGGGCGGCCAGCTCCAGCCCAGCGCCTTGCGCGTGCCGGCCACCTCCTCGGCGCCCAGCGGGGAGCCGTGGGTGCTCTCCTTGCCGGCCTTGCTGGGCGCGCCCCAGCCGATGATGGTGCGGCACGCGATCAGGGAGGGCTTGCCCCGCTCGGCCCGCGCCTTGTCGATGGCCGCCGCGATGGCGCCAGGATTGTGCCCGTCCACGCGCTGCGTGTGCCAGCCGTAGGCCTCGAAGCGCTTGGGGACGTCCTCCGAGAAGGAGAGTGCCGTCTCGCCGTCGATGGTGATGTGGTTGTCGTCATAGAACACGATCAGGCGCCCCAGGCCCAGGTGCCCCGCCACGCTCGCCGATTCGTGGCTGACGCCCTCTTCCAGGCAGCCGTCGCCGCAGAAGACATAGGTGTGGTGATCGATGATCTCGTGCCCCGGACGGTTGAAGCGCGCGGCCAGCCAGCGCTCCGCCAACGCCATGCCCACCGCGTTGCCAATGCCCTGGCCGAGCGGCCCGGTGGTCACTTCCACGCCGGCGGTATGGCCCGCTTCCGGGTGCCCGGGGGTCTTGCTGCCCAGTTGGCGGAAGCGCCGCAGCTCGCTCATGGGCAGGTCGTAGCCGGTCAGGTGCAGCAGCCCATAGAGCAGCATGGAGCCGTGCCCGTTGGAGAGCACGAAGCGGTCCCGGTTGAGCCACTTGGGGTGCCGTGGGTTGAAGCGCAGGTACCGGCTCCAGAGCACCGTGGCGATGTCCGCCATGCCCATCGGCATGCCCGGGTGCCCGGACTTGGCCTGCTCCACCGCATCGATGGCCAGGAAGCGCAGCGCGTTCACGGCCAGCTGCTGCTCCCGGTTCCAGCCCTTCGGCGCGCTGGCGTTGGCTGTGGATCGCGCTGTGGATCGCGCGGCGGGACGGGCCTTGGCGGCGGCCGGCCTGGCCCCGCGCACCTTGGCAGCGCTGCGGCTGCGGGCGGCTGCGCGTGCCGCGGCGGGGCGCGCCTGGGCGGCGCTGCGCCGGGCGGGGCGTTTGACGGCTCCGCGTTTGGCGGGGCCCTTCGCGGTGCGCTTGGCGATGCCCTTAGCGGTGCGCCCAACGGTGCGCTTAGGGGCGCGCTTGGCGGCGCTGCGGGCGGGGCGGGCCTTGGCGGCCGGGCGCCCGGCTACGGTGCGGCGGGCGGAGGATCGGGACTTGGCAGCTTGTCTGGCCATTGGGTTCGCTCGGGTCGTGACGCTACAAGGGCCGGTTTCGCAGTGCGGGAGGGAACCGGGTGGGGCAGGGCGCTCCGTGACCTTTTGGTCAGTATTTCAATGATCTGAGCGAAAATCAAACCCGTCGCAAAAGGGCCGCGTGCGGCTGGCGGCGCGGTCGCGCTCGGCCAGGCGAACCTGGCCGCGGCGTTGACGTTAGGTACAGAGGATTGCAGGGTCGCCGCGGCCGCCCGCCCGGCTGGGCCCACGCCGGGCGCTCCGCCAACCCCTGCAGGTGCGGCCGGCGGGTCGGCCGGCGGCCCCATGCGTCAAGTCCGCCGCTCCGCTTGCCATCAGCAGCCTCAGGTGTTATTATTGCGTTATTATATAACTCTTGTATAACGAGATGAAAAAGAAAGTCCGCACCTTTTCCGCCAATGACCAGGAAGTGGCGATGTTGGAGGCCCTGGCCAGGTATCACGGGTTCTCCAAGAGCGGCATGCTCACGAGCCTGGTCAAGAAGGAGTTCTGGCGGGTCTTCCCGTCGGGTACGGAAACGATCAAGGCGGACGCGAACGCCTGGGTGAAGGAGAGGAATGGTCATGGAGCGCAAGACGACTGAGCGGGCCAGCGCGCCCCGCGGGGAACTGGACATCGCAGCGCACCTGGCGGGCCCGCCCGCGCAAGACACGGCGGCCCTGCAGGCGGAGATCCGCGCGCTGGCGGCCGAACGCAACGCTGTGATCCTCGCGCACAACTATCAGGTGCCCGAGGTGCAGGACGTGGCGGACTTCGTGGGCGATTCCCTCGGCCTTTCGCTGGAGGCCCAGCGCACGGATGCCGAACGCATCATCTTCTGCGGTGTGCACTTCATGGCCGAGTCGGCCAAGGTGCTCAATCCCGGCAAGCGCGTCTTCCTGCCGCACATCGCGGCCGGCTGCTCCCTGGCGGACAGCATCACGCCGGAGAGCCTGGAGGACTGGATGGAGCGCTACCCGGGCCGGGCCGTCGTGACCTACGTGAATTCCTCGGCGGAAGTGAAGGCCATGAGCGACATCTGCTGCACGTCGGCCAACGCGGTGTCCGTCGTGCGCAGCCTGGCAACGGAGCGGGTGCTGTTCACGCCGGACCGCAACCTGGGGCGCTGGATCGCCGAGCAGTTGCCGGACAAGGACATCGTCGTCTACGACGGCGCTTGCCCCACCCACGACGTGCTGCGCGGCGCCAACGTGAAGCGCACCCAGGACGCCTATCCGGACGCCGTGCTGATCGCCCATCCGGAATGCCGCGAGGACATCCTGGCCCTGGCCGACGAGGTCTGCTCCACCACCGCCATGATGGATCGTGTGGCGCGCTACCCGCGTGCGCGCACCTTCCTCATCGCCACCGAAAACGGCATGCTGCACCAGTTGCGCAAGCGCTACCCGGACAAGGAGTTCATCCTGGCCGACGGCTGCATCGGCTGCCGCCTGCACTGCCCGTACATGAAGGTGACCCGGCTGGAGGACGTGCGCCGCTCGCTGCGGGAGGAAGTGCACGAGATCGCCGTGCCCGCCGACGTGGCCGCCGGCGCCCGCCGGGCGCTGGAACGCATGCTGGCCGTCCCGCGCGATTCGTAGCGCGGGATCGGCCCCGACACCCCCACCGCCTCGCCCGATGCTTCTTCCCGCGCCGCCGCGACGCGCCCGCGCCGCACGCTGCCACCCCGGGAGCCGCCCATGACCGCGCTCGCCGCCCTCACCGATCTGTGGCGCCTCGCCGGCCTGCCGGCCGAGGCGCTGGCGCAGGTAGAGCTGCCGGGGGCCGAGCCGGTGCTGCCCTCCTCCTTCGCCGTGGGGACGGCGGCCCAGGCCAGCATCGCCGCCGCTGCCCTGGCCGCCGCCGAGCTGTGGCATCTGCGCACGGGGCACAAAGACCCCACGGCGCAGCGCCAGCGCGTGCGCGTGCCCATGCGCGACGCGGCCATCGAGTTCCGCAGCGAGCGCTACCTGCGCCTGAACGGCCAGCCCCTGGCGGACCCCTGGGACAAGATCGCCGGCACGTACCGCTGCGGCGACGGGCGCTGGGTGCGCCTGCACACCAACCTGCCGCACCACCGGGACGGCCTGCTCGCGCTGCTCGGCTGCGCCCATGAGCGCGAGGCGGTACAGGCGACCCTGGCCGGCTGGCAGGCCGAGGCGCTGGAGAGCGCCGCTGCGGAGCGCGGGCTGGTGGTCACCGCGCTGCGCAGCTTCGCCGAGTGGGATCGCCATCCCCAGGGCCAGGCGCTGGCCGCGCTGCCAGTCGTCTCTATCGAGCCCATCGCGGGTGCGCCCCATGC
>JBGOUY010000386.1:0-3361 GCA_041477795.1 bacterium
CCCCTACGCCACCGCCCCCTCCTTGCGCAGGGCGGCGACGGTCTTGGCGCTATAGCCGAGGGATTCCAGCACGGCGTCGGTGTGCTCGCCGCGGTGGGGGGAGAGGCTGCGCACGCTGCCCGGGGTGTCGGAGAACTTGGGGCCGATGCCCACCTGGCGCACGGTGCCGAAGCGCGGGTGCTCCAGCGCCACCACCATCTGCCGCGCCAGGTTGTGCGGGTCCGCCACGGCCTCGGCCAGGTCGTACACCGGCGCCGCGCAGATCTCCTCCTTCGAGAGGAGCGCGAACCACTCGGCGCGGGTCTTCGTCTTGAAGCGGGCGGCCAGGTGCGCCTTGATGGCCGGGAAGGCGCTGGCGTCGAAGGCGCGGTCGGCGTACTGCTCGGCCTCCATCACGCGGCACAGGTTGTGCCAGAACTTGGTCTCGATGCTGCCGACGCTGATCCAGCCGCCGTCCTGGGTCTCGTACACGTTGTAGTGGGGCAGCCGCCCGTTGAGGAAGTAGTCGCCGCGCTGGGGCGGGGCGCCGCCGGAGAGCACCTGCTTGACCCAGGTGGCGAGCAGGTACATCACGCCGTCGCTCATGGCGACGTCCACCTGTTGCCCGCGCCCGGTGTGGCCGCGCGCGAGCAGGGCCGCGAGCACGGCCAGGGCCGCGTGCATGCCCCCGCCGGCGAAGTCCGCCACGATGTTGCCCGGGATGGCCGGCGGCGTGCCGGGCCAGCCCACGAAGCCCAGCAGCCCGCCGATGGAGATGTAATTGATGTCGTGGCCGACCTGGTCCGCATAGGGCCCGCTCTGGCCGTAGCCGCTCAGGGAGCACAGCACGATGCGCGGGTTGAGCGCCGCGAGCGTGGCATAGTCGCAGCCCAGGCGCTGGATCACGCCGGGGCGGAAGCCCTCCACCAGCACGTCCGCCTCGCGCGCCAGGGCGTGCAGCACCTCCCGGCCGCGCGGCTCCTTGAGGTTGAGCACGATGCTGCGCTTGTTGCGGCGCAGGGGGTCGAAGGCGTCCTCGCGCCCCTCGTCGGCCTGCGCCCAGGGCCGCTGCACCTCCGAGGTGGCGCCCGCGGGCGCTTCGATCATCAGCACGTCGGCGCCCAGGTCGCCCAGGATCATCGTGCAGAAGGGGCCCGGGGCCAGGCGGGACAGGTCCAGCACCTTGATGCCTTCCAGCGCGTGCATGGCGGCAGCGGCTCGCGAGAGGGGGAGCGCAGCCCGGCCGCGGCGAAGCGCGACGGGCGGCGCGTCGGCGGCGGTGGCGGTATGGGGGCTGCGGTGCGGCGAGTGTAGCGGCAGCGCCGGCGAAGATCAACGCGAGGCGGGCACCCGCAGCGCGCCTCCCCACCTCGCGCCTCGTTGCGCGTGCAGCGGTCGGGAGCGCAGGCCGGCCGGGTCGCCGCGCGGCGGGGGCTAGCTCAGCGGGATGTTGAACGCAATGTAGGGGCCGAAGCTGTTTTCGAGCACGGAGGTGGTGTTGCGGATGAGGTCGCGCCGCACGCCGATCTCGAACCAGTTCTTCTCGCCGAACTGGGTGAAGACGTACTCGCTGTCGAAGTTGATGTTGCCCTTGATGGCGGAGAGCTGCGTGCCCGTGACGTTGTCCTTCTGCACCTCGGACCAGCGGTTGTTCGGACTGCGCACGTATTTCAAGCCCAGACGCACCTTGCGGATGGGGATCATCAGCCCAAGGCCGTAGTTCGCGCCCGTGGTGCGGAAGTCGATGTCGGTCTTCACCCCGCTGATCGGCACGGTGTCGCTGTAGTGCACCCTGCCATAGCCCAGCTCCAGGAAGAACGTCCAGAACAGGCCCAGGCGCAGGCCGCCGCGCAGACTGTCGCCGGAGAGCAGCTCGGGGCTGTTGCGCACCTCGATGTTGGCATCGCCGAACTCGAGGAAGAACGCGTCGCTGTCTTTGGCCTCGTAGGCCAGCGCCGGCCTGCCCGGCAGCATCGTCAAAAGCGCCGCCAGCAGCAGCGCAGCCGCCACGCCGATCCCACTCACCCCGCGTTTCATCGAACGCCTCCTTTCCGATGCGTGCTCCCACGGACGGCCCGGACGCCGCCCCCTCGCCGGCCCCGGCTTCGCGTGCCGGGCTCCTCGTTCGGTGTATCGGCGGATCGCGGCGTTACTTAAGCCGGGGCGGGCGCATCCAGAGGCAGGCGGCCGGGGCGGCAGGGAGCGCGGGCAGGTGGCCCCCTCGGGCGGCGGCGGCTCAGGTGGCGCTGCTTCAAGTGGCGCTGCTTCAGGCGTCGGGGGGCTTGGGGAAGGCGTCGTGGACGCGCTGGGCGCGGCGGTCCCAGAAGTCGCGGCCCTCATAGTGGGTGGGCACGTAGAGCCGATTGTGCTCGATGGCCTGCAGCACGAGGGCGCTCACGTCCTCCGGGGCGATCCAGCGCCCCAGCAGGTCGGGCTGCAGGCGCTGGGAGTACTTGGTGCCGAGGTGCTCCGGGCGGTTGCGCTCGCTCTCGCGGATGCGCGTCTGCACGCCCATCGGGCAGAGCACGGACACGCCGATCTTCGTCTCGCGCAGGTCCTTGGCGAGCGTTTCCGAGAGCCCGACCACGGCGTACTTGGTGGTGTTGTAGATGCCCAGGTTGGCGCTGGCGATGAGCCCGGCCATGGAGGCGGTGTTGACCACGTGGCCGGGCTGGCCCGCGGCGATCATGCGCGGCACGAAGCACTCCACGCCGTGGATGACGCCCCACAGGTTCACGCCGATGACCCACTGCCAGTCCTCGTGGCGGGCCTCCTGCAGCGGGCCGCCCACGGAGACCCCCGCGTTGTTGCAGAGCACGTGCACCGTCTCGAAGCGCCGGAAGGCCGCCTCCGCCAGCGCCTGCAGGGAGGCCAGCGTGGAGACGTCGGTGCGCACGGGCAGCACGCTCACGCCCAGTGAAGCCACCTCCTCGGCCGTGCGGGCGAGGGGCCGCGCCTCCACGTCTCCCAGCACGACGTGCAGGCCGCGCCGGGCCAGGTCCAGCGCCATCGCGCGGCCGATGCCGCTGGCGCCGCCGGTAATCACGGCCACCTGGCCGGAACGGAGTTTCATGGGGGGTCTCCGAAAGTCGGGCGCCGGGCGGCCGCGTGTCACGTCCCCACGCGCACGGGGTCCATGGCGTCGGCGATGGAGCGGATGATGGACAGCGCCGTCAGCCGCCCGGTCTTGGGGTTCTCGCTGGGGATGTTGCTGATCTCCACGGTGAGCGTGCCGAACTCGCCCGCCACCTCGATGGTGTGGCAGTTGCGCTGCAGGCCCGGCACGGCCAGGATGCGGATCATCGTGCGGTCGGGCCCCAGCCCGGCCAGGCTCACCGTGGCCGAGACGTTCACGTTGGCCGGGAAGCCCCGGCAGGCCTCG
>JBGOUY010000270.1:0-6019 GCA_041477795.1 bacterium
ACGAGTCTTTGCTCGGTACTACCGCCGCGCATCAGACGTTCAAGTGCGCTGCGCTCGTCCTCGGAGAGAACGATGGGAGTGGCTTTCTTGCTCATGCCACTCCCGTACCATATGCTATGAACTAAGACAACCTAGTACTAGCGCAGGTGTGAGGGGCGACCGGCGCGGGTCAGCCGTGCGAGGAGCGGCCGCGCTGCCCGCAGCACAGGCGCTGCCGGCGGTGCGATTGGCATTCTCGCGGCCGCGCGATAAAGTGAAAGTCAATTCCCGATTCGCTCTGACGCGCCGCAGCGGGCGCCCGCCCGCCTGGCGCTGCCACCCCAGGACCCGAACCTATGCGCGATCACCAGTCCCCCGGCCGCTCCGTGGTGATGTCCACCCACGGCATGATCTCCACCAGCCAGCCCATGGCCACGCAGGTGGGCCTGGAGGTGCTCAAGAGCGGCGGCAACGCCATGGACGCCGCCATCGCGGCGGGCGCCACGCTCTGCGTCACCGAGCCGCAGTCCACCGGCATCGGCGGCGACTGCTTCATCCTCTACCACGAGGCCAAGACCGGGAAGCTGCACGGGCTGAACGGGAGCGGGCGCGCCCCGGCCAAGGCCACGCCCGAGGAGTACCGCCGGCGCGGCCACACGAGCGTGCCCGAGCGCGGGCTGCTCTCCGTCACGGTGCCCGGCGCCATCGCAGGCTGGGAAACGGCGCTGCAACGCTTTGGCACGCGGCCGCAGGGCGACCAGCTGCAGCCGGCCAACCCCTTCGCCGAGGAGGGCTACGCCGTCACGCCGGTGGTGGCATGGGCCTGGAACCGCCAGGTGGCGCTGCTGAGCAAGACGGAGACCAGCGCGCGCGTGTTCATCGTGAACGGCCGCACGCCGCCGGCGGGCACGCGCCACCGCCAGCCGGACCTGGCGCGCTCGCTGCGGCTGATCGCCAAGCAGGGCCAGCAGGCCTTCTACGAAGGGCCCATCGCCAAGGGCATCGCGGACTATATGCGCGCCCACGGCGGCCTGATCGAGGAGGCGGACCTGGCCGCCCACCGGTCCGAATGGGTGGAGCCGATCTCGACCGATTACCGCGGGCTGCGCCTGTGCGAGATTCCGCCCAATGGCCAGGGCATCGCGGCGCTGATGACCCTCAACATCCTGGAGCACACGCGCCTGGGCGATCTGAAGCACCTCAGCCTGGACTACCTGCACACCTTCAGCGAGGCCTTCAAGCTCTCGCTGGCCGAGCGGGACCGCTGGGTGGCGGACATGCACTTCGCCGACGTGCCGGTGGAGGCGCTGCTGAGCAAGGACTTCGCACGGCGCCAGTTCGGCCGCATCGATGCCGCGCGGGCGCTGTCGCACCCGGTGCCGACGGGTCTGAACGGCCGGGGGCTGAACGGCGGGGCGCCGCACCGCGATACGATCTACCTGACCGTGGTGGACCGGGAGCGCAACTGCTGCTCGTTCATCAACAGCCTCTACCACAACTTCGGCAGCGGCGTGATCGCGGGCGATACGGGCGTGATGCTGCAGAACCGCGGCGCGGGCTTCGTGATCGAAGAGGGCCACCCCAACTGCATCGCGCCGGGCAAGCGCCCCATGCACACGATCATCCCGGCCCTGGCGTACCGCGGCAAGGAGCCCGTGCTGTGCTTCGGCGTGATGGGCGGGCACTACCAGGCGATGGGGCACAGCTACGTGCTCTCCAACTGGATCGACTACGGCATGGACCTGCAGGAGGCGCTGGATGCCCCGCGCTTCCTGCCGCAGCACGGGGTGCTGACGGTGGAACGCGCGATTCCGGAGCCCATGCGTGAAGCGTTGCGCCGGCGCGGGCACACCGTGGCGGAGGCGGAGGCGCCGATGGGCGGCGGGCAGATGATCTACATCGACTCGGAGGCCGGCGTGCTGCAGGCCGGCTCCGACCCCCGCAAGGACGGCTGTGCCATGGGCTACTAGCGGCGGGCCCGGCCAGCGCGGGCTCTCGCTGCGAAGGAGGTCCGCATGCGATTCGAAGCGTGGATCGTCGACGCGTATCTGGACGGCCTGCTGCCCGCTCCAGGCCCGGCCGTGCAGGTGCTGCTCGATGCCTACATGCAGGCGTACTACTGGATCGAGCCGTACATCGGTCGCGACCTCACCACCATCCCCGCAGAGTCCGAGGAGATCGCCGCCCGCAGCCGCGAGCTGATGGAGACGCATTACAACCTGCCGCTGGCCGTGTTCGCGCCGGTGCTCGGCCACAGCATGAAGTACTCCATGGGTCTCTGGGAGAACGGCACGCAGACCCTCGACGAGGCGCAGGAGGCCATGCTCGCCGACGTCTGCGGCAAGGCCGACATTCGCGACGGCCAGAAGATCCTCGATATCGGCTGCGGCTTCGGCAGCTTCGCCGAGCACGCCCTGCGCCACTACCCCAGCGTGCGGGTCTATGGGCTCACCCTGAGCCAGACCCAGGCCGATTACCTGCGGGCCAAGCAGGCGGAGTCGGGCCATCCCCTCAATACGGACCGCTTCTACCTGATCCAGGACGATTTCAACAACGTCGCCTTCGATCACACCTTCAACCGCGTCGTCAGCCTGGGCGTGTTCGAGCACATCACCAACCTGTCCAAGGCGCTGGAGAAGGTGCGCAGCTTCATCAGCGACGATGGCCGGCTGTTCCTGCACTACATCGTGTACGTCCCCGGCCCCGGCCAGTCGGACGCGCCCCGGCAGGATTCCTTCGTCGACCGCTACATCTTCCCGGGGGGCCGCATCTGGGCCCACACGGAGCTGGCCAAGCACCCCGCACACTTCGCGCTCGAGCGCGACTGGTTCATCGACGGCACCCACTACAAGCGCACGCTGCAGGCCTGGCTGGCCAATCACCGCGCCCACCGGTCCGAGATCCGCACCCAGAGCGGCCTGACGGCGCGGCAGTTGCGGCTGTGGGAGTTCTACCTGCGCGCCTCCATCGCCACCTTCAACGTCAACGGCGGCGGCCTGTACGGCAACGGGCAGTACCTGCTGCGGCCCAACTGAGCGGGGCTGCGGCGCCCCCCCGCCCAGGTGGCCCGCGCCCGCCGCAACGGCAACGGACGCCGCCCGCCGGGCGTCCCGCGCCGCCCGGGCGACCGGCATGGCACATCGCCCCATCTTGCTCCCCGGCACCTTGTCCCAATCCAATCTGGAGTTGTCCCATCCGTTTCTTCAACACGGGCCTCGGAAACGACCTTTCCGACCCACCATTGCCGATTGTCCTCAGGTTGTCTTAAAATAAAATAACTTGACCCATTGCATTTGCCGTTCGCGCCTTTTATCGTCAGAGTCATTCTATGGGCGCCCCAACAGCAGAGCGGCCCCCGTGCGGGCGTCTGGACGTCCGGTCGCGACAATTGGCCGCACGGACTTGTCCTATGTCAATACGCTGTGGTGCAGGCGGCGAAGCGAGAGCGGGAGCGGCAGCGATGGCACACGGCTACGACCAGTACGCGGGCGTGGACGAGGCGGCGGCCCTGGGGCTGCTGGCTCAGGCCGAGCACGGCCAGCTCTCCATCTGGGACGGCGAGGCGCGGCAGCCCAGCCTCACCTTCATGCACTTCGTGCCGCGCCTGGAGGGCCCCGCGGGCGCGCGCGCGCAGGGCGGCGAGATCTGGGGGCACCTGGCGAACACCAACCCCATGCTGCGCCGGCTGGACAGCGACCCGCGCGCGACCTTCACCGTGTTCGGCCCGGCCGCCTACGTGCCCTCGTACTTCAGCGGCGAGCCGCGCGGCGTGCCCACCAGTTACTATAGCTGGGGCCAGTTCGCCGTGGAGGCGGAACTGGTGCGCGACCCCACGGGCCTCATCGCGATCCTGGAGACGATGCTGGCGCGCTTCCAGCCCGAGGGCCGGCACCCCCCGCTGGACCCGGCAGACCGCTACTGGCAGGGCCTGCTGGGCGCCATCACGGGCCTGCGCCTGCGCATCGTGGGCGCGCAGAGCCGCTTCAAGTATGGCCAGAACAAGTCCGCCGGCACGCGCCTGCTGATCGTGGACGCGCTGCGGCAGCGCGGGCTCGCGCAGGACGGCGGCGTGGTCGAGCGGGTGCTGGCACACCTGCCGGCCGACGACCGCGACGCACCCCCAGCGGCCTGAATCCCATGCACCGCTCCAACGGATTCGCCGAGTTCGCGCTGGACCGCTCCCGGCCGCTCACGGACCAGATCGTGACGCGGCTGATCGGCTCGATCCGCTCCGGCGCCGTGCCGGCCGGCGCGCGTCTGCCCTCCATCCGGGCGCTGGCCGCCCAGCTCGGCGTCAACCGCAACACGGTGGCGCACGCCTTCCGCGAGCTGGCGGAGAAGGGCTACGTGGAGACGCACTTCGGCGGCGGCAGCCTCGCCAGCCAGCCCGCGCCGGAGCTGCCGCCGGCGGCCGGCCCGCCGGCGGCCGGAACGCCGCCCGCCCGCCCGCTCGGCGAGGCGGACTGGGAGCAGCGCTTCGCGCGGCACCTCAGCGCGTACCTTTCCCCCGCGGCGCCACCGCTCTTCCCGGCGGACCGGCCGCGCCCGATCAACCTGTTCCAGATGCGCCCGGACACGGGCCTGTTCCCCCTCGAGCGCTTCCGCCAATGCCTCAACACGGTGCTGCGGCGGGGCGGACGGCACCTGCTCAACTACGGCAGCCCGGCGGGCTACCTGCCCTTGCGCGAGCAGATCGCGCGGCGCCTGCGCGCATCCCGCATCGAGGCGGACCCCAGCCAGGTGCTCATCGTGGCGGGCAGCCAGCAGGGGATCGACCTGCTGGCGCGGGCCTTCGTGGACCCGGGCGACCGCGTGGTGGTGGAGTCGCCCATGTACTCCATCGCCCTGAAGATCTTCGCCGTCAACGGCGCGCGGCTGCACCCCTACGCGATCGGGCCGGACGGCATCGATACCCAGGCCCTGGAGCAGCTCGGCGCGCAGCAGCCGCCCAAGCTGTTCTACGCGGTGCCGAACTTCCAGAATCCCACCACGCATTCGTACACGCTGGCGGAGAAGGCCGAGCTGCTGCGCCACGTGCACCGGCTGGAGAGCGTGCTGATCGAGGACGCCTCGGACACCGAGCTGCACGCGCAGCCCGGCCAGTGGCCCGCGCTGGCCTCGCTGGAGCGCAGCGGGCGCGTGATCTACCTGAATACCTTCAGCAAGACGCTGGTGCCGGCCGTGCGCGTGGGGTATCTCTGCGCCCCGGCGCACCTGGTGCGGCGCCTGAGCGAGCTGAAGGAGATGACCGACCTGTCCCAGTCGCTGATCCTGCAGGCGGCGATCGCCGAGTTCATGGAGCGCGGCTACTTCGACGCCCACGTGACGGCGCTGCGCGAGACCTACCGCCGCCGCATGGAGCGCGTGCTGGAGCGCCTGGAGGCCACGCTGCCCGCGGAGGCGGCCTTCTCGCGGCCCGACGGCGGACTGTGCGTGTGGGTGGACCTGCCGCCCCACGTGGACGTGCAGCGGCTGTTCGAGCACCTGCGCGGGCGCGGCGTGCTGGTCTCGCCCGGCTCGCTCTACCAGCCCTTCGCCAGCGGCCGCAACGGCATCCGCCTGTGCGTGGCGGCCGAGCCGGAGGAGCGGCTGGACGCGGCCTTCGCCATCCTGGGCCGCGAGCTGGGCGAGGTGCTGCGCCGCCCGCCGCCCACGCCGGCCGAGCAGGAGTACCAGAGCATGCATTGAGCGCGCAGACGCCCGGAAATCCGAGCGAGCGCGGCGATTCATCCCGCGGCCCCGGCCGCATTGTTCACCACGGAGGAGGAGCGCACCCATCGCGCGAGAGGAGCGACACCATGCAAAACGGATCCGGTTGGAACTCGTAAGCCATGCGCCTGAAAGTGGGCCTGGCCGAGATGCTGAAGGGCGGCGTCATCATGGACGTCGTGACGGCGGAGCACGCCAAGATCGCCGAGGACGCGGGCGCCGTGGCCGTGATGGCGCTGGAGCGCGTGCCGGCGGATATCCGCCGCGAGGGCGGCGTGGCCCGCATGAGCGACCCCGCGCTGATCGAGGAGATCATGAAGTCGGTCAGCAT
>JBGOUY010000123.1:0-11747 GCA_041477795.1 bacterium
CCCGCCTTGGTTTTCGGGTGCGAGGGGGCGCTGCCCCCTCGCGCTCCTCCGCAAGGGAGCAAGCCCCCTTGACCCCATTTGTAGCGGGTGCAGGGGCCGCCGGCCCCTGCCGGTGGGAGGAGGTGCGGAGGAGGGAGGCAGCGCCTTCCTCCTCCGCACAGTCCCAAAATCAAGTGGTGTCGGACCACTAGGCGCGGGCGCTGTCCGGAGGGCCTCTCCGGCGGCGCCGCGGCGCAATGCAGCGCCCCGCGCGGGTGCTGTGCCGGCGGCGTGCGCCGAAATTGACATTTGTCATAGCGTGCCGGGACGATCCCGGCGATGCTGGGTGCAGTGAGCCGCGCCGGACGGTGGGCGGCCGCCTCAACCGGATCGTGGAGCGGTCTATAACATTGCGAATGCGTCTCAATCTATTTAACCAGCCCTCCGTCCTGCCGGAAGCGGGTGAACGCCGTTTCGCAGTCCCAGCCGGCTTCCCTTGGCGCAAAGTAATTGACCTGCATCAAGCTGGAGCGGAGCGCAAAAGAAATCGGTTGCCTTTCCCGTTTGGAGTGGCTATCTTGGAATAGTAGATGAGATTGAGTCGCATTTCTAATTCAGATGACAGCCATCCAAAGCGGGAGCGACAAGCGCATGATCCGAACCGTACGCACCCTGGCCCTGGCGGCCGTGTTATCCTTGCTGGTGCTCGGGGTGGCCTGGGCCGAGGACGCCACGTTCAACCTCACCCTCAAGGAGCACCGCTTCGAGCCGGCGGAACTGGTGGTGCCGGCAGGCCAGCGCATCACGCTGGTCATCATCAACGCGGATGCGACGCCCGAAGAGTTCGAGAGTCATAGCCTGAACCGCGAGAAGGTCATCGCCGGCGGCGCGACGGTCACCCTGTACCTCAACCCGCTGCAGCCCGGCACTTACGAATTCGTGGGCGAATTCCACGAGGACACCGCCAAGGGCCGCATCGTCGCCAAGTAGGCCCGATCCGGTAACGCGGCACTATCCGCTGAACCAGGGAGCACACCCTTAGCCATGATTCCAACGGCATTGATCGTCTTTCGGGAGGTGATGGAAGCCTCCCTCGTCGTGAGCATCGTGTTGGCCGCCAGCGGCGGGCTGCCCCGGCGCGGGCTCTGGGTCGGCGCGGGCCTGGTCGCCGGCCTGGCCGGCTCGGCCGTGGTGGCCGTGTTCGCGGGCGAGCTGGCCGCCGCGCTGGCCGGCGTGGGGCAGGAGGTGTTCAATGCGGCCGTGCTGGGGCTGGCCGTGCTCATGCTGGGCTGGCACAACATCTGGATGAGCCGGCACGGCCGCGAGCTGGTCCAGCACGCCCGGGAGATGGGCCGCAGCGTGCGCAGCGGCACGCGGCCGCAGTACGTGCTGGCGGTCGTGACCGGGCTGGCCGTGCTGCGCGAGGGCTCGGAGGTCGTGCTCTTCCTCTACGGCATCGCCGCCAGCGCGGGCGCGGCGGGGGTCGGCATGCTCACCGGCGGCGTGATCGGGCTCGCCTCCGGCGTGGGCCTGGGCGTGGCGCTGTACCTGGGCCTGCTGCGCATCCCCGCGCGGCACCTCTTCGGCGTGACGGGCTGGCTGCTGCTCCTGCTGGCCTCGGGCATGGCGGCCCAGTCCGCGGCGTTCCTGGTGCAGGCGGGCCTGCTCCCGCCGCTGGGCGCGGCGCTGTGGGATACCTCCTGGCTGCTCTCCGAGGCGACGGTGGCGGGGCAGGTGCTGCACACCCTGGTGGGCTATGTGGCGCGCCCGGACGGCATCCAGCTCATCGTGTACACGCTCACCCTCCTCATCATCGGAGGCCTGATGCTGCGCCTGGGCAAGGACGGTCCGCCCGCCGGCCGCGAGGCCAGCCAGTCCGCCTGATCCGCCGGCGCTGCCCCTTCCCGTGTGCGGCGCCTCAGCGCCGTTCCATCTGCAGCAGGGCGTCCAACTGGGTGTCGATGCGCTTGCGGAAGGCGAGCAGGCTTTCGAAGCTCAGCTTCTGGGCGCGGTGATCGCCGCGCATGTCGCTGTACGTCGCCAGCAGATCGTCCAGCCCCTTGCGCTCCTCCCCGCTGCGCTCGTGCAGCCGCGCCAGCTTCTGCGCATTGGCCAGCTCGTCCAGCAGCGGCCGGTAGTGGATGGCGTCGTAATCGGGGAAGGGCATGGCCGCGTTGCGGCCCAGCTCGTCGAAGAGCGTCTGCGTCTTGGACTGCACGACGCTGAGCGATGCGGCGATGCCCGGGTCCGGCTCCAGCGGCTTCATGCTGAGGGGCGAGCTGCACGCGGCCAACAGCAGCCCCAGCAGCGCCAGCAGGCTCGGTACCGTGGGGGCCAGATGCGCCCCGCGGGGGCGCCGGGTGATAGCGGAGCGGAACGGGACCATCGGGGGCTCCAGTGAGAGCGTGTGCGGTCACCGGCCACCGGCCCGTGGCGGGCGGCGGGCCGGAGCGGCCTCAGTATAGCGCATCGGTGGCCCGCGCCATAGCCGGCCGACGCGGCGCGTGCGGGCACGGCTGCGCCCGGCGGGGCACTCAGCGCGGGGCGGCACTCTCCGCCGGGTCGCCTTCCACCCCCAGCAGGCCGGAGCGGCCGGGCACGCTGCCCTGCACGACCCTCCGCCGCGGCAGGTGCGCCAGGTCCAGCGCGCCGTGCAGCTCCGCCAGGGTGCCGGGCACATCGCCGGCGGCGCGCCAGGCGCCCAGCAGGCGTTCGAGCACCGGCATCAGGCGCATCCCCTCCAGCTCCGCGTGCAGCGTGTACACGTGCCCCTGCGGCCTGGGTGCCCGGCTCGCTCGCAGCACCGCCTCGTGGACGGTGTCCGCGGTCAGGCCGTCGCGCCCGATCAGCTCGTCCAGCGTGGGCAGCGTGGTGGGAAGCTGCGGACAGCGGGAGGCCACGCCCTCCATCTGCGGCAGGAACGGCGCCTCGCCCCGCACGTCGCTGGCATAGCGGAAGCCGAGCGCCTCCTCCAGCGTGAACAGGTGCGGGTTGACCTGCCAGCCCGCGGCGCCGTGCACGTGCGGCGGCGTGCGGAAGACGTCCGTGAACGCCTCGATCGCCCGCTCCAGCTCGCGGCGCGTCCAGGCGGCGTCCTGGCCGGCCACGGCGTCCTGCCAGCGCACGTGGTCGTGGCAGTGGATGCCCACCTCGTGCCCCGCCGCCGCCACGGCGCGCAGGCCCTCGGCGCAGCGCCGGCCGATGTGCGGGCCCGGCAGCAGCGTCCCGTAGAGCAGCGTGCGCAGCCCGTAGTGACTCGCCACCGAGGTGCGGAACACCTTGCGCAGGAAGCCGCGCCGGAACACGCGGCGCAGCGCGCGCCCCGTGTGGTCCGGCCCCAGGCTGAACAGGAACGTGGCCCGCACTCCGTGCCGCTCGAACAGCCGCAGCAGCGCCGGCACGCCCTCCTGCGTGCCGCGCAGCGTGTCCACGTCCACCTTCAGCGCAATGCGCACGGTCGTTTTTGTTCCATGCTGGGGGTGCGGGGGAACCGTGTTTCCCCGCGACGCCGTTGCCGTCAAGCGCTAGTCGCCGTTCTCGTCGAGCAGGTTGCCGGCCACCTGCACTTCGCCGCGGTAGGCGTCGAAGATGCTGAGCAGCGCGTCGCGGGTGGTGATGGTGGGGCGCCAGCCCAGCTCTGCCATGGTGTTGCGGATCCAGGGCACGCGGGTGCGGATGTCCTGGTACCCGGCGCCGTAGTAGTCGGCCGCGCGCACCTCGCGCAGCTTCACGCGTGCGGCCATCTCGCGGTATTCGGGCTGTCCGCGCGCCAGCTCCAGCATCAGCTCGGCCAGCTCGCGGATGCTGAGATCGTTGGCGGGGTTGCCCACGTTGTAGATCTTGCCGCTGGCCTGGCCGCCCTCGTTCTCGATGATGCGCATGAGGGCGGCGATGCCGTCGCGGATGTCCGTGAAGGCCCGGCGCTGCTGGCCGCCATCCACCAGTTCGATGGGTTCGCCGCGCACGATGTGCCCCAGGAACTGCGTCACCACGCGGGAGCTGCCCTCCTTGGCGGTGTACAGGCTGTCCAGCCCGGGCCCGATCCAGTTGAACGGCCGGAACAGGGTGTAGGCGAGGCCCCGTTCGCCATAGGCCGCAATCACGCGATCGAGCAGCTGCTTGCTGCAGGCGTAGATCCAGCGGGACTTGGGGATGGGCCCCAGCACCAGGTTTGACTCGTAGGGGTGGAACTCCGCGTCCTGGCACATGCCGTACACCTCCGAGGTGGAGGGGAACACGACGCGCTTGTGGTGCCGCACGCAGGAGCGCACGACGGTCAGGTTCGCCTCGAAGTCCAGCTCGAACACCGAGAGCGGGTTGCGCACGTACACCGCGGGCGTGGCAATGGCCACCAGCGGCAGCACCACGTCGCACTTCTTGACGTGGTACTCGACCCACTCGTGGTTGATGGTGATGTCGCCCTCGAAGAAGTGGAAGCGGGGGTGCTGCAGCACGTCCTCGACGCGGTTGGCGGCGAGGTCCATGCCATAGACCTCCCAGTCGGTCGTCTCCAGGATGCGGTGCGAGAGGTGATGGCCGATGAAGCCGTTGACGCCGAGGATCAGGATTTTCATGGGCAAGCGTTCAGGGTGTGGCGGTGGACCGCCGGAGGTCGATGGGGGTGAGGCCGTGTTCCGTTCAGCCGCCGAGCCGCAGCACGGGGCCGCCGCACTGGGCGCGGAAGCCCGGCTCGTCGAGGGGGGCGCCGTCCAGGGTCAACGCGGTCAGGCGGAGGCGCTCGCCGTCCGCGGCATCCAGCCAGCAGGTGCCGCCCTCCCAGTACAGGCGGGGCCCGGCAGCGCGAGCAGGCTCCCCGCGATAGTAGCTGCCCAGCACGCCCAGGCGCCGGCCGGCGAGCGGCCCGCTGCCCGGCGCATAGAAGGCGCCCGGATAGGGCGGGGCCACCGCGCGGATCAGGTTGTGTGTCGTCGCGGCCCCCGCGGCCGGGTCGAGCCGTCCGTCCTCGGGCTTGCGTCCGCCGAAGTAGCGGCCCGTGGACAGGTCCAGCGGCCGCTCCTGCGCCGTGCCCGCCAGCAGGGCCGGCACCGCGCGCAGCAGCAGGCGCTCCGCGGCGCAGGTGACCTTGCCGAACACCTCGTGCGCGGTGTCGTTGGGCAGGATCGCCACCGCCTCCTGATCCACCAGCGCCCCGGCGTCCGGCTTGAGCACCATGCGGTGCAGACTGGCGCCCGTCTCGCGCTCCCCGTGCAGCACGGCCCAGTTCACCGGGGCCCGGCCGCGGTACTTGGGCAGCAGCGAACCGTGCAGATTGTAGGCCCCCCGGCGCGGCAGCGCCAGCAGCGCGGCACCCAGCATGCGCCGGTAGTAGAAGGAGAACAGCCAGTCCGGAGCGCAGGCGCGCACCTGCGCCACCACCGCCGGGTCGTTGGCGTCCTTCGGCGCGATCACCGGGACGCCATGCAAGCGCGCCAGCTCCGCCACGCTGCGAAACCAGATCGTCTCCTGGGCGGCGTCCTCGTGCGTCAGCACCAGGCGCACGTCCAGGCCCAGCGCCAGCAGCACAGCCAAGCCGCGCACGCCCACATTGTGGTAAGCGAACACGACCGTGGGGGCGCCGGCTGCGCTCATGTGAGGTTGCCGCGGCTCTCGCTGCCGGGCGGCTCCAGCACGGCCTGCACCAGGAAGCGCGGGCGGCCCCGCACCTGCTCGTAGATGCGGCCGATGTATTCGCCCAGCAGCCCGATGCCGAACAGGGCGATGCCGATCAGGAAGAATGCGATGGCGAACAGGGTGAACACGCCCTCCACCTCCGGCCCGATCATCAGCCGCCGGATGCCCAGGTACACCACGAACAGCAGCGACAGCGCGGCGATGCCCATGCCCACCAGCGAGAACAGCTGCAGGGGCAGCACGGAAAAGCCGGTCACCAGGTCGAAGTTCAGGTGGATCAGCTTGAAGAGCGCGTACTTGGACTCCCCCGCGAAGCGCTCGCTGTGCTCCACCACCAGCTCGGTGGGAGTGCGCGCGTAGATGTATCCCAGCGCGGGGATGAACGTGTGCGTCTCGTGAGAGTGCAGCACGGCGCGCACGATGTCCCGGTGGTAGCCGCGCAGCATGCAGCCCTGATCGGTCATGCGGATCGAGGTGATGCGCTGGCGCAGGTTGTTCATGGCGAGGGAGGCCCAGCGCCGCCACAGGCTGTCCTGGCGATTGCGGCGGATGGTGCCCACGTAGTCGTGCCCCGCATCCATGGCGGCGATCAGGCGCGGCAGCTCCTCGGGCGGATTCTGCAGGTCGGCATCCAGGGTGATCACGTAACGCCCGTGCGCGTACTCGAAGCCCGCCAGGATCGCCGCGTGCTGGCCGGCGTTGTTGCGCAGCAGCACCACGCGGGTCACGTCCCCGCGCGCCTGGTACTGCTCCCGCAACAGGGCGGCGGAGCGGTCATGGCTGCCGTCGTCCACGAACACCACTTCGTAGGGCCGCCCCAGGGCGTCCATGACGGGATAAAGCCGGTCGAACAGCGCCGCCAGCCCCGCCTCCTCGTTGTACACCGGGATCACCAGCGACACGTCCGGATCGCGAACCGCCGCGGCTGCCGGGCCGCTCGCGCTCATGCCGGGGACGCTCCGGAGTGGACGCTGCCATGGAGGATCCCGCCGACGGCCGTGCAGACGCGGTCCACGTCCGCCTCCTCCATGCCCGGGAAGAGCGGCAGGGTGAGGGTCTGGGCGCCGATGCGCTCGGCCTGCGGGAAATCCCCCGGGCCGTATCCATAGCCCCGGTAGAGCGTGAACAGGTGGATGGCCGGGTAGTGCGTGCCGGCGCGGATGTCCTGCGCGGCCAGGCGCTGCAGAATCTCCGCGCGCGTCGTGCCCAGCGCGGCGGCATCGATGCAGATCGTGAACATGTGCCAGGCGTGGCCCGGGCCGGAGGCCGGCAGCACCAGCGCCGGGTGGCGCGGCATCATCTCCAGGTAGCGCTCCGCCAGGCGCTTGCGCTTGGCGTTGAAGCCGTCCAGCTGGCGCAGCTGGATCAGCCCGATCACGGCGCCGACGTCGGGCAGGTTCATCTTGCCGCCCCAGGCCTTCACGTCCATGCCGCCTTCGCCGTCCGGCTCGATGCCGTGGAAGCGCAGCGCCTCCAGGCGCTTGATGAAGGTGGGATCGCTGCAGGCGACCGCGCCGCCCTCGATGGTGGTCATGTTCTTGTTGGGGTGGAAGCTGAAGCAGACCGGATTGCCGAAGGAGCCCACCTTGCGCCCGCCGCACTCGGTGCCGATGGCATGGGCGGCATCCTCCACGACGACCAGCCGGTGGCGCTGCGCCAGCGCGTAGAGCGCGGGCAGCTCCACGGCGAGGCCGGAGAAGTGAACGGGGATGATGGCGCGCGTGCGTGGCGTGATGGCCGCCTCCACGGCGGCCGGAGTGAGGTTGCGGCTGCGCAGCTCCACATCCACGAACACCGGGCGCGCCCCCACCCGCACGACCACGTTGGCCGAGGCCACGAAGCTCATGGCCGGCACGATCACCTCATGCCCCGGGCCGACTCCCGCGGCCAGCAGGCAGGCCTCCAGGGCGCTGGTGGCCGAGCTGAACGCGCGCACCTGCACGCCGCCGCCCACGTAGTCGGCCAGCGCCTTTTCCAGCGCAAGCACCTTGGGGCCGGAGGCGAGCCAGCCGGACTCCAGCACCTCGCGAACCGCCTGGATCTCGTCTTCGCCCAGCGTGGGGCGGGTGAAGGGCAGCATGCACCGTCTCCGAGGGAAAGGGACCGCCGCTTCAGCGAGCGGGACACGCGGCCGGGCCAGGCCCCCGCCCGAGGGCGACGGGCCGCTCCACGACTGCCAGGTACGTCGTATGGGTCATGCAAGCGCCGGAGGTCAGGGGGCAGGAACTGCGCGCGATGCCGCGAGGGTCAGGCTGCCGGGAGCCGCATCCCGGGCCGGCGGCCCCGGATGCACGTCCGCTCCAATTTACCAGACTCACTCGCGGGACACCACCACCAGGCGCGGACCCGTGTACACCAACCGCATGGGCAGACCGCTGGCCAGATAGTGCTGGTAGTACTGCTTGCCCATCACCGCGAAGCCCTGGCGCTCGGCGCTCCAGTGCCGGGCGAATTCCGCAAAGGAGCCGATCCAGCGCTGCGGCTGCTCGCGGATGCCCATCTCCAGCTCGTCCGTCACGACGACCAGGTCGACGGTGCGGCCCAGGTAGAACGGGAGCGTCTGCGGGTAATAGTCCCCCACGCAGTAGATGTCGGCCTGCTGCGGCCGCTCGGCCAGGATGGCGTCAGCCAGCGCCCGGCTGGAGCGGGACGGCTCGATCGCACGGGCGGACCAGAGCAGGGTTTGCAGGGTCACCAGCACCAGCAGGGTTGTCACACCGAGGCGCAAAGTGTGGCCCGGGCGCATGAACAGCGTGCTCAGCCCCGCCAGCGCCATCAGCACGGCTGCCAGGTGCAGGTAGTCCGCGTAAGCTTCCAGTGCGTCGACCGGGAACATCTCCAGCGGGAGGGCGTCCGCCACCCAATCCAGGCTCGTCAGCGCAAGTGCGGAGAGCAGGGCCAGCGGCAGCATGAAGCGGTCGCCGCGCTGGGCCAGGTGCCGGCCGGCCAGGATCGCCAGCGGGGCAAAGACCGGCAGGATGTACGGTGCCAGCTTGGAGGTGCTGGCGGAGAAGAAGACGAACACGGTCGCCGCGAACACCCACAGCAGCCGCTCGGCGGAGAAGCCGCCCGTGCCGTGCCGCCAGGCGAAGCCGGGCTGCAGCACGGCCCGCAGCCAGGATGCCGTCCAGGGCAGCGAGCCGAGCAGCAGCACCGGCACGAAGATCCAGAACGGCGCCGTGCGGTGCGCTGAGTGCGTGGCGAAGCGCAGCACGTGCTCGCGCACGAAGAAGAACCAGGCGAATTCCGGATTGCGCAGGCTCACCGCAACGAACCAGGGCGCCGTCAGCGCCAGCAGCAGCAGCAGGCCCTTGCCCAGCTCCAGGTGCCGCCACAGCGCCCAATCGCGTTGCCAGAGCGAGTACAGCAGCACGGCCGCTCCGGGCAGCACCACGCCAATCAGGCCCTTGGTGAGGGTCGCGGCGGCCAGGGCCGCCCAGCCCAGCCACATCCAGCGCGCCCCGGCGGGCCGGCCCCGCTCCAGCTGCGCCAGCACCAAGCAGGCGATGCCGAGAAACAGGAACAACGACACGGTCATGTCCAGCGTCAGCGCGTGCCCCAGCAGGAAATACAGGAAGCTGCTGGCGAGTACGAAGGCGGCCGCGAAGCCTGCCGGGCGGCCGTAGAGCCGCGCGCCGAGCAGGCCCGCCGCCACCGCGCCAGCGAAGCCCAGCAGCGCCGGCCACAGCCGCGCCGAGCCGTTGCCGACGCCCAGCAGCTTGTAGCCGGCGGCGGTCAGCCAGTATTGCAGCGGCGGCTTCTCGAAGTACTTGAAGCCGTTGAGATGGGGCGTGATCCAGTCGCCCGTGGCGACCATTTCGCGCGGGATTTCCGCATAGCGGCCCTCGTCCGGCTCGATCAGGTTGCGCGAGCCGAGCAGGCTGAACCACACGAGGGTCATCACGGCCAGCAGGCCGAAGAATCCGAGGCTTGCTTTGGACACAGGACCGTCGACACAGGAAGGGTTGCGGGGCGGCGGCCGGATCACACCGCTGGGGGCCACAGCGCGGCACGCACATTCACGGCGCTCGGCGGACGCGGATGCTGGAGCGTGGCAGGGGAGCGAAGCGTCGGCGGAACCTCGCGCACCCATCCGCCCTGCATCTGCATGGGGCGCCGCGGATGCGGGTTCAACTCCACCCAACCCCGCCCAAACCTTAACAGACCTAGCGGCGGGACACCACGACGAGACGGGCATTCTGCGCGATCTGGCGCATGGGCAGGTGGTGCTCCTGAGCCCATATCAGGGAGGCCTGGTTGAGCACCGCGAACGCGCGCGGCTCGCTGTACCAGCGCCAGGCGAACTCGTCCAGGGAGCCGATCCAGCGCGCCGGCTCCGCGTCGATCCCCATCTGCAGCTCGCCGGTAATGCCGACCAGCACGACGGTGCGCTGCAGGTAGAACGGGAGCGACTGCGGATAGTAGTCCCCGACGGCATAGACGACGGCAGCGCCGGGCTGCTCGGCCAGGATCGCCTCGGCCAGGTTGCGGCTGGTGCGCGAGGGGTCGGCCACGCGGTAGCCCCACGCGGCGAGCTGGAACGCGGCCAGCAGCAGCACGGCCGCGGCGCCCAGGCGCAGGGACGCCGGACCCCGCAGCCGAGGCAGCAGGGCCACGCCGGCCAGGGCCGTGCACGCGGCCGCGCCATAGAACCACTTGGTGAAGGCGGCGATGCGCGTCGCGTCGATCAGCTCGGTGGGGAAGCGCGGGGCGATGAAGGCCAGCACGGCCCAGGCCGCCGCCAGCGCCAGCGCGGCGAGCGGGAGGCTCGCCGTCGGGCCGCCGGCCAGCGGCCGGCTGGCCAGCACGGCCAGGGCCGGCAGCATCGGCAGGAGGTACGGGGGCAGCTTGGAATCCCCCAGGGAGAAGAACACGAACACCACGGCCGCGAAGACCCACAGGAAGCGTTCCGCCGAGAAGCCGCCCCCCGCCGGCCACCAGGGGAAGCCCGGCCGCACCAGTGCGCGCAGCACGGGCCCGCTCCACGGCAGCGTGCCCACGACGAGCACCGGCAGGAAGTACCAGATCGGCTCGCCGCGTTCGTGGATGTTCGTCGTGTAGCGCTCCAGGTGCTCGCGCACGAAGAAGAACCAGGCGAAGTCCGGATTGCGCAGGCTGACCAGGACGAACCACGGCGCCCCCAGCGCCAGCAGCAGGAGCAGGCCGCGCGGCAGCTCCAGGTGCCGCCACAAGGCCCAGTCCCGCTGCCACAGGCTGTAGAGCACCACCGCGCCGCCGGGCAGGACGATGCCGATCAAGCCCTTGCTGAGCGTGGCGGCGGCCAGCGCGGCCCAGCCCAGCCACATCCAGCGCCGCGACTCGGGCCGGCCGCGCGCCTGTTGCGCCAGCACCAGGCAGGCCACCCCCGCGAAGAGAAACACGGACACGGCCATGTCCAGCGTGAGGATGTGGCCCATGGCCGTGTAGAGCGCGCTGCTCAGCGTGATCACGAAGGCGGGCCATCCCGCCGCCGGGCCATGGATCCGGCGCGCCAGGCCCCCCGCCAGCGCGGCGCCCAGGAAGCCCAGCAGCGCGGGCCAGAGCCGCGCGGTGGTCGTGTTCACGCCGAAGAGGGCATAGCCCGCCGCCGTCAGCCAATACTGCAGCGGGGGCTTTTCGAAGTACTTGAATCCGTCCAGGCGCGGGGTGATCCAGTCCCCGCTGGCCAGCATCTCGCGGGGGATTTCCGCGTAGCGCCCTTCGTCCGGCTCGATCAGGTCGCGCGCGCCCAGCAGGGCAAACCAGACCACGGCCAGCGCGGCGAGCAGGAGCAGCGGGCGCGGGTGAAAGCCAGCCAAGGCGGGTCGTCCGGGAGTTGAGGTGAGCAGCCGGCAGCGTGCGCCAGCGCGCGGCAACGCGCCCAGGCTGCGCGGCGACGCGCCTTCACGCCCACCATAGCGCAGGAGGGCGCGGAGTCCAACGGCGGGCCACGCCCCGCGGCAGGGCTTCCGGCGCGCAACGTTTACTATCCGCGCGTCAGCGCGCCATTCTTAAGTCCCGCGCGTCAGCGCGCGATGCTCCGGTCCCGCGCGTCAGCGCGCGATGCCATACAGGGCGTTTGGCACCAGCAGGGTTATCCAGGGCGAGTACGTGATGAGGATCAGGAACAGCACCAGGATCACGATCCAGGGCGAGGC
>JBGOUY010000258.1:0-6273 GCA_041477795.1 bacterium
ACTGGGAGCGACCACCAGGCGATCGCCTGCGACCACACGTCAGCCCCCATGCCGCACCCGGACGCCGATCCGGCCCAGGCTGCCGTGGCCTCCAAAGGGCAGTGAGCCGCCCACGGACGGCCCCGCATCAGGCCGCTCCGCCCCGCTCACGCCTTGGGCCGGCGGGCCGGGTAGCGCGGCAGGTCGTCGTGGAGCGTGAGCCAGGGGATGCGATCCGCGTCGAAGATGTGCCAGCGCGGGGGCACGGCGGCAGGATCGTCCAGGCTGCCCACGGTCACGTCGATCAGCTCCGGGTGGTCGCTCCACTGGAACGTCAGCGCGCCGCCGCAGCGGTTGCAGAAGCCGCGCCGGCCGCGCTCGCTGGAGGCGTAGAGGGTGGGCTGGCCGCGCGTGAAGGTCATCGCGCCCGCCGGGAAGGCCGCCCAGGCCACCGTGGGCGCGCCGGCGGAGCGGCGGCACATCCCGCAGTGGCAGTACTCGACCCCCGTCGGATCGCCTGCGCAGCGGTAGCGCACGGCGCCACACAGGCAGCCGCCTTCGTGGATGACAGCGTTCATGGGTTCGTCCTCCCGGCTCGCTATTCTTGTTTGGCCGCGCGGGCGATGGCCGCGATCTTGTCGGCGAAGACGACCTGGCTGTTGTCCTGCGGCGCATAGCCGATTTTGCGCCGCGCGTTGACGATGCTCCAGAAGCCGTGCGTGTTGCCGCTCACGCCGTAGACGATGAGAAAGGGCACGCCGTTCTCGTCGCGGATGTCCTCCGTCTCCACCATCTTGACGGCCTGCTGCACCTGGTCGCGGCGGCTCAGGTAGGCGCCCAGGGCGCGGTGCATGACCTTGATGTCGCCCGGCGCCACGCGGTCGATGTCGTCGTCGCGCGGGCCGCCGATGCGCCATTGCACCACCTCCAGCGGCCGGCCCTCCACCTTGCCCGTGGCGAAGACGAAGCCCTGCAGCTCGTAGGCGGCCTTGGCCCAGCCGTACCAGTTGTCCGAGAGCGGCCGCATGTCCGGCGTCACGCAGTCCAGCCGGTCGGCCCAGATCAGGCGCTCGTAGTAGTCCGCGGCGTGGTTGGAGCTGCACACCACCACGCGCCGCACGCCCTCCTCGTGGGCGGTCTTGTACACGTTGTAGGCCATGCCCACGTTGCTGTACTCGGCGCGGAACTTGGCGTCGGAATTCTCCTGCCAGGTGTTGGCATCCAGCCCCGGCGCGCTCACGAAGCCGCAATGGATCACCGCGTCGCAGCCGCGGAAGTGCTGGCGGTAGGCGTCCCGGTTGGCGGCGGTCAGGTCCGCCACCACGCAGCCGGACACCGCGCGCCCGTCGCGGGTCGTGGTGCGCACGTCCAGCGGCAGCACGTCCCAGCGCTGGCGCAGCTCGTCGAACATGCGTTGGGCGATGTAGCCCGCCGCCCCGGTGAGCAGCACGCGTCGTTTGGCCATGGGGTCCTCTCGGTAAGGGGTGCTGGGTTCTTCCCATTGCTGAACACAGATGGGCCGCGATGGGAAGCCGGAGCGGGGAGGGCGCGGGTGCAGCCGGCCGGGCGGAGCTTGCCTTCGGACGGGCTTCGTCCCATAGTTTTGGGGACGTGCAGGGCCTGCCCGGGGGGCGGCGTTGCCCCTGTCCCGCCCGCAGCCCGGCCCATCCCATACCATCCGACGCGATTGCACCCTCCAGGAGACGGCCATGATCGGCGACCGCATCGAAGTCAACCCGTCCGGCGGCCTGGACGTGCCCCTGCCGCGCATGGTGCCCGTCCGCGTGACCTTCGAGACCGTCCGCATCGATGACGTCGCCGCCGCGGTGGTCAAGGAGCTGCGCAAGCCGGCGATCCGCGCCAAGATCAAGGCCGGCATGACCATCGCCGTGGGCTGCGGCAGCCGGGGCGTGGCCAACATCGCCCAGGCCGCCCAGGCCGTCGTCGCCGAGCTGAAGGCGCTGGGCGCCAAGCCCTTCATCTTCCCGGCGATGGGCAGCCACGGCTCGGCCACGGCCGCCGGCCAGCGCGCCGTGCTGGAAGGCTACGGCATCACGGAGGCCTCGGTGGGCTGTCCCGTGCGTGCCACCATGGAGACGCAGGAGCTGGGGCGCCTCGACGACGGCATGCCCGTCTACATGGACCAGTACGCCGCCGAGGCGGACGGCGTGGTGCTCATCAACCGCATCAAGCCCCACACGAACTTCCGCGCGCCCATCGAGAGCGGGATCGTGAAGATGATGACCATCGGCATGGGCAAGATCAAGGGCGCCACCACCCTGCACGCCCATGGCATGGACGCCTTCGGCACGGTGCTGCCCAAGGTCGCCCGCTTCATCATGGCCAAGAAGCCCATCCTGTTCGGCGTGGGCCTGGTGGAGAACGCCCATGACGAGACCGCGATCGTCGAGGCCCTGCCCGCCGAGACGCTCTTCGAGCGCGAAACCGAGCTGCAGGCGCAGGCCAAGGCCATGATGGGGCGCCTGCTCTTCGACGACATCGACGTGCTGGTGATCGACGAGATGGGCAAGAACATCAGCGGCGCCGGCTTCGACCCCAACGTCACCGGCCGCCCGAACCGCGACATGCACGAGTGGAGCGGCCCGCGCATCCAGCGTCTGGTCGTGCTGGACCTGACCGAGGAGACGCACGGCAACGCCACCGGGCTGGGGCTGGCGGACGTCATCACCATGAAGATCTGGCAGAAGCTGGACGTGGGGTCCACCTACGCCAACGTCATCACGTCGTGCTATCTGGACGGCGGCGCGATCCCGATCATCATGAACACGGAGGAGGACGCCATCAAGCTGGGCGTCAAGACGGCCATCCGCGTCAAACCGGCCGAGGCGCGCATCGTGCGCATCAAGAACACCCTCGAGCTGTCCACGATCCTCGTCTCCGAGCCGATGCTGGAGGAGGTGCGGCGCCACCCCCACATGGAGGTGGTGGGCAAGCCCGTCTCCTTCCGCTTCGATGCGCAGGGCAATCTGCAGGCCGCCTGACCCGGCCCCGCCCGTGGCGGTCCGGCCGGCCGAAGCCCCGCTTGCCGTAACTCTGCCTGCCGTGGCCCCGCCTGCTGCCGCTGGATCGGCGGCGGCCCGGCCGCGGTCCCATCCCCTGCGGCGCTCCCGCCGCTGAGCCGTTGAATGGCGGAGGCTCCGCGGCTGCCCGAGCTGCCAGAGCCTCGCCGGCCCGGGCGCCCGCTGCGGGCGCGCCGGGCCCGCAGGAGCCGCCCACCCGCCCGGCCCTGCTGCCCACCCGCCCGGCCCTGCTGACCGGCCGACCCAGCGACCCGGCCCGCCCGCGTCCCCCTTGGCCGCAGGGCCGCGCGCGGCCGTCTGCGCGCCGCGCCAGCGGGCGTCGGCGCTGGCCGCGGCAGGCACGGGCCGCCGCTCGCAGCCCCTGGGACACCCACCAAACGGGAGGTTTTGGCCGCTGGGCCAAATTGCCTCTTGACATCCGCCGAGAATTTGGGAATAATTTCCCAAAATCGCCGAGCGAACACGGGCGGCTCGGCGCTGGCAGCCGCCAGCGCAAGCTGGCGCGGCAGTCAGGCAGTCAAACCGGGCGGTATCGCGCATGCGCGCGTTCACTCAGATCAGGACATCGGAAACCATGCACCTCGCTTCTCACCGCTTGACCGGCCGGATGCTGCTGCCAGGTCTCCTGCCCAGCCTGCTGCTGGGTCTCCTGCTGCTGCTCAGCGCCTGCGGCGGCGGCAGCAGCGGCACGGGCGGGCCGGCCGGTGCCGTGCCGGCCACGCTGAGCTTCTCGGCCACCAGTGGCCCCGGCGCTACGCCCCTGGCCACGCCCCAGGCCGCACTGGGCAATGGCGTGGACGTCGGCGTGTTTCGCTTCGGCGCGAGCCAGATCCAGCTCGAGCAACAGGCCGACTCGGAAGCGCAGAGCGAGGCCCAGTTCCGCGGCCAGTTCATCGTGGACCTCATCGCCGGCACGATCGTCGATGTCTCGGGCTCCGGCGCGGCCACGGCCCTGCCGAGCTTCCTGCCGGCCGGCAGCTACCACGAGCTGAAGTTCGTGCTGACGCCCCTGGCCGGCGTCGACGCGAACCGGCCCGACGTGCCCATCGCGCTGCAGGTGGAAGGCTCGTACGCTTCCGGCAGCGTCACGCGGCCCTACACGCTCACGGTGAGCGTGTCCTTCGAGCTCAAAGTGGAGGGCCCCAACGCCATCGACCTGAGCGGTGGCAGCCACGACCTGATCGTGTCCCTGCGCCTGGATACCCTGCTCAGCCCGGCCAATCTCGACGCGCTCAGCGCGGCGCTGGGCGTGCAGGCCGATCCGACGAGCGGCGTGTTCGCGATCGCCATCAGCGACCAGACCGATCCGCAGGCCCTGGCCCTGCTGCAGGAGATGCTGCACGGCGCGCTGGAGTTCGGCGACGACCGCAATGGCGATCACCAGCTCGACGCGAACGAGGACGTCCAGGGCGATCCCGGCACCTCGGATGCGCCGCCTGCCGTCCCGCCGGCCACCCAGCCGCCCGCCGGGCAGGTGGATGACCACGGGCAGCATGCGACCCCTGACACGAGCGTTATCTAAGCGTCGCCCGCCCCTACGGGCGACATCGTGAGCGGGGCCGCCCGGCACCCGCGTGGATCTGCCCGCCCGACAGATCCGCAACGGTGCCGGGTGGCCCGCTTTCCCGCAGGCCTCTTTCCCCCAGTCCCCGACCGATTGTAACGTTCAGGCGCGGTTGCCAAGGCCGGCCGGCGCGAGTACAAGGGGCAAGTCCTCGCCCCCTCCCGCTCGCGCGCCGCCCATGCCCGCCGCTCACCCTCCCTCCGCCCCACCCGCCGGGCCCGGCCTGCTGACGCTGCCCGCGCTGGTGCTGGCCGAGCTGCTGGGGACGGCCCTGTGGTTCAGCAGCAGCGCCGCGCTGCCCTCCCTCACGCGGGACTGGGGGCTCTCGGCGTCCGCCGGCGGGCTGCTCGTCTCCGCCGTGCAACTGGGGTTCATCGCCGGCACGCTGCTCTTCGCGCTGACCAACGTGGCGGACGTGCTGCCGGCGAGCAAGGTGTTCCTCACCTCCGCCGTGCTGGGCGCGGTGGTCAACGTGCTCTTCGCCTACTCCTCCACGCAGCTCTCCGAGGCGCTGGTTTACCGCTTCCTCACCGGGCTGGCGCTGGCCGGCATCTACCCGGTGGGCATGAAGGTCGTCGTGAGCTGGTCGCCGCGCGGCATCGGCAACACGCTGGGCTGGCTCATCGGCGCCCTCACCGCCGGCACGGCCACGCCCTTCCTGCTGGCCGGGCTGGGGGCGAGCCTGCCCTGGCGCACGGTGATCATGCTGGCCTCCCTGCTGGCCGTGCTCGCCGGGCTGGTGGTGGCCTGGACGGGAGACGGGCCCTACCTGGGGGCGGCGCGCCGGCTCGACCTGCGCATGGTGGTGCAGGTGTTCCGCAGCGGGGGCTACCGCCGGGCGGCCCTGGGCTATTTCGGGCACATGTGGGAGCTCTACGCGTTCTGGGTCGCCACCCCGCTGCTGGTGCGCGCGGCCCTGGAGCCGCTCGGCCTGGCCGGGCCGGCCTGGGCCAGCCTGGGGGCCTTCGCCGTGATCGGCGCGGGGGCGCTGGGCTGCGTCGGCGGCGGCCTGCTGAGCGGCCGCCTGGGCAGCCGCGCCGTGGCCAGCGTCTCCCTGGCCGTCTCGGGCGCGATGTGCCTGCTGGCGCCGCTGCTGCTGCGCGTGCACCCGCTGCTCTATGGCGCCGGGCTGCTGGTGTGGGGCGTGTTCGTCGTGTCCGACTCCGCCCAGTTCTCCGCGCTGGCCGCCCAGGCCTGCCCGCAGCACTACGTGGGCACGGCGCTGACGCTCATGAACAGCGTGGGCTTCGCCATCACCATCGTCTCGATCCAGTGGGTGAGCCGGCTCTTCCCCGACCTGGGCGCGCAGGTGGCCTGGCTGCTGGCGCCCGGGCCGCTGCTGGGCGTGCTGGCGCTGAACTTCGCGCCGGGCGCCGAGCGCAACCCGGCCCTGGACGACGCCGCCCCGCGCAGCGCGGCCGGCCCCCTCATCGCCACGCCCTTCGGCGCCTACAGCGCCCCGGAGCGCTCCGGTGGCCCGAGCCTGTTCTGAGCGCGCCAGCCGGGCAGCCCGTCCGCTGCCGGCGCGCCGGATGGCCGCAGAGCGCGCGGCCATTGACAGGCGGCCCGGCCGCGGCTACCCCGTAGGGAGCACCCGCCGCGATAGCCCGCAGCCCAGGCGCTCTGGCGGCCGCCGCGCACCTGACAGCAACGACCGCAAGGACGCCCAGACGATGGCCAGCAGCGACC